>NZ_CP178750.1:2885644-3206271 GCF_047323225.1 Bdellovibrio sp. HCB-110
TGGTTTTGAATACGTGGGCCGCCCGGAGAGATCTTCTCCAGCAACGGGCTCTATCCACAGACACAAAATCGAACAAGCGGAAATTGTTAAATCTATTTTTGGCGCTTAAGGCACCAGGTTAAAAAGGACGTTGCATGAAACAAGAGATTAAAGTTCCCGCGGTTGGGGAATCCATCACAGAAGCAACCATCGGCAGCTGGACAAAAAAATCTGGCGAGTTCGTTAAGCGCAATGAAGTTTTAATGCTTCTTGAAACAGACAAAGCCAGCGTTGAAGTTGTTGCTGAAAACGACGGCGTATTAACTATTCTTCCTGGGAGCGAAGCTGGCGCGGTTGTAAAAATCGGCGCTACTGTCGCGACTCTTGATACTGATGCAAAGGCACCAGCGGCGGGCGCAGCAGAAGCAAAACCTGCACAAGCGGAAGCGGCAGCACCTGCTCAAGCAGCTCCTCAAGCGGCAGCTAAAACAGATGCTTCTCAGCATCTATCCCCTGCTGTTCAAAGAATTGTAACGGAAAAAGGGTTGGATACATCAGCAATTCAAGGCACTGGTAAAGACGGTCGTTTGACTAAAGGTGATGTGTTAGCCGCGGACGCGGGCAGTGCTGGAGCCGGTAAACCGGCGCAGGCTGGAGCAGCGCCGGCAAAAGCAGCTCCTGCTCCGCAAGTTTCTGCAGCGGAAGTTATGGCCGCTCGCGGTCCTTCAAAACAAGGCGATAAAAAAATCGTTCCTATGACAACAATCCGTAAGCGTATTGCGGAAAAATTAAAAGAAGCGCAAAACACAGCAGCTCTTTTGACGACTTTCAACGAAATCGACATGAGCAAAGTGATGGAGCTTCGTGGAAAGTACAAAGACAAGTTCAAAGAAAAATACGGTTTGAACTTGGGCTTTAACGGTTTCTTCGTGAAGGCTTCTGTGGAAGCTTTGAAAGCGTTCCCTGCGGTGAATGCTTTGATCACGGGAACTGATCTTGAATACCACAACTACTACAACATCGGTATTGCGGTATCGACTGAAAAAGGCTTGATGGTTCCAGTTGTGAAAGACGCTGACATGTTGTCTTTGGCAGGAATTGAAATGGCTGTTCGTGATTTGGCTTTGAAAGGCCGTGATGGAAAAATCACTCCGAATGATTTGAGTGGTGGAACTTTCTCGATCACTAACGGTGGTGTGTTTGGGTCTCTTCTTTCAACTCCGATCTTGAACTACCCGCAGTCTGCTATCTTGGGTCTTCATAAAATCCAAGATCGTCCTGTGGCGATTGATGGCAAAGTTGAAATCCGTCCGATGATGTATGTCGCACTTACGTACGATCACAGAATCATCGATGGTAAAGAAGCCGTGAGTTTCTTAGTGAAAATTAAGGAACTTGTTGAAGATCCTGAAAGATTGCTTCTCGAAGTATAGGCTCCCATGAGGCCCGTTTTGAGACGGGCCTTTTTATTTTCTGTCCACACGTTAACTCCCCCGTAAAAAATCCGAAAAAGATAAACAATCTGTTCATAACCAATAGGGGGAAATTTAATGAACAAAACTAAGCACTATGCGTACTGGGGCTACGAATTTAAATCTTATTTTAAACCTGTAGGCCACGGCTACGAAGTGGGTTTTACGTTTGAGGGTAAGCCCTTGTTCGTCGGAAACTTCGTTCACAAGAAAGAAGCCAATGAATGGTGGCGCACTTTCAATCAAGAGATTCCGCGTTTCTTTGGCAAGTATGAGTTCCCTGTGAACGGTCCTCACCAATGGATGACGAAGTTCTTCACGAACTATATGTACACTTGCTACTATGCATGGCTTGATAAGAAGTTTAATAAATACACGAAAGAGTATACGAAAGCCTGCAAAACAGACGTTAAGTTCTATAAGAAAATGCAGCCTGTTTGGAAAAAACGCGCTGAAAAAAGAGCGGCTTAATAATAAAGCTCTTGTTCTAAGAAAAACCCCTGAATTCATTCAGGGGTTTTTTGCTTTTTAGGACCTTTCTCCGACTTAATGCGAGGCATCCTGCATAACCAATTCCAATGAAATAAAGTATATTTTGAGTGTATCCATTCTCTAAAAAGGACGCTTCTATGGCTGATACTCAATTTGATGTGATTGTAATTGGTTCTGGTCCCGGCGGTTATGTTGGGGCGATTCGTGCTGCTCAATTGGGGCTCAAAACAGCCGTGATTGAAAAAGACAAAACTTTTGGCGGCACTTGCCTGAACGTAGGTTGCATTCCTTCAAAAGCTCTTTTGGAAAGTTCTGAACACTTCTTGACAGCTCAACACGACTTGTCTGCTCATGGCGTGAAAGTTTCCAAAGTTGAATTGGATCTGCCAACAATGATGGCTCGTAAAGATAAAGTGGTTAAACAAAATACCGAAGGTATCGCGTTCCTCTTTAAGAAAAACAAAATCACTCCTTTCACCGGCATGGGTAAAATTGTTGGTGCTGGAAAAGTAGAAGTGAAAGCCAACGACGGAACGACTCAAGTTTTGACGACGAAAAACATCGTCATCGCGACGGGCTCAGCTCCGGTTGAACTCCCCTTCTTGAAGTTTGACGAACAACGAATTGTCTCTAACACAGGCGCCTTGGCTCTTGCTCAACTGCCAAAATCCATGGTTGTTGTTGGTGGAGGCGTGATCGGACTTGAACTTGGTTCTGTATGGCAACGCCTTGGCACAAAAGTCACTGTGATCGAGTACACAGGCCGTCTGGGCGGTCCTATGGACCAAGACTGCATGAACGTGCTTAAAAAGAATCTTGAAAAAGAAGGCATGACGATTCTGACTTCAACAAAAGTCACAGGTTCTAAAACTTTGAATGACGGCGTTGAGATCACTTACGAATCTTTGACTGATGGAAAAGCCACGTCTTTGAAAACAGATGTTGTCCTTGTAGCGACAGGCCGCAAGCCATTCACAAATGGCGTAGGCTGCGAAGAGATGGGAATTCAAAAAGACCCACAAGGTCGCATCATCGTAGATTCTCACTATCAAACAAATGTTCCAGGCATTTTTGCGATTGGTGACGTTATCACAGGCCCTATGCTTGCGCACAAGGCGGAAGAAGAAGGAGTTGCCGTTGCTGAGATGATCGCTGGTAAAGCAGGACATGTGAACTACAACACAGTTCCTGGTGTTATCTACACTCATCCAGAAATTGCTTCTGTGGGTATCACTGAAGAACAAGCTAAAGAAAAAGGTCTTGAGATCAATGTGGGTAAATTCCCGTTCTTGGCCAACGGTCGCGCAAGAGCGAAAGGATTCACAGAAGGTTTCGTGAAAATCCTCGCTGACAAGAAAACAGATCGCATCGTGGGCGCTCACATGGTGGGACCTGGTGTTTCTGAATTGATCCATGAAGTGATCGTCTGTATGGAATTCGGCGGTAGCAGCGAAGATCTCGCAAGATCTTTCCATGCCCACCCGACTTTGAGCGAAGTGGTTCGTGAAGCTGCATTAGCAGTTGAGAAACGCCAAAGACAAATGTAACAAACTTTTAATGGTTTATTTTAAAAACGACAGGAAGGCAGAGGAAGAAGTTTCTCTGCCTTTTTTCTTCCTCCCCCGTATTAAACTGAGACGCCTGAAGTAGTTTAAGACTACAGAACATGTGAAATTCCGCCGATTCATTAAATGTGAAAAACTTACTGGAACGTTTCGCTTTCACACTTCTATTGCCTTTTTTGGTGAACTGCCATCTTGATGCGCGTTTAGATGGAGCGCTCACTGATTCATCTACAATTGTGCCTTCTCTTCCATTAGCAAAATCCTCTTTGTATTCTGGACAAAGTATTCCTCTAAGCTCTCTATTTGCTACAGACGAATATTCTAAATACGCCATCGCGAGCCCCGACGGATACTATGATTTTTCAAGCAACTCATTGATCATTCCAAAAAATTTAAAGACCAAAACAACAACTCTGATTTTGACATCTCCCGAGGGTGACATCAAACAGGTCTCCATCAATATCTTGGGACTTGACGAGTCTTTCGTGATGGAAACTCCGCAAACCTATGGGGATCAAAATTATCCAACTTCAGGTACAAAACTTTCGGATGGAACTTTATTGATTGGCACCATCATTGTCGACTCCGCGGGAGGTTGGGAGTGGGCCATCGTCCAACGAAGTTCTGATAACGGTGTCACTTGGAATGTGGCCGATCACTATCAGCCCTACAACGAGGGAGAGTCACACGTACTGGCTATGTCCAGTCATTTAAACTCTGCTTATTCATGTGGATACCAATGGGATTCAGATAATTACGATGCTATTCACTGGTACGTCAGACGCTCAACTGACAGTGGTATAACCTGGACATCTGCCGATACAGATACAGAGTTGAATATCGAAAGCTCATGCCAATCCACTGCGACTTCAGCCACCACAGGATATGTTTATGCTGCGGGACACGACTCCCGAGGGGCCGGAAATATCAATCGCTGGGTTCTCAAAGAAAGTAAAGATCAAGGGCAAACTTGGTCCATCATCTACACTCAAGATGTAAATGCCTATAATGCCAAAATCCTACATGTGCGAGTGGCTCCTGATAACACCATTTGGTTCATTGCCCAAAACGCTTCAGGTAAGGCCGTTTTGTATAAAGGAACTTTCGCGACATCGTGGTCATTTACAGACATGAACGTCGATTTAGGCAGCGCGACGACCTCCAATTATCAAGGTTACGGCGAACTGCAAATCGTCAACAATACGACGGCCTATCTTTCTTCAGAGTTCGGAAACAACAGTTGGAATATCAAACGGACCACCGATGGTGGCGTGACCTGGGTCGAAATATACAACTACGGCTCCATATCAAGTACCGTCGGTGAAATTGAAATTTTAAGTGACGGCACAATAGTTTCCATAGGCACATACTACCCTCCCGGATGGCCGCCTCCTGATCGAGAAATTAAAATAGCCCGCAGCACAGATGGTGGCAACTCATGGTCCACGTCAATACTGAAGTCGGAAGAATACGGTAACGGCTGCCTCCTATTTCCAGGAGCAGGCAATAGCGTCCACGCCATAGCCAGCTCCTATAACTATGCTCTCAACTTTTACTCTACTGACAGTGGTGCCACATGGTCAGAAAGAGACTTCATTGCTTATACCGAAAAATTTTATAATGAAATCGCGAAGCTTCTCGTTCTTCCGTCGGGTGACTACCTAAGCACTGGATGGCTTAGTTCTTTATCGAAATCCAACAGCAATAATCCTTGGTTTGCGGGAATCAGCTCTGACAAAGGAAAAACATGGAGTTCACCGGATTTGTTCGTAGACCCGACCCGTGAATTCTCGACGATCGATGCTGCTTACGACGATCTTGGAAACATTTATGTTCTGGGTCGGTCCGGCGCCACTGCGCTTATTCGCAAAAGTTCAGACGGAGGACAAAACTGGGCTTACGCGGAACAATATACTCATCCGACTTATCCATCGGAGCCCTATCAATGGTCCTCAAAAGGACGCCTTGTCGTTGATCAGGACAACAACTTATATTACGGCGCGTTTTATGGATATTCCTCGAACGGCTTTGTCGAAATACGAAAAGGCTCACCCGGAGGAACAACATGGAGTACAGTAAGCACATTCCCACAAAATACCAGCAATATACATTTTCGTCTTGATGATCTTAAAGTCGACAAGAACAATGTCTTATGGCTCTCGGGACAAGAATCCAATCCGGTCTCACAAAGAATTCTCTACAAATCCATCGATGGCGGAGTTACTTGGAATGAGATTCGTCGAGAGTCCAACACCGCCTCTAATCCCTATGAAGAAATCACTTTTGACTCAAGCGGAAATATCTACTTAAAACAACAGACACAGATTCAAAAAAGTGAGGATGGAGGTTCAACGTGGACGACCATCATGGATTCTACTTACACACCAAAGAGTCTTCTTGTAACTACAAGTAAGAAAATTTTTGTTTTAACTTCTGACGATAAAATTCTCAAGCTCGACGATGACGGCAGTTGGTTACTAATTAATGACCAGGTGTCTTTAATAGACCCTCAAGGACATAGTTATATATATTCCTATGAATACGACTCGGTCGCATTATATCAGCTTGATTCAGACACTCTCGGAGTTCATACCCGTTATACTGAGGCTAAAGTTGGTTACGTCGACTTTATTAAAACAATTAAAATTTCCGATTAATCCTTGAGCACCTGCACTCAAAAAAATCTAACGACACAAAGACTGCAAGACCGTCCAAGCCGGTTTAACAGCCGGCTCTTGCGGAGCTTCTTCGGCTGTGGGCTCATACTGACTGATCAGATCGTTTTCGTACTTAAGACATTCTTTCTTTTTGAACTTCCCCTGCTGCGGAAGGGATTCCAAAACCGAGACCATCAAATCCATGTGTGACTCATCAAGGGCTCCTTGAGGAGCGCTGTTGTCGCGCAACGCTTTGATCTGTACCAAGACTCGGCTGACGGCTCTGTACTTTTCTTTGGTGTTCTTAGCCTTCACGACTTCTTTCTCTAGAAGCTCGGCATAGCTGTCGACCTGTTGACGCAAACTGCGTGAACTACGAATCGGCACTTCAACAGCTGCGTGAGCATCCAAGACTAAAAATAACAATGACAACAATAGAATGACGGTTTTCATGCTCACCTCCCGTCCTTTTATCTTACGTTCTGTCGATTTTTTCAATCTCGACGGCGTCAGAAAGCCAAATACTGATATTTTTTTAATCAAGAACGTTAAGGAATAACAATGAAAGCCTATTATTTCTTTGCATTTCTTTATTTTCACTTGCTTCGGACAATCCAGACTATCTGTTAAAGTCGACCTGGATTGATGGAAGAACTAGCTGCTGAATCTGCAACAAAGGTGTGGGCTTTTCTGAATTTCGGAAAACTTCGATCGTAAAAATAAGACTGGAATCGTTTCTAATCATGCCGCCTTGTCGCAATGCCGTTGCAACTGTGTCAGCAATTTCCTTCGCGTCACCAGCTAGGTACGCCTTAGGACTTACATATAAAATTGAGTTAACGGCGTTAGGACCGCCAGTCACCACAGGGAACTCATAAGCCACGCCCATCGAATATAAAACATCTTTGGGAGCAGACGAGAAAACTTTAGTCATTAACAAAGAAAGCCAAGCATCCAGGGCCTTCCCGCCACTCGCCTCAAGGGCTTTTGGCAAATTGACCTCATCATGATAATTCGCAAACGGCATCAAAGGATACGCACTTTGTACCCATGAAGACGACTTACTTCCATCTTGAGAAATCATACGAACGCTGATTTGAGCATTTCCGTTGGCGAAAACATTCCAACGAGGAAAGGTGACTTTAAGACGGCTTTGATCCAGCTGAACGACGGGTTTACCAAGAGTGGCTGGATACGCTTTGTCTACGGTCACGGTGAACTTTTTGTCCTGTGTCGCAGACACACGAATCGTCGACGCACCATTGAGCTTAAGTTCCAGGGCATTACTTTCCCAATCCCAATTATTCTGAAGAACTGTATAAACATCACCTAACAACATTTTTTGAACCGTGTCTGCTTGGCTATCGTACTGAAAACTTTGCGCCAGAATTTGCGGCGGTTCTAACGCCGGGTCTGGATCAGAAAAAGCTGTTACAGCACGAAAGCCAAAAATCACGAATGCAATAAATGAGATGATTTTAAAATTTTTCAAGAACAAATACCCTCAATGATCTGATAGGAACGCTTTAAAGCCGGATGAGAAGGTTTATTCTCCGAATAAGGTTCAAAGTCAATCATGACACGGGCTTTATACTCTGGGCACTTTTCAACAGAAAAAGCCTGGTCTTGGGCAACGTGCTCCAGGGACTCCGTTGCATAGTCCAAATAAATTTCTTTATCGACTGTTTGCAAAGGGTTCTGCTTACGCACCTCTTGAATTGTCGTCAACGTTTGTCTCAACATTTCTACTTTAGCGCTCGCAGGCATTCTGGAATGAACTTTTTTATTAAGACCATTTAAATTCGTATCAACACTGTGAACGACATTGGAAACCAACATCGACTCCTCATCGCCACCTGGTGAAAACGGAGCTCTCACGTGGAAAGAAAATGCGGCCGTGACTAAAACTGCAGAGACGGCTCCTAGAACTGTAAGTATTGATCTGCTGTACATACTTGTGCTCCCATTTCTTTTTCCAATTGTTTGTGCTTAGCTGCGATAAAGCTTAAATATCCAGGCGCCCCACCCGCTCCAGCATCTGTGATGATAGAGTAAGCGTGCGCGATTCTCATATACTCCGGAAGACTCAATTCATCTGATTTTGCGAAAACAGCCTGAAGAAGTGGATGACGATATTTATCGTACTTCACTTTCAGCTCACCGATTTTCTTTTGCTTGTCTTCCGCTGAAAGTTTTTGACTGTCGTTAATAGCTTTCACTTCTTTTTGTACGTAAGGACGCAAGTCCTTGTAAGTCTTTTGTGCTTTCACCGCATCCAGGCCCAACTCGCGCAGAACTTCCAAAGACGTCATGGCTTTGTCAAACTCCGCCACGTCCTCAGAACCAAGTCCGCGCCAGTAAGTCGGAAGATTTGTGATGATCGCCCATTTTCCCGTACTGATGTTTTGGAAATCAACGTCTTGATCTTTGAGATATTTCTTCTTCGTTTCCCTTTGCTTAATGTAGTTTTCAAGATAGATCTTACCACTGCGGATACCGGCATTGAAACCCAGTGACACAATCACTTGTTTTACTACAGCCCCAGTAGCATGAGTCGCTCCAAGAGCACGAAGACGTTCTACAAATTTACCAGCTCCGATGTAACCATTAAGATCTTCACCTTCGCGGTAAGCACGGCCATTTAAAGTGTCGTTGCCGGCAGAATAGCTGATACCGGTCGCGTTCTTTAACATGCTTCTATAAAAAATCCCTGTGAACAAAACGTTTCTAAGAGGATTCGATGGCATGTTCATGACGATACAACGATTGCTTGAAGACCATGGAGTGTAGCAGTCAGCATCATTAGCTTCGCCAGAGAAACACAATTTCTTTCCTTCCGGGATATCGAACTTATAAGAACTTTTTTCTGCGATGATTCTTTTGCAAGACTCTTTATTGGATTTGGCAATCTCCTTCACATACCAATCAAGAGCTGAAGGGTTATTTGCAATACCATCATAACGCATGAAAACTTCACGAAGGGCACTGATCGTCAACTGTCCGACACCGGCATCAAAACCACCGCCTAAGGTATTCACGTGCAAACCGCTCTCGTTATAAAGCTTTGGCAAGAGTTCTTTCACTGGAATATTGAGGCAATCGCCGACATCCACCAAAGAATTATAAACGCTATTAACATAAGGTTCTGTCACGCAAGGTGGTTGGAAACCTGCACCGTCGGCACCTTTTGTTGGCGACAACAACGCTTCACCTTTTTCGTTGCGACATTGTGACATCGCACCCGACTTAGAATTCAAAGGAATGAAGTTCTGCATGATAAAAGAAACGCACTCTTTCGGTGGATTGTGACGTCCGACTTGAGATTGAGAGCGAGTGCCTGCATAGACAGGAGACACCTTCTTAAGATCCTTCAACAAATAGTGGCGCTCAGGACCACACTGCTCAGGTGTTTCCACTGTGCCTTTCGATGCGAGATCCGCAGTGCCTGGAACTTCGTTTGAAACCGCTGAAAACTCCCACCAACCGAAGGCGGCAAAAGATAGAAAGCAAAATGTATAAACCCAGAAGGATGCCCTAGACTGCTTCACGTCTTCTCCTTTTTCTATATAATCCATCAAGTCCTTATCTGTTTATTTGCGCAAAAACTGAACGTCCTAAAGTCCAGTTCCTAGTTGCCGATAAGTTGTTTAATGAGATCGCAAATTTTGGGAGCTTCTCTATTTTTACTAATACTCTCGGGGTGTTCTGATGTGACGCCTCAGGTGAGTGTTTTAAGAAACAAACCCACAGAAGATCTCCTTCCCCAGAGGAACATGCCCGCAGAGACTGAGCTCAGCAGCACTGGTGTCTCAACTTCAACCGAGGGATATCAATTGCGGGCCGTTGTTTCAAAAGAGAACAAAGGAACTCCCCAAGTTTCCACCAATGGCTATAAGCTCGTCCTCGACAATCAAACTGATTAAAATTCAATCAAATAACTAAGGATTTAGTTCGTATTTCCCGAATAGTAATGTGGGATGAAATCAGCTTACGGATTTTTTATTTCTTTTGTAATCAGCATTCTGTTTGCCGCCAACGCGCAATCAGAGGGTTACAATGTTTCCGGAAAAATTCTGAAGCCTGACGGCACTCCCTACTCTTCTTCCGCCGTCAGTTTTATCTTAGAAGTCACTAATCCCGCCAGCACTTGCGTTCTTTATCGTGAACAAATCATCAATGTGGACATGTCCAATACAAAAGGTGGATTTCACGTCGTCTTAGGAAGTGGCACAAAAATATTCCCTGTGGGAGGACAAGTCGAAGCCGTATTTTCAAATGAAGCCGCCTTGCCGTGTGCAGATGCGACAACCTACACTCCCGTAGCCACGGACGAAAGAAATCTTAAAATATCTTTTTATGACGGATCTAGCTGGCAGGCATTTTCTCAACAGCCTTTGAAATCCGTTCCTCTTTCAACGATTTCGAAATATTCACAAAGTACTCGCACGGTGGAAAGTTATAGTTCTAAAAACTTGTTACGCGCGAAAGTCGATATTCCAGAACTTACTGCCGCCGAAGTTGCAACGTTTCAAGACCTTATAGCTGGCACATCCGGAACTTATTTAAAAACAGAATTAGATCCGACGGTGAAAGACTTCGCGAAAGCCACACTTCCAACGTGTGCGGTGGGAGAAGTTTTGCGCTCGACGGGCACAAGCCTCGTTTGTATTGCTGATCAAACGGGCGCAGGTCTTCCAACAGGAAGTAACGGACAATTTTTAAAACACAATGGAACAAATTGGGCAGCGGTTTCATTGGCTATCGCTGATATCGCCAATTTATCGACGCAGCTTTCAGACAAGGTTGCAAAGACATCACTTCCAAGTTGTTCATCGAACCAAACACCTAGTTACGTTTCGGTGACGGATAATTGGCAATGTCTTACTATCAGTGTCACGCTTACTGGCGACATAACAGGAACAAATTCCGCAAATACAGTTGCGAAAATCCAACATATTCCGGTCTCGTCTACGGCGCCGTCCACCGGAATGGTTCTTAAATACAATGGCACAGAATGGGCGCCCGGTTCTGATGCTTCTTCTGTTGGAACAGTGACAAATGTCACTAGCGCCAGTAGCTTTCTCACTGTTACAAATGGCACCACCAGTCCTACTCTTTCTGTGAATATAGGAACAGCGGCAGGAACTGTGGCGGCTGGGGATGATGCTCGATTTACAAACTCCCGCTCCCCTAGTGGAACTGCTGGAGGAGATTTGAGTGGAAGTTATCCGCTTCCGACGGTTGCAAAAATCCAAGGAACTCCCGTTGATGTCTCTACGGGTTATCAGGATGGAGACACTCTCGTATACAACGCTGGAATGTCAAAGTGGGTTTTAAAACGAGCAGGTTGTCCAACTGGTTACATGAAAGTGGGAAAAGGCGATCCATTTTGTATTAAGCTCTTTGATAGCACACTTCGAACTTTCCCTGTGGCTCTGATCGCTTGCAGTGACTCTGGTGCAGATCTTTGTTCATCGACTCAACTTATCCACGCCTGCCGAGATGGCAATAAGCTAGGACTCGGTCATGCGGCTTGGTCTAACTCGATATTCGGTGGAAATGTGGCCATCAACGTCAGCTGTACTACGGCTGGTGGTGCATACGGTGTGGCAGGAGAAGATATCACAAGTTACACCAGATATACCTATTGCTGCAAACAGATCAGTAACTAAAACGAATAGCTGACGGCTAGAAGCGCATTCGCGCCACCTAAGAAATAAAACACGGAACGCACTTCCGAACTCTCTTCTTGAGAAGCACTGTACAAATTGGCAACGGCAATCAAAGCATGAGTTGCCACACGAATCCATCGGCGATTTTCTTTTTCCTGGCGTTCTTTAGAAAGATATCTCTGCAAAACTTCATTTTTTTCAGCCAAAGATAAGGACGACCCGTCGATGGCATAAAAGAAGGAATCCACTTCATTCCCCGTCCAATAATAAGTTGCTCCCAAACCAATGGCCGCTAAACCCACATTCGATGTGATCGCAAAGATTGTGCGACTAAAGACTTCTTCGGACTGATGATAGCCGATACTGCCACCGACGGCAGCCAGGGCTCCCGAAATCATATATCCTAAGCCCACACGCTCATCTTCCTTCTGTTGCTCTAAAACAAAATGTCGAAACTCGTTCCACTGAGCTGCGCCTTCGTAGCTGACTTCGCGTTCGAATCCCCAGGAAGCGCAAGACAGAAATAAAATGAAAGCTGAAAATAAAATCAATCTCACAGCGTCACTCCAAACTGAATGAACACACCCCGATTGTCGTTTTCATTCCAATAAGAAAGTCCCGTCGAAAAACTCTTATAAGAAACTAAAAATCCTGCGGCGTGATCGTAATCGGAGACACTCAGGACTGCCTGGAGAATTCCCAGCTTGTAAGCCAAAGCACCACGAAACGCATCGCGGGCATTCTGGGTTTGCGAATGAACTTCAAGTTGAAATCCCAACTCTAAAAGCCCCAAGGGCACAACAGGTTTTATCGAGACACCAAGAAGTCCTTCAGGCTGGATGGGATATTGTTCTGTTTTGCGACTGCTCACTCCCCAGTGGGCAAGCATCGCAGAAATTTGAGGTTGCCACGCAAGATCTTCCCAGGCGTATAAAATTCCCGGCTCTAGATAAATGAGATCTTGAGTTTCCGCTTCAAAAATATCTTGGCTGTCTCCGGCTACAGCTTCACTGAGGGCGAAGTATTGGCCGATAAATTTCACGTGAGTGTAACGGGCTTGCAAACCTGCATAGAAATTATCGTGGACGTAGCTTGCGATCTGGCCTTTTACGCTTTGTTCTTCGGCGATAATCATATCGACCATTGGCAACGCTGGGTTTTCAAACCGAGTCACAGCCACCAGTCGATAAGGCTCAATGGAAACTCCCCATTTCGAGGATTGAAAGGAAGCTTCAATGGAAATTTCAGCATCAATGGATTCTCGACGAGAAAAGAACTTTGCCACGGAAGCCTCATCGTCTTTACCACTTAAAAGGTTTTCGGCTTCCTTCAGATACTCTGCCTGAGTTCCTATAAAAAAATCGGCGTCAAAACGGGCTTTACGCTCTTTAGCGACGGAAGCTGGATTGCAGGGAAGTCCTCTTTGAACGCTATCCAGAGTATAACAAGCGCTTCCCAAAGAGCGCGATAAGAAGCGCGTACTTCCGTCACGCAAAGCTGCTGGCAACGTATCGGCATTCACATGCAACGAGCCCACGATCCCAAGAATGAAAAAGAGAATTCTTAGAAGCACAAATTCTCCCTGGGCCACGGTAGTGCCTCTGCATCTTTTTTAATTTGGCTTAAACGAGAATGAATGTCTTGATACTCTTGCTCGCGCTCCGGGAACGCCCCTCGCAAGTCTTCGGCGAGAAAAAGTAATCCCTCGACAATGCGCAAGCCCCAATCGAAGTACGGGCGCAGATCATCCGTGCAAACTTTCTGTGTCGTTTTGATTTTCCAGCTCTTCACGCCTTCAACAACAGAAGACTTTAGAAGAACGACTCGCAAAGTGGCGCTGTAAAGACGAGCCCCTGGTTCTTTTGTTCCCTCAAGGGCCTTAAGAGCGCTTTGTAAATCCCGGCGTGCATTTGTAGTCGCATCGGGAATGCGATTCCACTGTTCCGAATAACGAGCTAAAGTATTCATAAGTTCGGAAGTTTGTTTGTCGATGGCAAGTCCCGTGAGGCGCAGATAATTTGATGAGATATTTTTAACGACGACAAAAGAATAAATTTGCTCAATCTTCACACCCGCCCGCCCCGCGTAAGCAGAAGCCAGCGCCATTTTCACGTGATAGTGCGGATCACTTGCCGCAAGTTCTGCAAAATAAGAAATCGCTTCGTCATAATGCCCTTGATCCATCATCGAAAAACCTTTCGACAAAGATTTCTCACGAGTGACGGGCTCCTCCTTTGATTGACAGGAAGAGAGCGCTAGAATGAACGCACATAGAGTGATTTTGATCTGTGTTTGCATAGTGAAGTGGGATACTAACGCTCTGCATTGGAAAATTCGACAGGCCACGCAATGCAATATAATTAATTCATTGATCCTTACTTCCCAGCAATATACCCCTGCGACCATGTAACACTTCTAAGGAGAGTGACATGTTTCGTAACTTGATTTTGCTAATCTCCCTTTTCTTGGGCGTCTCTGCTCAAGCTGCGGTTTGGACCGACGTGAATCAGTGGTCCCCTGCTTATGAAGCTCGTTTTGCCGAATGGGTTCGCACGGAATGGCGCGTGGACTTCTTTTCCCGCAAGTCTCTTCCGAATGGACAAAGCAATCCTTATTATGGAATGCGTGTGGACTGCGCGGATGCTGTCTATTCTATGCGTATCGTCTTTGCTTACGAAAATCGTTTGCCGTTCGTGATCCAAGATCCGACAGCTTCTGGCAAAACATTGTCTAATAAAATGAGCCGTTGGGATTCACAAAGCGAGATCAATCGCCTTCGTCAGTTCTTGTGGTTCATGTATGAGACTGTGAGCACCCGCTCCCTTCCCAACGACACGTATCCGGTTGCCATCAGCCGCGACACCATTCGTTCTGGCGCTTTGATTTTGACGACAAAAAAGAATCACCACTCTTGGACTGTGAAAGAGATTCTTCCTATTGGCGTTCCTCACTTGGTTTACAACTCTGTGGTCGGATCTGCTTCAGGTTATGGAATGCAAGAGCGTCAATCATGGCCCAATCCTGATTGGGTTTTTGAGGGTGAGTTCTCTGTTTCTGGCAGTGCAGGATTTCGTTACTGGAGACCCGAGTCTTCTTTAAACAGACCTGTTTGGGAAGTTCCAGGCTACAGCGACGAACAATATCGCATTCCATTGAACAAGTGGGTTCGTTACGTGCAAAATCGCCTGGCTCTTCGTCAAGAAACTGACAACCAAATGATCTCTCGCTTGATGAAAACAACTTGCGAAGGTTTCACAGGACGTGTGACTTCCGTGAATGAAGGTCTTGCGTATCTTAAGAAAAATTCTCGTTGCATGGACTATGCAACTTACGACACGTACTCCACACCGAACAGAGACCGTCGTATCTTTGACGACTTTATGGCTTTGCGCCGCGCTTACCGTGAAGTTTTGCACATCAATGGCGGCAATCAGTTGAGCGGTGATATTTTGAATCAACTCAACAAAATCTTCCCTGCGATCACTCAATCTGCTGCAACAGAGACTTCTAAAATGGGACCTTCTGCAAGCAATGCGTACTCTGTGTGCGTGACAGAATATCTGCCTGGGAAAAGAATCGATCTCGCTGAGTTCAAGCGCAGAATGTTCTTGGGCCTCATCTCTAACAATCCTCATGACGACAGCGCATACCGTTGGGGTGAAGTTCGTGGACCTTCGCAGCGTGCAAGAACTTGCCAATCATGGGACCCTTGGAGTCCGGATCTGACTCAGGAATAATAACGAAAAGGAATTATGGAACCGATTAAGATAAGAACATGGATTATGTGGGCCCTGATACTTTTTGGATTGGGCCTTTTAACGGATTACTACTTTTTACATCTTCTTTTCCACGAGAAAAACGGTGCGCAGAAAGAAGCTGTGATTGAAACGACGGCTTCCCCTGTTGAGGGTGTTGATCCTAAAAATCCGGATGATTCTTTTCTTGGTGAAAAAGGAGACGTGAATTCTGAAGCGTCTCCTTCAAGCAAAGACAACTTCCTAGAGTCTTTGCAAAAATGTGCTCCTGAAGTGGCAGCCCAAGCTATCGGCACTCCTGAGGCTTTGATTGAATATCTGCAAAAAAGTGTCGGGGTAAAAACGGAAGACATTTCTTTAGAAAACTATCATCTGACATTGGCTGATGGCTCTAAACGCCGTGTCCACGTTATCACTTCTGACAACACCAATAGCCCCACGGAAAAAGAAATCCGCTTCTTTAAATTGGATGCTGAAGGTTATCCAGAACGTCTTCAACTCAAAGGTGACGAAACGGTGGAGTCTTTGCTGGCTCAAGGCAAAGTCACGCGCCATGAGGTGAAATCTCAGCTAGAGCTTAAAGATGGTTCGTCGGTGGCTCTTGAAAAGCACGACAACAAGGTCTTTGAGTTGCAATACAACAATCACGGCAAAATTCTTTCCTGCCGCTTCAAGGAATGCCACTGTCCATAGAACTGATCCTCTAAGTCCTAGGTCTAGGACAATCATTAAGTTGCTGTCACAGTATTTCAAATCACAACCCCTCTGTTAAAATTTATTAAATAGCGGGGTTTTAGCATGTCAAAAGACGGCTCGTTTTTACATAGCAGAAGTTTGTGGATCTACTACACGCTTTTCTTTTCGGGCTCCCTGGTCTTAGTTTATCAAGCTTTTGGTTGGGAAATTGTCGGCGACTCAGTCAACTTTCTTTGTCTTCTCTTTTTACTCAACGGATTCTTAACTCGTCGTCCCCTGCACATTCTTGAAAACTCTTTCTTAATGACGATCGGCTACATTCTGCCTTTGTTGATTCGCAACTCCTTAAAACTTTCCTACACAGAAGCCCCTTCGATGAAAGAGTTTTTAAAGCTCGCGATGATGTCGACGTCAACAACGCTCGCTTTGGGATGCGCTTTTTCTTGTGCGGGTTATATCCTTGTGCAGATGTCTCAGAAAGTTATGCAAATGAGTCGCAGCAAAATCACGACTCGCTCTCTTCACGACGAATAATTTTTTTAGAACCCTAGTCGCCTGTTGAAGATTTTAATTGGGCTTGTTCAAAGCGATTCTGTTCTTCCATCACCAGTTGCGAAATTTCTCTCTTTAAATCGTTAAAGTCAGGCGACGCCGGATTGCGGGGGCGCTCCAATTGAACAGCGATGTCGCGTTTGACGGTGCCGGGCCGATAACTCATGACGATGATTCGATCAGCCAGATAAATAGACTCCTCAATGGAATGAGTGACAAAGACGATGGTCTTTTTTAGATGACTCCACAGCTTTAAAAGTTCGTCTTGCAGACTTCGCCGAGTCAGGGCATCCAAAGCACCAAACGGTTCATCCATCAGCATAATGGGAGAATCAAGAGCTAAGACACGGGCAATGGCCACACGCTGCCTCATGCCTCCAGAAAGATCTTTAGGAAAACGATCTCGGAAATCAGTGAGCTTCAACATGGCAAGAAGTTCGGTCAGTGTGGATTCAATCTTCTGGGGATTTTCGTTTTTAATCTTAAGACCAAATGTGATGTTATCAGCCACCGTCATCCACGGAAAAAGTGCATACTCTTGAAAGACCATGCCGCGATCCGGGCCTGGTTGAGCCACGGCCTTTCCATCGACACGGATTTGCCCTTGTGTGGGTAAAGAAAAGCCCGCAATCGCATTTAAAAGAGTGCTCTTGCCACACCCTGAAGGCCCGAGCAGACAAATGAATTGGCCTTGAGAAATATTAAAATCAATATCACGCAGGGCAATCACGTCCCTCCCCGCTCCAGAGAAAACCTTATGAACATGATCAATTTCAATTTGCGCAGTTCCGGTCATTCCAAACCTCGATGCCAGCGTAAGAGGTAGTTGTTCAAACGACTTACACCTGTATCAATGGCCAATCCCAACAACCCGATTGAAAACATGCCGGCGATAATTTTATCGGACCAAAAGAATTCGCGGGCTTCTAAGATACGATATCCTAATCCATTATTCACGGCGATCATCTCGGCCACGATCATACAAATAAAACCCGTTCCAATACCAATGCGCACACCACTTAAAATGTAAGGCATTGCGGCCGGAAGAATAACCTTGATAAACATCACACGAGGATTCGCACCTAGATTGCGAGCAGCACGAATATAAATGCTATCAACCGCGCGCACTCCAACGATGGTGTTCATGAGCACGGGGAAAAAAGCACCGAGACTGATGAGGAAAACAGCCGGAGGATCCCCAAGACCAAACCACAAAATCGCCAGAGGAATAAACGCAATCGGCGGAATCGGACGAAGCACCTGTATTAACGGATTAAAATAATCATAGACGTGAGTGCTGGCTCCCATCAAAAGCCCCAAAGGCAATGCCAAGCCCGCACCAATCAAAAAGCCCACGGCAACACGATAAAGACTTGAAAGCAAGTCACGGATCAGTTCCCCCGAGAAAAGCCACGCAATGTAAGAACCTTGCGCAGGATCGTAAGCCTCATAGGGTTTTAGATATTCATACCACTTTATGACGACGGCCGATGGTGCCGGAAGAACTTGGGGATTTACTCCGCCAAAACGCACAACGAGTTCCCACACCACGAGAATAGTCGCAGGAACCCAGAATCCTTTTAATGCAGATATCCAATCTATTTTCAAATAAAACTCCTAGGGAACTCCCATGGATTTTTTTGCTTCTGTTAATAGATCCAGTTTCACCCAATCTGCGGCTTTAGGAGGATTTTTCATTCTGCCGACACCGTACTTTTGCATAAAGTCTGTCGTGATCTGCATATGCTCTACGGTCAGATCGTAAGTGTATTGCGCATTTCCCATGGCATCTTTGAAGTCTTGCGGTGTGATTTGTCCTTTGAACATTTTTTCGATCACGAATTTTTGCGCAAGCTCCGGTTTTTCAATAAATGTTTTGGTTGAATCCACAAAACACTTCATAAATCTTTCCGCCACGGATTTTTTGTTTTTGTACATATTCTCTGTCATAACCAGAGTTCGGACAGGCTCTCCCATGGGAGTGTCATAAGGCTTTAAGAGTTCAATGCCATAGCCTTTGTTGATAGCCTGCGAAGATTGCGGCTCACTCTGTGACATGGCATCGATGTTTTTCGCTTGCAATGCTTGATTCAGATCCGCGAAGGCCATAAAGACAATACGCACATCTTTTCCGGGTTGATCCGACCAAGTCAGATTGTTTTTCGCAAGCTCCGCATACAAGAGAAGCTCTTGCGCCCCACCTCGGGCAACACCGACTTTTTTTCCTTTAAGTTCTTTGACTGACTTAATATTTAAATCGGGACGAATAACAATACGGGCGCCCCCTTTTGCAAAACCGGCAACAGCGTATATCGGCGCGCCTCCGGCACGTCCAGCAATCGCGGCATCTGCGGCACTGGCGGCAACATCAATTTCTACGGCAATGATCGCAGGGACAATATCCAATCCTTTCGCAAAAATTCTTTCTTGCACCTTCAAATTATATTTTCCGCAATGTTCAGTGAGATAACTGATGGCTCCGTAGTGGGCGAATTTTAAATTTCCAACTCGAACTACATCTGGCGCTTGCGCTTTTGCATCGAAGTTAAGGATGGATAAAATCAGGAGAAAGAAAAAACTTAAGATGAGCTTTGAGTTCCGATGGTGAGCTTGCTGCATAAACGACCTCCCCGAAAAGTGCCCTATTTATGCCTTATAAAACTCCCGAATGACCCGACTCGCAATAAGTCTTATGACACGAGTCGTGGAACCTTTCCTTGCTCAATGACAGATGACGATCATGAAATGATGTGATTTGCCCTTTCCTGCATATAATGAAAGGCACATAGATTAGAAAAGTTCTTATTTTTTAAACAGGAGTTCCCCATGAGAAGAAAAGCCCACGCGCGAAAAGCGACAGCAAGTAAAAAAGCAAAACCAAAATTGAAAGCGAAGGCAAAAGCTAAAGCCAGTCCGAAAAAACAAACTCTTTCTAAACTGGCTTCAAAAGCTCGTAAAACTTTAAAGCCTCAGCCTCGCAGCCGAGCGAAAGTAGAATCAACAATTGAAAGTCCCCGCGAACCATCACGAGAAATCGAAGGTATGACGGAACAACCTAAGATGAGACTTTCTAGAAAGAATTCTTCAGAATATAGAGAGAAACAAAGTGCCCAGTCCCAACCTAGAAATGCAGTAAATCCATCGGGACGAAGATAATCAAGAGCCTGAGCGCCACGGCGCCCAGGCTCTGCCGGCCTTCGCCGATTAAATCCAAAGACTTTTCACACCGCGTTCAATAGCCACTTCTTTGGCAAGATCATAACCTGCATCAAGATGTCTGAAGACACCCATCGCCGGGTCCGCGGTTAATACGCGCTCTAAACGACGAGCGGCTTTTTCCGTACCGTCAGCAACGATCACTTGTCCCG
Organism: Bdellovibrio sp. HCB-110; assembly: GCF_047323225.1. GTDB lineage: Bacteria > Bdellovibrionota > Bdellovibrionia > Bdellovibrionales > Bdellovibrionaceae > Bdellovibrio. Next base: position 2,905,853 of record NZ_CP178750.1, read on the forward strand.
CATGTTGACTGTAACCCATCCCTACACCACCACCATGATGCAAACTCACCCACGTCGCTCCACACGCTGTGTTCACAAGAGCATTCAAAAGAGCCCAGTCACTCACCGCATCGGAACCGTCTTTCATCGCTTCTGTTTCGCGATTTGGAGACGCCACGGAACCACAATCCAAATGGTCACGACCAATGACGATAGGAGCTTTGACTTTTCCTTCTGCTACCAACTGATTAAACATCAAGCCCGCTTTCGCGCGCTCGCCATATTCAAGCCAGCAGATACGTGCGGGAAGACCTTGGAAAGCAATGCGCTCTTCGGCCATATCCAACCAACGAAGAAGATCTTTTTTATGAGGGAAAAGTTTTCTCATTGCATCGTCTGTCACTTTGATATCGTTAGGATCGCCTGATAAAGCCACCCAACGGAAAGGACCGCTGCCTTTGCAGAACAAAGGACGGATGAAGGCTGGAACGAATCCAGGGTAATCAAAAGCATTTTCAACACCTGCTTCATAAGCGCGGGCACGAAGGTTGTTCCCGTAGTCAAATGTCACAGCTCCACGGTCTTTCATCATCAGCATGCCACGCACGTGTTTTGCCATGGAATCGTAAGCGGCTTTCAAATAAGCCTTTTGATCGCGCTCACGGAATTCTTTTGCGGTCTCAACAGTGTAGCCCTCTGGGATGTAACCCACCAAAGGATCGTGCGCCGATGTTTGATCCGTCAAAAGATCCGGTGTGAAACCTTTTTCAATCAACTGATGAATCACTGTGGCCATATTGCCAAGAAGAGCGATGGACTTCGCTTCTCCCGCTGCCGTGTATTTTTTGACACGTGCAATAGCATCATCAAGATCTGTCGCTACTTCGTCGACATACTTTGTTTCAAGACGTTTTTGAATACGAGTTGGATCAATTTCAACCGCGAGAACGCAAGCGCCAGCAAAGACACCCGCAAGAGGTTGCGCTCCACCCATTCCGCCAAGGCCCGCTGTCAAAATCACGCGGCCTTTAAGGCTGCCGCCAAAATGTTGGCGACCGGCTTCAACGAAAGATTCGTAAGTGCCTTGGATGATGCCCTGAGTTCCGATGTAAATCCAAGAACCCGCCGTCATCTGTCCGTACATCATCAAACCCTTTTTATCGAGTTCATTGAAGACTTCCCATGTCGCCCACTTAGGGACAAGATTGGAATTAGCCAAAAGAACACGAGGAGCATCTTCATGAGTTTTCAAGATACCGATCGGTTTTCCGGATTGAACCAAAAGAGTTTCGTCATTTTCTAGATTTTTAAGAGCGTCTAAAATTTTATCGAAAGATTCCCAGTTGCGAGCTGCTTTTCCGATACCACCATAAACCACAAGATCTTCAGGGCGTTCTGCCACCATAGGATCGAGATTGTTTTGAATCATTCTGTAAGCGGCCTCTTGCAACCAGCCCTTACAAACCATTTTATTTCCAGTTGGAGCTTTTACTACTCTTGGCCCTGATGTCATAAAAAATTCTCCTTATTATTCACCTTAATTTACCACTCAAGCTCGCCCACAGCCTTACTCACTACAGCCATGAGCTCATTTGAGTTCATCATTGCTTTGATGGCTTCCACATCTTTTGAGAAGATGCGGTCTTCGTTCGCAAATGGCACGGTCTTACGAATATGATCGTAAGCGGCTTTCACTGCCGCAGAAGGTTTTAGAGGTGCCAACAAATCCAAAGCTTGGCATGCCGACAACATTTCCATCGCCACGACGTTTTCAGCATTACGCAAAATTTGTGCAAATTTACGAGCAGCAATTGTTCCCATCGAAACGTGGTCTTCTTTTTCCGCTGATGTTGGAATTGAATCCACGCTCGCTGGATGCGCTAGAACTTTATTTTCGCTCACCAAAGAGGCCGCCGCTACCTGCACGATCATGTGACCCGAGTTCAATCCTCCATTGGGAGTTAAGAACGCAGGCAGCTCACTCATTTGTGTCGAAATCATTTTTGAAATACGGCATTCGCTGATACTTGCTTGAGAAGAAATTGCAATCCCCGCAAAATCCATCGCATGTGCCACTGGCATACCGTGAAAGTTACCGCAGGAAAGAACTTTGTTAGCTTCAGCAAAAACAAGTGGATTGTCCGTTGAAGAGTTCGCCTCTGTTTCAAGAACTTTAACAACGTATCGCAAAGCATCTTTTGCAGCACCATGAACCGCTGGCATACAACGAAGAGAGTAAGCATCTTGTACACGGTGATCACCGCTCAGATGACTTTGTCCAATCTCACTCATCTCGCCCATCAGCTTCATCAAGTTGCGAGCTGTTTTTGCTTCCCCTGGATGAGGACGGCTTGCTGAAATCAAAGGATCAAAGGCCTTGCGTGAACCACGAAGACCTTCCAATGACATCGCTCCGGCAAGATCTGCCATCCACAACAAGCGACGCGCTTCCCACACAGAGAGAAGACCGATTGACGTCATCACCTGACAACCGTTGATCATGGAAAGACCTTCTTTGGCTTTCAACTCTAGCGGTGTGATATTTTTTTCTTTAAGAAGAGTTTGTACTGGAACGATTTTACCATCCGCTCCCCACGCATCGCCTTCACCGATGATTGTCAAAGCCAAGTGCGAAAGCGGAGCCAAGTCACCGCTCGCTCCCACAGAGCCTTGCGACGGAACCACAGGGATGATGTCGTTATTTAGAAACTCTAGGATTTTTTCAACAACCAGAGGACGAATACCGCTGTGACCTTTTGCCAAAGCATTGGCACGAAGAACCATCATCGCGCGCGTTTCCGTTTTCGTAAACGGAGCACCAATTCCCATGCTGTGAGAACGGATTAAGTTTCTTTGCAGTTGTTCAATTTCGGAATCAGAAATACGCACGGAAGAGAAAGCCCCGAAACCCGTGTTCACTCCATACATCACTTCACCGCTGGAAATACGGCCTTCGATATAATCGCGAGACTTTTGCATCTGCGCTTTTCCAGTCGCAGAAAGTTCTGCTTTGATTTTTGGATTATGAGCAATTTCGTAAAGACTTTCGAGCGTGATATTTTCACCGGTGATTTGCATAAATCGGACTTCTCCTGAAAAGCAGGCATCCTAGCGCATTGACTCTATTTTAGGTACTTTCAAGCCCATTTTCGCCCTGCATTATTCGCGGTTAGGATTCCATTGAGATTGGGCCCGAGGGCTTGCCGCAAAGCCGCTCTAATGAAAAGCATGAGCGTTGGCACCGGGATTGAAATATGAAATTCTGATGAAGTGGCAAGATCCGATCAATCGCAAAGGGGATCTTTTTGGTTCACACAATGACTTCTTGGCTTACTTCCCCGGCGCTTCTGCGAACGATGCCTACCTGTGGGTGAATCACGAATATCTGCATCCTGGTTCTTATCTGCACATTCAAAAGATAAACAACTCGTGGCAAGTGAATATCGACAGCGAAAAAAATTTCCGAATCGATGCAAAAACACCGATGAAACTTGTCGCTGATGGAGCCATTGAGGGATCAAATACTGCGGTGGGCATGACAGGAAATTGTTCCGGAGGCAAAACGCCTTGGGGAACAATTCTCACTTGTGAAGAAAACTTTCATGACTTTTATGGCCAGGTGAAGTTTTCCAAAAAAGGAAAAAAGTGGAAACGTCATTTGATCGCCGCAAGCCACGTGATGGCGTGGGACGATCACTACCCTCACGCACCTGAACATTATGGTTGGGTTGTTGAGATCAATCCGAAAACTCAAGAAGCCAAAAAACTGACAGCCTTGGGACGATTTTCCCACGAAGGCGCTCTGGTTTTAACGGCGGATGACGGTCGCTGTGTCGTGTACATGGGAGATGACGCTCAAGACGAACACTTTTATAAATTTATCGCGGATGAAAAAGGCTCTTTGGAAAAAGGAAAACTTTACGTCGCCAATACTCTTGAAGGTCGCTGGGAGCTTTTGTCTTTGCAGAACCCCAAACTGCAAGGACGCTTCTTAGACCAAACGGATCTTTTAGTTCGAACTCGTGAAGCTGCGAAACTGGCTGGCGGAACTCCGCTAGATCGCCCCGAGGCTTGCGCCCAAGATCCTATCGGTAAAGGTATTTTCTTAAATTGCACAATGAACAAAGGCGCCAGTCGGCCTTATGGCAGTATCATGAAGTTTTCTGAAACAGGCAACGACCCCTTGTCTCTGACATTTCAAAGCGAAATTTTTGTTAATGGTGGAGAGCTTACGGGTTTTGCATGTCCTGACAATCTCTGTTTTGATCGCAAAGGAAATCTTTGGATCACCACGGATATCGCCGACTATGGTTTGAATGACGGCGACTACAAAGTTTTTGGCAACAACGGTCTCTTTTATATTCCACTCTCGGGGCCTTTTGCAGGAAAAGCTTTTCGTTTTGCCACCGCTCCAAAAGAAGCAGAACTCACAGGCCCTTGTTTTTCAGAGGATGGAAAGACATTGTTCTTAAGCGTGCAACATCCTGGCGCCAATTCAAAAGATGCGGACCATCCAACAAGTCATTGGCCCGAAGGAGGAAAGGCCGTTCCTCGATCCTCCGTCGTCGCAATATCGGGTCCCTTGTTAGAGCGACTCCTATAGAGAAATGATTCACATTGAGAAACTGGTTCATCAGAATCAATTTGCGTATGTTTACTTTCTCTGAGAGAGCATTTTCATACTTGTAATATGTAGGATACCTCACGAAAACCGATAAGTACCTAAGAACATAGGAAACCCAATGAAATGTCGGTACGTTCGGGCCATCTTTTTTATGTCTCTATTCTGGACTGCACTTGCTTATGCAGGCCCGGGCTCTCTCACTTATCAGGGGCGAATCAAAAACTCCGATGGCCAGGCATTGGAAGTTGACGGCGTTAAGTTTGAATTCTCTATCATGAATCCCACAGGAACTTGCGTATTGTATAAAGAAACATCGACGGCCATTGATATGCGCAACTCAAGCGGCGTCTTCGATGTTCCTATCGGAACGGGCACAAAAAATTATCCTGGAGATCCCAGTTTCAAGCTACTCGATTCCTTTGATAATAGTACTACTTTGAATTGTGAAAGTGGTGGAACTTATGTTCCGGTCGCTGACGACAAAAGACTTTTGCGTGTTCAGTTTTACGATGGCACAGGCTGGAAGTTGATCAGCCCTGACAGTGATATTCGTTCTGTTCCTTATGCAGGACATGCGAAGGTCGCACAGTCAGCACAAAAACTGGGAAACAACAGCGCTACCGATTTCATCCTCAAATCGAATGTTCCTCTGTGTGCCGCTGGACAGTATTTGCGCCACATCGCTCCCGCTGGAACTTTTGAGTGCACGGCTCCTTCTGTGAGTGGCAGCAATGTCACAGGCAATATCTCTGGCAGCTCCGCTGGATTTACTGGAAATTTAGTTGGCGACGTTTCAGGAACTCAAAGCACAACCAGTGTTGATAAAATCAAAGGTGTTGCTTTGGATATGACAGGCATTGCTTCTGGCAAGGTTCTTAAATACAACGGCACAACGTGGGCTCCGGCTGATGACAATGGAACCGCGGGTGCGTTGACCGGTCTTTCAGGAGACGTGACTTCGACTGGCAGTCCCACAGCAACTGTCACTTTAAGTGATAGCAGTGTGACATCTACAAAAATTTCTGACGGTACGATTGTCAACGCAGACATTTCTGCAACGGCAGCCATTGTCGACACAAAACTTGCGACCATTTCAACAGCAGGAAAAGTTTCAGGCGATGCGATCACCTCAGGAACCATTGGCGGTTCGACAGCTATCAACACATCAGGAGCAATCACTTCAGCGAGTGTATCAACAAGCACATTGGGTGTTAATACTTTACAAATTTATAAAACAGGAAATGGCAACAAAGTTACTATCACTGTTCCTTCGTCTCTTACTCCCGATTATTCTTTGCAACTTCCGGGTGATGATGGGACCTCGGGACAAATTCTTTCTACAGACGGCAATGGCGTGCTCTCATGGGTCAACCCTTCTTCGGGTTCTGTCACTTCTGTAGGAGCGACGGCACCTCTTGCCAGCACGGGCGGTGCAACTCCTGTCATTTCTTTAAATGACTCTGGCGTTACAGCGGGAACGTATGCCAAAGTGACTGTGAATGCGAAAGGCTTAGTAACGGGTAATGCCTCTTTAGCGGCGGGCGATATTCCAAATCTATCCGGAGATGTTACATCCACGGGTGGTTCTGCAAGTACGAAGGTCGAAAAAATCCAAGGCGTCGATGTTGCTTCTACGACGCCTCTAACGGGACAAGTAGTTATTCACAATGGAACTCAGTGGACTCCGGGATATTTTGGGATGGGTCAATTGCGTTCGACAGTGACAGGCAATACACAAGTTCCCGCATCTTGTTCGACTGCGGATAAAACTCTGACTTGGAGTGCGATCACAGATTCATTTTCTTGTACGACAATTTCAATTGCGAACACTCAAATCACAGGACTCGGAACAGCTTCAACGAAAAACTTCGGAACAGCTGCTGGTAATTTAGTCGAGCTGGATGGCGCAGGTCGCATCCCTGCTTCCCTTCTTCCCGCTGGTGGATATGTGACTGATGGTGGCAACACAACAGGTGCAACTCTGGTTGTCGGCACCAACGATGGTCAGTCACTGAGTTTGGAAACCAACAACGCGTCTCGCTTAACTATAGATTCGGCCGGAAACGTGGGTGTAGGAACCGCAAGCCCCACGCAAAAACTCGAAGTCAGTGGACGTGCTCTTGTTCAGGAAATGATTATCACCGGAGGCTTAGGAACAGACATCATTCGCTTCGGCGCAAGCCCCTATAATGGAGAAATTTACTACGTCAATAGCACGAATAAAATGTACTTTGATACAAACAACAGTCCACGCATGGTTATTGATTCTTCTGGCAACGTGGGGATCGGAACGACAAATCCTGGCTACAAACTCCAAGTGAATGAAACGTCGACCAGTACGGCGGCGGGCGATGCTATCGCGGCCTTCAACTACATGTGGGCCAATCCGGCAAGCTCGAGCGCAACAAAATTTACTGCTCAATACAGTGGAGCTGAAAGTGGCGGGAGTGCTGCTGCGATCACTGGTGGATTGCTGGGACAAGTGAGCTACGCCAATCACTATGGCGCAAACTCACTGACAAAATTAAGTGGCTCATGGTCCGGAGCCGGAAATAAATCCACTGGCACCGTCACAACGGCGGTGGGCGCTCAAGGCGAAGTGAATAATGACTCCACAGGTGTGATCACGTATGCCATGGGGTTACATTCCACCGTAAATAAAAACAGTACAGGAGCTATCACGAATGCCTATGGTCTTTATGTAGATCAGGTCCAAGGAACAAACAAGTGGTCCGTCTATGCCAATGATGCGACAGCGCCTTCGTACTTTGCGGGTAACGTGGGAGTGGGAACAACGACGCCAAGTCGTAAGCTCGCTGTTGCGGGTGTTGCAGAAGTCTCTGACGCTTTTTATATGAAAGAAGTCAACTCAGCTTCGAATTCTTTCGACGCTGCCGAACTAAGTACCTACATGTGGGATAACACTGCGGGCTCAGAGGGTTCGGGTCTTTCCGTTTACACCAAAGTCAATGGAACCCGCACTGCTGTGATAGATTTTACGGATGAGATTTACATCTATTCGCCACTCCGAGTGGAAACTGATTGGTCCTATTTAGAGCGAGCCGAAAATACCGTCTATGGGCATTGGCTTTATTTCCAAAAAGCTCGCGGCAACTATACAACGACAGCGGCCGTACAATCTGGTGATGAGCTTATGAATATTGCCGCGATGGGGGCTACGGGAACAGCGTATAACTGGAGTGGCTACTCGACAAATATTCGCGCTGCCGCCACAGAGACTTTCACAGCCGGTGGCCAGGGAGCTAAGTTGATGTTTCAAACGGCGGCAAATGGCACAACAACGGCGGCAACGCGCATGACGATTGATCACAACGGAAATGTCGGTATAGGAACAACGGCTCCCACAGAACGTCTGGATCTTGGCGGCGGAAATATCAAAGTCGGTCATGAGATCGTCATGGCCACTCAAGTGGCCGGAGCCGCTGCGGGATGGTACTATGCAAACTGTCCGGCAGGTAAATATGCCACAGGAGGAGCTTGTGCGAGCGGCTCAGGCACTATGGTACTGAACTCTGATGTGACTTCGACGGCTTATGGATGCTACAAGCCCGATACGAGTTCAAATATTCAAATCAAAGTCGTTTGTATGAATGTGCGATAAAGCTCAAATAAAAAAGAGGAGCCAAGGCTCCTCTTTTTCAAATTCAAATTCAAATTTATAAAATCGAATTAGAATTCCAGTGGCAAAGAAACTGAAAGAACGTAGGAGTTGTTCTCAAACTCTGGATCGATAGTTCCCGTATCACCTTCGTCAAATTTTTCATTTACGTACTCAAGGTTCAAAGACACAAATGGAAGACCTGTGAAACCCACTCCCACTTTCGTCGCTTTTCCTTTTACTTTACCCATAGTATCGAATTTCACTTCGTCCATAAATCCGTAGCCAACCCAAGCTCTGAAAAGAATTGGGAAGTCCACGCCGACAACGCCATACAATGTGCTTCTCTTTCCATCATCGTTCGCACCACTATCAGGCTTAAAAGTCCCACTCACACCCATCGTGTAATCAAGTCCGCCCCAGAAAAAAATGGGAGCCGCATAGGCCAAACGTAGACCCAATTGTGATCCGTCAAATTTACCGTCATTATTTTTTGTTTTACCCATCTCATAACCAAGGTATGGTTCAACCAAAATATCCGCTTGAGAAACGCTCGTAAAACCAAGTGTTAAAGCAAAAACCAACAAGAGCTTTTTCATAGAAGTCTTCTCCTTTTGTAACCCCAAAATAAATATAGATACTCTAAAATTTTGAAGGGACTCCTGCGCATGGTCAATGGCCAGACTCTTTCTGAAACACTATTTTCTCAAAAAGGTCCAGGTTTCCCGTACCAAAGTTTACCGGAGATTTTATGTTGCGCACCTTTAAAGACGACAGGGAATTCTACGCCTCTCTTCCGAGAAAACGCATCGGCGCCGGTGTGCTTCTGTTTTATAAACATGAATTATTGATTGTTCAGCCGACTTACAACCCTGGTTGGATCTTGCCCGGAGGAACCGTTGAAGGCGAAGAATCCCCTCTTGAAGGACTTCATCGGGAAGTGAAAGAAGAACTGGGTATTTCCATTGAACCCACACATTTAATCTCTGTGGACTACATTTCAAATAGAGATGTAAAAGGCGAATACATTCAGTTTCTTTTTGCCGCCAAAGATCTTACTGAATCTCAAGCACAAAAGATTCAGCTGCAGCCATACGAACTTCGCAACTTCAATTTCGTAAATCTTGAAAGAGCCTTAGAACTTCTCACTCCCGCCGTGGCCCGCAGAGTAGAAAGTTCCATTGAGGGATTAGAACAAAACCAAGGCTCCATTTATTTGGAAAATGGTCGACCCTATTTTGAAAAAATAAAGCCGATCACGGTGAATCTTTAAATATCCAAACTGTCTTCTTTTCTTTTTCTCTCCGTGGGACGAGAAATACGCTCTTCCGGTGACATATTACCCAATGCCGGACCATTTAAGACTTCGCCAAATTTATTAAAGCGAGAGCCATGACAAGGACAATCCCATGTCGCTTCGGAATCGTTCCAATGCAGAATTCCTCCCATATGTGGACAGACCGCGGAGAGTCTATGAAATGAACCGTCATCTGCTCGATACACGGCCACTTTGGAAAGACCTTCTGAGATCACACAACCTTCACCAGGAATAAGCTCCTCAAGATCCTTATTGTCTCCCGGAGAGATCCAATCCCGATACTGAATGCCTGTTTGAATATTTTCTTTGAGGAAACGAGTGACTCCCCGCCAATTGAAACGACTGGGACTGTACAGATCAGCCCAAGGGTGACTTCCCGTTGTAATCAAGTCGGCAAGAAGTATCGAAGCCACACCCCCGTGAGTGATTCCATTTCCTGAGTCTCCCGTCGCAATAAAAACATTGTCCTCATCGCCCGGATTTTTACCAATATAAGCGAGCCCGTCCATGGGCTCAATGATCTGCCCCGACCAGGCGGCGACAACCTCCCCTTCAATTTTGAGACGTCGCATAGCCCAATCTCGCAGCCTAGAAAAATGATCTTCAAATGTATCCCCTTGTCCCACGCGATGATCTTCTCCCCCGACAATCAGAACGTCATAATCACTATGTGGAATCGTGTGGAAACGTAAATAGTGGTAGGGATGTTCCGTGTCCCAGAACAGACAAGGAGCTTTCGTACCTCGCGGAACTTTCAGCCCAATGACATAAGTGCGGTAAGCCGCTTCTTTAACATGAATCTTCATCCAATCGTTGATGGGCACATTTGTCGCCACCACAATATGTTTGCAAGAAACTCGATGTCCCGACGAAGTTTCAACATAACTGTCATTGCCTCCTTGAAACTTCTCGGCATAAGTTTGTGGGTAAATTCGTCCGCCGCGAGCAAGAATTATGTCACAAAGTCCTTTCATGAATTTCACGGGGTCCATCTGCGCTTGGCGAGGAAATCTTAAACAAAGACCGGCTTCGAAAAATTGCTCTTCAGGACTCTCCAGCAAATGCACATCAAAGAACCCGGCATCTTGCGCTGCCGCCATCTCGGTTTCTAAAACACGGCGATCATGTTCTTCGGCCAAAAATAAATAGCCGTTCACTCTTTTAAAATCGCACTGAATATTTTCTTCTTTAACGATGGATTCAATCAGCTCAATGGCCGCGGTATGGCTGCTATAAGCAAGCCTTGCGCCTTCACGTCCATGCATCTGACGAAGTTTTCGGTAGCGATCATCCAATGCATTCGTAAGATGCGCCGTCGAGTGGGCCGTTTCGTTAAACCCCAAGAGATCTTTCTCTAAAATAACGACTTGGTGTCCTTTGCGCATCAGACGATAGGCAGTTAAGAGTCCGGTAATCCCGGCGCCTGCAATGCAGACATCTGTGGTGATGGATTGGTCTAAACTTTTTAAAGATGGAAAAGCTGTGTGCTCTTGCCACAGGGAATGAGTATGTTGCTGAGCATGCGCCATAGACTCCTCCTTAGAATTAGATCCTTTATTTTTAAGGAAATTTTCTCAAGAGGATTTTGCGTCTGTGAGTATTTACAATTTTAAAGTATCGATAGCGGACTTATAATCACGCCCGAAGACATAACTACCAGCCACAAAAACATCTGCCTCATGGCAAAGCTTTGCTGTTTCTTCGTTGATGCCACCATCAACTTCAATCAGACAAGATAGATTTTTTTTCTGAATTTCCTGACGAAGACGGGAGATCTTTGCAATTTGATCGTGCATAAATGACTGTCCACCAAAGCCTGGCTCCACTGTCATCACCAACACCAAATCACAAAGAGGTAGTAAAGGAAGAATCTCGTCCACCGATGTGCGAGGACGCAAAGTAATACCTGCTTTCGCACCCAACTCACGAATGCGTTTTAAAACATTCGCAGGATCACGAGTGGCTTCTACGTGAATCGTCAAATAATCACTGCCCGCTTTGATAAACTCCTCAACATAGCGTTCAGGCTCTTCGATCATCAAATGCACATCTAAAGGAATCGGAGAAACTTTTTTTAAAGACTTCACAACTGGAATCCCAATTGTGATATTCGGCACAAAACGTCCGTCCATCACGTCGACATGAATCCAATCTGCTCCTGCCGCAGAAACCGCTTTGATCTCTTTTTCAAGATTGGCAAAATCCGCTGACAGAATCGAAGGCGCGACCATTTTAGACACCGAGTTTGTCTCCTACTTTAAGACTGTTGCCTTTTAAAAAGTCTTCCACTTTCATGCGATTGCGTGATTCCGGCTGAACTTCGTAAAGTTTCAAAACACCCTCACCACATGCTACGGAAATATGATCGTCGTGAATCGCAGTGATTGTTCCCGGAGCGGCGGTAGCCGGCAGTGCCGAAGCGTCGGCAGACGCGTAGGCTGAAGCAGATCCCGCTGCCGCGGCTTTATGTAATTTCAATTTCTTACCCTGCAACAGAGTATAAGTTCCGGGTCCATAGACAAAGCCACGAATTTTTCCGTCAATGGCTTTAGCAGAAGCATTCCAATCAATTTGGGATTCTTGCTTTTCAATTTTCTTAGCAATCGTCACTTGCGATTCATCTTGTGGAACGGGAGCCAAGTTGCCACGAACATAGTCCATCAACTCCACACGCAAAAGATCGGCACCAAGGACAGCCAACTCGTCATGCAATTCCATCGCATTCATATCCGGTCTGATTTTCACACGGCGAATACCGATGATGTCGCCCGCATCAAGCTTCTTCACCATCTTTTGCAAAGCCACACCACTTTCGGCATCACCTGCTTCAATCGCTCTTTGAATTGGAGCAGCTCCGCGCCAGCGCGGAAGAATGGAGCCGTGCACATTCACACAGCCAAAACGGAAAGAGTCTAAAAAACTTTGCGTAAGAATTTGACCAAATGCCACAACAACGCCAACTTCAGCGCCCCAGCTGGCAATTTCATCTAAGATAAGTTGATTGGATTTTAAAGATTCCGGAGCGAGAACTTTCAGTCCGTGAGCTTGCGCCACCATTTTAACGGGGCTCGGAGTCAGTTGCAGTTTACGTCCTGCGGGACGATCGGGTTGAGTGACAACTCCAACAACCTCAAAGTGCTCATCAGCAAGAAGAGCCTTCAAAGAGGTCACTGCAAAATCAGGAGTCCCTAGAAAACAGACACGGACCTTACTCACACATCACACTTTTCCCCCGCGGACGCGGGCAGTGCTGTAGCGTCGTCAGACGCGGAAGCTGAAGCAGCTTCATTCTTTTCCTTAACCGGATAGCCGTGCTTTTTGATTTGGTTTTTGATCTTGTTGCTCTTCACGAAGCTTAAGTGATCGACAAAAAGAGTTCCTTCTAAATGATCCAACTCGTGCTGCATGCAAATCGCAAGAAGTCCGTCCGTTTTAATAACAAACTCTTTGCCATTCACATCAAAGGCTTTCATTTCGATGTAGTTAAAACGCTCCACGGTTTCGTAGTAACCAGGAATCGACAAACAACCTTCGTCAAAAGTCGTTTTACCTTCACCTTTGATAATTTCAGGATTGATCAAAATCAGAGGCTGCTGAACAGCGGCTTCAAGCTCTGTCATTTCTTCGTATTTATAACGACGGCCTTTTTCATCTTTAGGACGAGTGTCGATAACCACCATGCGTTTCAACTCACCGACTTGCGGAGCTGCCAAGCCAATACCGTGAGCGTCGTACATAGTTTCAATCAAATCCTCAGAGAGTTTTTTGATGTCGGCTCCAAATTTCTCCACGGGTTGCGAAACTTCACGCAACTTAGGGTCTGGAAATGTGAGGATTTTCATGATCATAGGAACCTCCGAGAGGCCCCCATTATATCAGCGTTTAAGCCTTTTGAGAAGGACCAAGGCCAATCCCGCCATGACAATATTCGGGGTCCAAGCGGCCATGACCGGAGGCAAAGTCCCATGCTGCCCTAAAGTGATCCCCGAGGAATAAAAGACGTAGTAGCCAAAAACCAAGGCCAAACAGATACCCACGTTCAGCATAGTCCCGCCCGAACGAGCCCGCCCGACACTAAATGGGATGCCTAAAAGACACATGACCAGGCCGGCAAAGGCGAAGCTGATTTTCGAGTGATAATCGACCTCATAAGCGACCGTATCAAGCCCCGCGTCTTTATTGCGCTTAATAAAATAATCGAGCTCCTTTTGCGACATCATGTCAGCGGTCTGTCCAGCACTTTGTAAGTCTTTAGAGTCCTCGGCCATCACGATATTCTTAGTCTTAAACTGGCTGGTTAAAGGAAAGCTTGAGTCCTTGGAAAAGATCGTCACCGTTCCGCCTTCAAGCACCCACTGCGACCCTTGGATTTTCACTTCACGGGCCGTGATCATTTGCACCAAATCCCACTCTTCACTGAAGAAGTACATCGTGAGCCCTTGGGCCCCGTCCCCTTTGGCATTCAAAGTTTTGATATTGAAGATGGAGTTCTTGGAGCGATACCAAATCTTATCCGTTTTGATCGTGGAAAAACGGTGAGGTTCTTTTTTGAGATCGTAATAGAGAATGTAGTTCTTCTCTTTCATCGCCTTCGGCAGAACCTTGTCTGCGGACCAATAACCAATAAGGGAGATCAGCACCACCCAAATCAAAATTGGAAAAGTGACCCGGATTAAACTCATTCCGCTGGCAAATAACGCGACGAGTTCATTGGCTTTGTTGAGGCTCGATAACGTGAGAATTGTGCCCATCAAACAGGCGACGGGAAGCAATTTCTGAATAATCTCTGGAAAAGAATACAAATAATAGTTGAGTAAAGCTGAGGGAGCCACACCCTTATAAGTCACCATGGTGGACATGGCGTCGACAGCCGTAAATAGGGTCAAAAAAACCAAGAGGCCACCGATGAAGTAGCCCCAAAATAACCAAGATGTGTATCTATCGATTCTGTTCACGCCTAAATGTTACCTTGACTAGAATTGAAATTCCTATTTTACTTTCATTATGGCTTTACGCGTCTTGCTTGCAGATGAGAGTTCCACAATCAAAAAAGTAATGCAACTGGCATTGTCTGACTTCGGTGTCGAAGTTAAGGCGGTTCCTGTTGGTCTTGATGTTCTGTCTGTGACAAAAACTTTCAAACCCGACATCGTTTTTGCCGATGTGCTTTTAACGAAGCGTTCGGGTTATGAGGTTTGCGCGGATCTGAAGAACGATTCTGAAACTTCACACATCCCTGTTGTTTTGATGTGGAGTGGCTTCATGGAAATCGACGAAGCCAAAGCCACAGATTGCAAAGCCGATCGCCGTTTAGAAAAACCATTCGATGCCGAACACTTGCGCTCGATTGTGAATGATCTTGTTAAAAAGGCGAAAACAAATCCTGTCAGCGATTTCCTCACGTTCCCAGAAATGCCGGACTTTGAAGAAACTCCTGAAGAGATTTCTCCCGCACAGAATCAAAACATTTACGCTATTCCTGAAGCCAAAGAAGAAAGCTTCCTCAATATTCCTGAAGTGGAAGACGTGGATGCCAATCCTTTGGAAGTTTCTGATGAAGAGTTCTCTGCCGTGCCATTGACGAATCCGAAAATGACGGATGAGCATGACGAAGGCGGATGGGCTCACCAAGATTTGACGAAGTTTAAGATTCAGTTGCCTGAAAACGAAGCGAATGATTTTGCCTCCAAATTTGTCATCCCGCAGGATGATGAATTGTCGCAAGCTCACATTGAAGTTGCAGGTGACTTCGAAGAAATCAGCTTCGCCAAACCGGAGCGAGAAATTGCTGTTAAGGCCAAGCCTTCCGTGGGTGCTGATTCTTTTGTTTCTAAAGTTGAAAAGTCCGTAAAAGAGCAAATGATGGAGACCCTGCAAAAGGGTGCAACAAAAGCCACTGCTGCAACGTCCAATGCTCAACCAAATACTCAATCCAAGATGGACTTAAACAGCAATATGATGGAAAAGATTATTCGTGAGGAAGCTCGCGAAATGATTGAATCCATTTGCTGGAAAGTCATTCCTGAGATCGCGGAACGTGTGATCCGCGAAGAAATTAATAAGATCCTCAAAGACACTGAGAAATCCATTTAAGCGCGTCGTTTTTTCTAAAAGCACGACGTGCTTTTGAAAGAGGTCGACTGCTATGACATTGCTGGAGCTCATTCGCGCTGCCATCAAAGAAGACATGCCCCATGGGGACGTGACTACCGAATCCCTTGCTCTTAAACCTCGCCCAGGACGCGCCCGCCTGAAAGCCAAGGAAGATATTGTTCTTTCCGGAGCCATGGCGTTTGAACAATCCATGCAAGCCTTGGAACCTTCTTGCCGTGTAAAATGGCATTTCGAAGAAGGCGATGAAATTCTTAAGAATCAAATCATCTGCACTATCGAGGGCGACCTTGTGCAAATCCTGAAAGCCGAACGCGTGGCTTTGAATTTCTTAGGCCATCTTTCGGGAATTGCGACTCACACTCGCCGTTTCGTAAAACAAATCAGCGGGACTAAAACAAAAATTTTGGACACTCGCAAAACAACTCCCGCGTTCCGTGACTTGGAAAAACGCGCCGTGGTTCATGGTGGAGGTGCCAATCACCGCATGAACTTGAGTACGGCAATCCTGATTAAAGACAATCACATTTCCGTGATGGGTGGAATCACAAACGCGATCAATCGTGTGCGTGAACACAGTCAACTTCCGATCGAAGTCGAAGCGCGCACTTTGGAAGAAGTCAAAGAAGCCGTAGAAATGAAGGCACAACGTATTCTTCTTGATAACATGGATAACGAAATGCTGAAAAAGGCTTTGGCCTTGGTGCCTGCCGACGTTGAAACCGAAGCCAGCGGCAACATGAACTTAGAGCGTGTGCGCTCCGTGGCTGAAATCGGTGTTAATTATATTTCTGTCGGCGCACTGACTCACTCAGCCCCTTGCGCTGACGTGAGTCTTGTTTTCCAGTGGGAGGACTAATGAACGACACACCTCTAGCAGACATTCGCATTGGCCAAGTCACTTCGCAATGGGCTGAGAACAATCATATTTTTGTCTCTTACAAATCCCAACAAGCCAGCACCAGTGAACTTGCTAAAGAGGAAGCCTTTGAAGAAAATCTGATGGAAGAGTCCTTGTGTCTTTATCTGACAGATCATCAAACGGCAGGCCGCGGTCGTGGGAAAAATTCTTGGATTGATGCGCAACCGGGAAGTTCCCTTTTAAGTTCTTGGTCTTTTCTTTTAGGAATCAAACCTCAACCAACAACGGCGTGCCTTGTGGGTCTTGCCGTGTATCGTGCGTGCTCGACGACGTGGCCGTTTCTGCCTTGGAACTTGAAAGCTCCCAATGACATTTACATCGGTGCCAACAAAGTGGCGGGCATTCTTTTAGAAAGTCTGATTCAAGGTGATGACGTTCGTCTGATCGTGGGTCTGGGATTTAACGTGACGGCTTCGCCGAAAGATGTCGAAATCGCGACAAGCTTACTTGAGTCATTGCCAGCGGGAGCTCCGCTTTTAGGTCAAGACTATATGGCCTTCTTAGATCGTTTGTTGTTTGAGTTAACGGATGCACTTTCTCATAGCGATGAGGCTTTAAGTCCGACGGATCAATTGTCATTACTCATGGCTTTAAACCAACATCCTTTGCTTAAAGAGAAGTACACTGGAATGGAAGCCGATGGCAGCTTGCTGATCGGTGATAAAAAAATCAGTTGGACTTCTTTGTAGGAGGCGCTTGTGGCATTAACATTCACTCCCATGGCTGACCTTGGTAACGATTGTCCCGGCTTTCAACTTCCGGCGACAGATGGAAAGACTTACGCCCTGAAGGATTTTCCTGTGGGATCACCTTTGGTTGTCATGTTTATCTGCAATCACTGCCCTTATGTTCAAGCCATTGAAGATCGTCTGATCACTCTGGGAAATGATCTTAAAAAACAAGGCGTGCAAGTTGTTGCCATTTGCTCCAACGATGAAGAAAGTCATCCGGAAGATTCTTTTGCGAATCTAAAAAAACGTGCGGAAGAAAAACATTATCCGTTCGTTTATTTGCACGATAAATCCCAAGAAGTGGCGCACAGTTTTGGCGCGGTCTGCACTCCGGATTTCTTTGTGTACGATAAAAATCACAAGCTTGCCTATCGCGGACGTCTTGATGATTCCTGGAAGGACGCTAGCAAAGTCAAAAAGCGCGAGCTTTACGACGCCGTCCAAACACTTTTAAAAAACGAAAAAGTTTCTGAAGAACAAACAGCCTCTATGGGCTGCTCAATTAAATGGATATAAAAAAATGAAGTACATCATTGTTTTCGTTCTTGTTGCTATCACATCATTCGGTCTTTTCCTCGCAAACTATCTTGGTGCCTTTAAAGGTGTTGATATCAGCGAAGCGTCCCATGGCCCCTACCAAACGGTTTATATCGAACACGTAGGCCCGTACCACAAGGTCAATAAAGTGATCGAAAAAGTGGAAAACTTTATGAAATCCCAAGGCGCTCCCTGCGCTCGCACTTTTGGCGAATACATGGACGACCCACAAGTTGTCGAAGAAGCACGCTTGCGCTCAAAAGTGGGTTGCATCGTCGAGACACATCCTGCAGGACAATTGCCTGAAGATTTTAAAACAGGCGATATTCCGCAAAGAAAATACGTTGTCGCGGTTTTCACAGGCTCTCCTGGAATTGGACCTTTGAAAGTTTATCCTCGCGTGAATGACTACATGATAAAACAAAACTTGAAACAGTCAGGTGCTGTGATTGAAATCTATGAGATTCATTCGATCACTGAAAAGAATGCGATGACGACGACTTACTTGTTCCCGGTACAATAAGTCCTTCTTCAAAAATGGCGTTGGTTATTTCATCAACGCCTTTTACTTCAAGTCTTTCTTCATCATCCTGTTCGTCGTATAGAATCCAGACTTTTCATAGAGAGCAATCGCAGCCGTATTGTGGCCAAAAACATGCAACCCCACGGATGAACAGCCCAACCTACGGACTTCATTCTCCATAAGGTTCATAAGCATCTTCCCTAATCCCTTTCCACGATGATCCGGCTTTAGCTCAATATCATAAATAAAAGCATAGGGCTTTTCACCATTGAGTTTCTTGGCAATCCATAAAATCCCGACGGACTCACCCGTTGCCTTTTCGACCACAGAAAAGAGAAATTGGTCAGGGGTTTCTAATCCTTGAGGCAGTTGCTTTGCGTAGGCCTCTTGTGAAATTTTGAGCGCCTCTTCGGGGCTATGCCCTTCGCCTTTTTGTTTTTCCGCCGCATAGTTATTGACGGCGTATTGCTTGTAATCAGAAAACTCTTGGGCATTCATTTTTCTAAGTTCAATCATGCAGAAATTTTGGCGCGAAAAAGAAACATCTTCAACTGTTGAATTAATTTCGACACCGACTTACCATGTCAGTAGTAAGTAAAGGTGCAATAACATGAATAAATTCGTCGGTTTTATTTTTTTCAGCACGGTCGTGATTTCGCAAGCCCGCGCCAACGATGCTTTCTGTCCTCCTGGTAGCAACAAGGCTTTGCAAAAAATTGAACTTGGTAAAATCATCGAGTCACCGAAGTGCTTTAAACGCCAAGGCGATGAAAGCAATGAAGCCATTGCTGACAAAAACCAACTTACTGATTTCGAAGTTCTTGCGCGACTGGCTTTCGCAGAAGGCATTTCCACGAATATGGAGAAATGCGAAAAGTACGGCGAATCCATTTTTGAAAGTATCGCTTGGGGTGTTCACAACCGTGTTGAGTTAACAAAATCCAATCCCAAATGGGAAAAGAGTTTTGGCAAAGGCTATCGCGGCGTGATCTTTAAAAAAGCCCAATTCAATCCAGCGGTTTCTAAAAAATCCACGTACTCGACACTGTTCTTATGCCCTACCGAACACCCACTTTGGAAAGTCTATTGGCAACACGCAACGGAAGCCGCCAATAAGGTCGTGACAGCTCCCGATGAAAATCCTTTTTTAAAAGGACCGAAGACAAACGGAGTTTCTGCTGTCACGCACTTCTATTATCCGCAAAGCTCACAAGCCACAAACCCGCCCGTAGACTGGGCGAACCTTACAAAAACTAAAGCGAAGAATGCTTACGTAAAAAACATAAAGGTCAATGGCTCGACATTCAGCAATGAGTGCGTACAATTCTTCTCCTACGCAAAATAGCCGGAAACCTACTCCACCTCGTCAAATTGTTTTATTTTCACTTTCATCTCCTCGGCCACCCGAGTGAGTTCTTTTAAGTCGACAATAGGTTTTCTTACACGGGCCATCTGTGCAGGAGTAACCCCTATAACTTGCACTGCCATTAAGCTTCGATCCAGCTCCGACATGATTTCTTTATTTGAAACGACTAACTCATTAAGCAAGTTTAAGAAATCATTTAAGTCCGTTTTTTTCATACGATCCCCTAGAGAGGGCAAGATCATTTCTTACCCCGTTTTTGTGATTAAAATCCTTCCGTGCTACCGACCTTGCGCATTCCCCACTCATCGTCCTTCTCTGAAAACTTATCGCCTTTGATCTTCGGCTTCAAAGCCACGACTTTGGAAGTCGATGCATTTTTTGAAGAATTCGAATTCTCCATTTTAGATATCATGAGTTGGGTCGCGGGTTCCTTACCACCTCGAATTGTGACTGCTAGTAAATCCACGACTTGCGTCAACTGTGTCGCCTGAGCAGAAAGTTCCTGAGCCGCTGCGGAGGCCTCTTCAGATGTCGCCGCATTCACTTGAGTCACTTGATCCAGTTGATTCATAGCTTTGCCGATTTGCATGATCCCATTGGACTGCTCTTCGCTTGCAGAGGAAATCTCTGCATTGATTTCGGAAACTTTTTTTACCGAAGCAACGATCTCAGCTAAAACCTGTCCACTCTGATCAGCCTGCTGACTGCCTCGTTCAATTTTATCAACACTTCCTTTAATCAGCTCCGTGATATCCTTGGCTGCAGAAGCACTTCGCTGTGCAAGATTTCTAACGGCTTCCGCCACGACCGCAAACCCTTTTCCTTGTTCTCCAGCCCGAGCCGCTTCAACGGCCGCATTCAATGCCAAAAGATTGGTCTGAAAGGCAATGTCATCAATAACAGTAATAATCTCCTCAATCTTTTTTGAATCCTTGGAAATTTCTGCCATCGAATCCATAAGACTGCGGATTTCATCTTCGCCTTTACTTGCGATCACACGCGTATTTTCCGAAAGTTTCGCGGCCTCCTTTGCATGATCGGCGTTAACTTTAACCATGGAAGTCAGCTCTTCTAGCGTGGAAACTGTCTCCTCCAACGAAGCTGCTTGTTCCGTTGAAGCCTCTGACAGCTGTTCAGAGGACGAAGCGATCTGCTGAGACGCAACAGAAACCTGTTCTGAACTCCCTGTAAGGTCTGAAATAATTCGATTAATCGTTTTACCTAATGAAATTAGAATCAAAGCCGCCACCGCAATACCTATAAGAATTGATGAGGCACTAAAAATCAGAACCAAGGATCGAGCTTGTGCATACTCCTCATTTGTCCGTTGGTCTTCGTCTTTCATGGCCTTGTTTTGTCTATCCACCATGGAAGTCAGGTTGCCCGTTAACGCCGCTCTCACTGGCGTTGCTTTAATCTTGGCGATCTCAAAAGCTACCTTGTTCTCGTTTTTTAGCGCATGGGCTGTAATTTCTTGGTTTGCCTCCCACCACTTTGCGTATCCTTCTCGGATCTCAGCGATTTCTTTTTTCCCGATTTCATTCGTTTTCCCTTCAAAATCAGACATCAATTTGAGCAAAGATTGATGACGCTCATCCATATTTTTTTTGATCACGGACATGCCGCTTTCTGATTCTTCAAGCATAAGATTACGCTGATCCAAAGCCTGAAGATCAACAAACCCCCGAATGTCTTTAACTAGAAGAACTCGCGCGACATTCCCGGAAATCAGCTTGGTTATAGCCGTATTCAGGGACTCCATTTTACTGAGACCTATAGATGAAATGGCGACAGCACCTACCATTAAAATTAAAACTACAAATCCCACTTTAAAATTAAGACTCTTTTTCCCCAAGATATTCTCCTTTGATTTTGTTTTTGATAGAGGCCTTCTCGGAACGTTTCCCTGAAAACAAAGTCCTGTTTCTTGTCAAAAAAAATTCATGCCTTTGAACATTTTTCACTATGTTTTTCAAAAGCTTATTCATTTCAGGCTATTAGCTACATTATGTAGCTGTTACACTATGTAGTCTTAACTTAAAAATAACGAATGATGCGCCACAAAAAGCAAAAGAAAAATAATGATGATGAAGGGCTATGGCTCACAAACGTCGAGTTCAATGGACGCGCTGATAAGGCATTCGTTAAGACCCAATTAACGGCGATTTCAAGCAAGATTGCAACGTATCGAAAAATGAAAAATATGTCACAAGAGACGCTTGCCGAACTCGCGTGTGTAAGCGTCGCAACAATTAAGTTCATTGAACAGAAGCAACGCGTGCCCAGCCTTGTTGTTTTACTAAAAATTATATATGTCATAGATAAAGAGACAACACTTTGGCCATAATAATTTCAAGACAGTGACCTAAGAACTCGATATCATTACTAGGAAGTGTTTTTGCCAAACAAAGAGCGTCTTTCGATGAAACTCTTTCCAACTCTCCTATTTATTTTTCTCGTTTCCGCAGCCGCTCCCCTTTCAAAGCAAAAGACGAAGGAGAAACCAATGACTTTTCCCGCAAGACATATCAGCGTATCCATCAACCACCCTTCTTCTGAGGTTTATGAATTTACTTCCAACCCCGAGAATCTTCCGAAGTGGGCGGAGGGACTGAGTGGCGGCTCGGTAATTAAATCCGGTGACTTCTGGGTTTCAGAATCTCCCATGGGAAAAGTTAAAATTAAATTCGCCGAAAAAAACAATCTGGGAGTTCTGGATCACGACGTGACTTTGCCCTCGGGCGAAACCAACCACAACCCATTCCGAGTGCTCAAGAATGGCGACGGCAGCGAGGTTGTTTTTACTCTCTACCGTTTACCCAAAGTCACTGATCAAGATTTTGAGAAAGATGCAAAGCAAGTTGAAAAGGACCTTAAAAAATTAAAGTCCCTTCTCGAAAAATAATTAATTGATTTCGTATTCCGCTGTCACTTCAACACGAACTTTGATTTGTCCTGCTGAAACTTCTGTTGGAGCCGAGTCCGCGGCTTCCATCTTCATGGCATAGTTACGGAAAACCGGCTGAGGTCCCACATGACCTGTGGAGTGGCTGATCTTCGAAACACCTTTTACTTTGACTCCCGCAGCTTTAGCGATCTCTTCGGCTTTCATCTTCGCCGCGCGAACAGCGTCACCCAAAGCGGCCGTTTCCACTTGTGATCTTTTATCTGAATCCCAACTGATCGAATTCACATTTGTACCGGAATCCATGGATTTTTTCTCTGTGACTAAAGAGTCCAGGAAATTCCCAGCGTCCTCCACTTTACGTAAAGTCACCGTCAAACTTTGACTAACCCGAAAACCCGTCATTTTATTCTGACGCAATTTTTGGTCATATTCGTATTCTGGATTCAAAGAATAATTGTCCGTTTGGATATCTTCTTTTTTGATTTTGTATTCATCAAAAGTCTTTTTGATATGTTTGTACTGATTTGCGGCCAATTGTTGAGCCTGTTTTGCTGTGGAAGCTTTACTCCACACTTCAATACCTAGGTTCACCATATTCGGGTCCAGGCCTTTTTCTGCAACTCCATTTACGATGATCAAGCGATCCTCCGCTGCATGGGCCACACCGGCCATAAGAGCGATGGAAAGAAGACTTGCTGCAAAGATCTTAGTCATAGATTTCCCCTTTCTTGGGTCTGGGAAAAGCATAAATCAAGGCCTGTATAAGGTAAACAGAGGACGAACTGACGCATTCGACCAAAGTTAGAGTCTCACTGGACGCGCCGACTCTAATATTGATCTTCTTTGACAGTTATTTCGATAATGGAACTCTCAAACAAGGAGACCCCGTGAAAAAACTGATTCTTATCGGAACAGCGGTTGCTATGTTGGCGACTGGTTGTGCAACTACTCAAGAAAACCCTAACACAGCAAAAGGTGCTGGTATCGGTGCTGCCGTTGGCGCAGTAGCTGGTGCGGTGATCGGCCATCAAACTGGCAGACGCAATGAAGGCGCTTTGATTGGTGCTGCTCTTGGAGCAGGACTTGGTGGCGTTATCGGCAATCGTTTGGACAAGCAACAAAAAGAGCTTGCGAAAATTGCAGAGACAAAAAGAACTGAGCAAGGCCTTATCACAAAACTTAAAAGTGATATCTTGTTCGACACTGGTAAAGCAGATTTGAAACCAGCAGCAAAATCAAACATTGGTCAACTTGCTGCGATCATGAAAAAATACCCAGAGAATGTTTTGACTGTAAAAGGTTACACAGACGACACAGGTTCAACAATGGTGAACAACCCATTGTCACAACAACGTGCCGACGCTGTTCGCGTGCAACTTGTAGCAGCGGGTGTTCCTGCTCCGACTGTAACTTCCATCGGTATGGGTGCTGAAAATCCAATTGATCCAGCGAAAACAAAAGAAGCTCGCGCTAAAAACCGTCGCGTTGAAATCGAAATCACTGTCGATGAATCTAAAGTTCCTAAGTCTTAGTGGCCGTGAGGCCGCAAAGCGAAGCTAAAGCAGCTTTTTAAACAAAAACCCGAGTCATCGACTCGGGTTTTTTATTTTTATTTCAAAAGATTTCGCGCCAATTCTAAGAAGCGCGCCTCTGTCACTTCCGGTGGCCAAGGGATGATCGGGAAATCAAAAGGTTCGTCGTCCCCGATGCTCCAAGATTTCAAATCCTTCGTGATAAGATCACGCACTTCCGTTGCGAGCAGGCGGCGGTCAATCTGTTTCACGACTTTGGGAAGTGGATATTCCATGTTGAATTTTTGTGAAATCGCCCAGTGAATGCGGGACTCGATCAACTCAAAATCCGGAAGCAAGGCTTTGATCGGAGAAACCAGGTCGCCGATATAAGCTTCCGTTGCATCATGAAAAAGCATGTGCAAAGCGATCTCTTTTGTGGGTGACACTTCCGCACCCAAGCAAGAGTGTTGACCAACGCTATAAAAGAAACGCGTGTGTCCGTTAAAGCGCGCCTGACGAGCCAGAGCGCAGGCAATGTCCTCGATCTTCACGGCATTGGGATCGGGATTAAGAATGTTAAAACGATTTCCCGACAAAGTGATCACCCAAGATTTTTCGATCACTTCAGGCTTATTTAATTTTTCCGTGAGCAAAGGCATTTCTAGTTTCATGGCTGACCTGATTACATAAAGACCTCCCGAGTTTCACGTCTTTTCTTTCTGATTCAAGGCGTTAGGTGGAAATTTCACGGAACAGTTATCCGTGAACGAAGCTCGGTTTACTGGATGGTAACTTGAGCGCTTGCTCACTTACAGAGAAGGTAGGCCCGCTCTCTTGTGCACAGGGAACAAAAAAATTTAAAAAACTTTTTAGGAGATAATATGAAACGAATTATGGCTCTTTTTCTTGCCCTTGCTTCCTCGACAGCTCTTTACTCTCACGCCTTGGTCACAGCCGACTCTTCATGGGATGAAATTCTTCGCGTGAAATACCTCGATGTGAAGGCCCCGACAGTTTATATGGGTCGTAGCATTGATTATATGTTCGTCTGCCAAGATGGCGATCAGTTGCGCACAAAACAACCCGTGGACATCACCGAGACTCGCAGCTTCGGCGACCGCATGGAAGTTGTCGTGGTCGGAAGAGAATATCTTTCCACACCGATCAACTACACACACGTGGTTGAAGACTGCTTCTGGAATACCAACCAACGTATCTGCAAAGACGTCGAAGTGAGTGGCTCTTACCCATTGACGGTGACGGTTCCCGTTTACCGTCATATCTCGAACCGCAATGCCGACCATTGGACTTTGCTCTTTAGAAAATCTTACACTATTGAGCCCTGCGAGACTGTTCAGCCTCATTAAAAAGGTCCCTGGCGTTCCGCAATTTCAATACGTTCTCAACAAGAGGAGGCCCCGGCGTCTCCTCTTGTGATTTTCCGAAGAAAACTTTATTTAGTGCGCTGGGCGCCAGGATGTGCAACTGGACTGTTCCCAGAGGTTTAAATGCAAAGACGTGATTTTTTAAAGACGACAGTTTCCCTTGCCGCCCTCTCTTCCATTCCTTCAAAAGGCCTCGCAAAAGGCTCTGAATGGGTGGCTAAAAAACTCAATGACGACCTTCCGATTGCGCGCGTATCGGCTGATGAATCTTCAAGCCTTGATTTTAATGGCGACAACATTGACCGTCCTCACGACATTCTTTGGAATATCGACGGCTATATCGATAAAAAAGGCGGCGAACCCGCTGTGACTGAAGAGCTTGATGTCATCGTTGTCGGTGGCGGTATCGCGGGATTGAGTTCCGCTTACTATCTTCGCAATAAAAAAGTCGCTTTGCTCGAGTTTGACACTCGCTTAGGCGGAAACAGCAAAGGCGAGCTTTACAAAGACGCGTGTTATTCCATCGGTGCTGCTTACCTTTGTGAGCCTGCGGAAGGCACTCCACTGGATGCCCTTTTAAAAGAATTGAACATTCACGACAAAGCTCGCAAAGAGAATGGCGAAGACACTTCTGTTTTCTTTAAAGACCGCGTCGCAAAACCTTTCTGGCAAGGTGCTACAACCGCGGATGCCCACAGTGATTTCAAAAAATTCCACAATCGTCTGTCAGAGATTTATAACGAAGTCGACTTTAGCTTTGACGGTGCTTTTGCAAAAGAACACGATCGCTTGACTGTGGATGAGTGGGTTGCCAAAGAATTTGGTGAGCTTCACCCGCATCTTTTAGAATACTTGCAACTTTACGGTTGGAGTTCTTTCTGCGGATCTACAGATGAACTTTCTGCTTTCCAATATCTTGGTTTTATCAGCGCTGAAACGGGCGCAATCTTGGCTTACCCAGGTGGCAACGCTTACGTCGCACATAAAATGGCGCAACAAATCCGCAAAGACGCCGGGGAAAATTCATTACGCTCTGGCTGCATGGTCATGCGTGTGAAAACAGAAAAAGATTCTGTGACGGTTCTTTTTGAAGACGGCATGGGCGTTCTTAAAAAAGCCCGCGCTCGTCATGTCGTGATGGCCTGCCCTAAATTCGTGGCCAACCGTTTGATTCCGGAACTCAGCAAAGAGCAAAGCGATACAATGCGCATGCTGCCGTATCGCGCTTACCTTGTTGGTAACGTGATCACTAAGAAACCGTTCCAAACTCCGAGCTTTGAATTGTACTGCTTAAAAGGCAGTGTGCCTCCGTCTCCAACTGCAATGAGACGTGGTGATCGCAACTTTACAGATATTTGCTTCGGAACATGGGCGCAACAAGATCAGACAGAGCACAGCGTGCTTACTCTTTATCATGGCATTCCCTACGATGGAGCCCGCCAGTTCTTGTTCAATCCGATTTCACACGACAAATACAGAGACAAATATTTGGCGGACGTAGAGCCTATTCTAAAAGGTTTGAATCTGACAATGAACGACATCCACGGCATCCGTATGACTCGTTGGGGACACGCGGTGCCTTTGTCACGCAAAGGAATGATTGTTGACGGAACAGCTCAATTAGCTGCAACTCCCGTCAAAAATTTGATTCACTTCGCGCACCAAGACAACTGGATGACTCCTTGCTTTGAGGCGTCTCATCAAGCGGCTTTGGACGTCATCCAACTCATCAAATAAAATATGTTGTCTGACAGTCTTCAATGGACGAAGATTTAGGAATGAACAGAGAAAACTCCGGCTTCGTATTTTTAATGGATTGCGCCGACATTGGCGAGGCGCAGGTCATTAAATCTTTTCTGGAATCCCAAGGCTTTCATCCTCGTGTGCGTGATGAACAGACAAGAAGTGTAGCTCCGCACTTGGGCAATCTTTTGGGCAAACTCACTTTGGAAATTCCTGAACACGAATACATGGATGCTTCGCAAACTTTGGAAAGCCGAGAGCGTCCTCGTCTGCAAGTTGCGCCTGAGACATCGAGTGATGATACTCAAGCCCTTGCGAAAAAGGCACTTTGGAATGCCATCTTGGGTTGTGTTTTTATTCCGTTGATCTGCAATTTTTATTCGATGGTCTTGGGTTATCGCGTCTTACGCACCGAAGTGCCATTGAGCGCGAAAAGTCGCAACAGACTCTTATGGGCCATTTTGTTCAACTCCATTGCTTTCTATATCTGGCTCACAATAGGTCCGAAATTTTTCACAAATCTTCTGTAAAGACTTCTTGTCGGGGTGTTTTTCTACAAGAAGTAAACGGGGTTCATCAAAGATCATGTCCGCATCGGTTATGCTAGAGGCATGGTCGCTTTCCTATTTGCCTTGCTTGTTTCAATAAGTGCCAACGCCTATGTCGTGATTGGCCATGACTTTGAGCCCTATTACTTCAAATCCGGCTCAGAGGGAATTCAAGGCGCCTGTTATGAGATCATCCAAAAACTCTGCCAAATGGAGAAAATTCACTGCAAATTTAAGCTCGCACCTTTTCGCAAATTTCTGACGATGTTGAAAGATGGAGATGCTGATATCGGTTGCCCCTTGGCGGAGTCTCCACAACGACATAGCGTTTATTATTTCAGCGAAAAAATTTTCGCCACTCGCTACGCTTTTTTTGGCGCCCCAGAGTATGTTAACAAAATCAAAACTTATGATGATCTTAAAGGACTCGGTGTCGGAGTCATGTCACCGTCACTCACGGAAGTAAGTCTTCTGAAAGCGCAAGAGTATGCTGATCGCAAAATTAAAATCCATCCCGAAGTAAATACCGATGTTTCTTTGCGAAAGGCGAACACCAAGAAATACGCCCTCACCTATGTCAATCGCGACGTGGCCAATGCTTGGATAAAAAAGAATCGCAGCCGTATGATCGAGGTGAAAAGCCTGGGTGAAGATGTGGGTTACAGTCTTATCTTTTCTAAAAAAAGCATCTCTCAACAGCGCTTTGAAAAAATGCAAGCTCACTTACAAAATCTTTTTCAGTCTAAAGAACTCGCCTCCATTTGTGAAAAATACAACCTCACTCTCATCCCCGTGGTTCCAGATCAAAAATAAGGGGTCTTCGCCCTCGTTTTTAATATTCATTTATAGAATATAATTTAAATATCCATTCATTTCACATCCTGACGGGCACTGGCTATACCAAACGCATTCAAAGAACTGAACCCTGAAGGTGATAAATGAAAAAAATGATCTTGGCTCTTACGACTCTGCTTTTTAGCTCTCATGTTTTTGCTACTGCGACTTTAAGAATTCCTGTTTACATCGAAGGCGACCGTGATCCGGTTCCTGCCATTGAAATCAATAAAAAATTGAAAGCTGTCGGCGCTCCCCTCATCCCTTTATACATGGAAGTTTCCACTGGCGAAGATGGATATAAAAAGTTTGAAGCCTTAGATCAACTCATCGAGAAATCTTTGGCTGCTCTCGGCAAAGATTATGAATATGTGATGCGCGATTCAGAATTGATCCCGGCGGCAAACTCCATCAATGGCTTTGCAACTTGCTACAAAGGCAATCCCCATGATGTGCCCAGAGTGGCTTCAAGTCTGACGGACGTGGCTTATTCCGATCAGATGAACCTCTGGGGATATAAATTTAAAAATCACACCGAGTTATTCGCCGACGATGAAGAAGATGGCTTTTTGAACAACTTCCTCTCGGAGCAATCTGATCTTTGGAAAAACTGGAAGAGTAAAAACGATGACATTCTTATCCTCAGCGCTATTGGCGACAGCGGTGACGATGTGAATGAATCCGTGATTTCTAAATGTAAATAGTTAGTAGTACTTGTCCAAGAAACGGAAGTACTGGTCTTTGAAAACATCCAGCTCCATTTTAACTCCCTGGGAATCCAACGTCTCAGGGATGCTTAAATGAACCTGATCATCTGTTTTCCGGTATTCCAAATACTTCGTGAAGAGCACCATCGCATCTTCTCCGGTTCTTTCGGAATAATATGGGACAAAGAAACTTTCGATTTCCGTTTTATCCGGCAAGAAGCCTTCAACAAGATTCATTTGATTGATGAAGGGTCTTGGGCAATAGAAAAGGCGCAAACGCTGACATTTGATTTTGTGAATCCACCCGTGAAAGTTGCGAATCCCCAAAGAGTTAATCCCTTTTAGATCTTTCAGGTCGATATTCAAATCAAAGTGAGGATTCACCTCAACCCCATCCAACGCCGACGAGTACTCATTCAAACTGCCTTTAAGCAGAATGGTCGTGCATTTGTCGCTGATACTGAATGAGAGTTGCAAAGCCATGGTTCACCTTTAAAAGTCGTAAGCTTATCGGATTTACGTGAAAACATATTAAGAACGAAGACCATAAACTGGTTTCAACCGAACATATTCCTCTTGAAACTGAGACCGTCTCATCTCCACAGCTCCCCTCGACTCGCTCTTCAACCTGTCTCAATCCGAGAAAAAGAAAAAGCCCCAGGATTTCCCCTGAGGCTTTTTAAATACTGCTTCAGCCTACGCGCCACAGGCGCTTCGGCTCTGCCGGCGTCCGCCGATTATAGACCGCGGATCAAGTTCAACGCACTTCCCGCGCGGAACCATTTCAATTGTTCTGCGTTGTAAGTGTGTTTCAACTCGATAGTTTCAGACGTGCCGTCTTGGTGCTTCACGATCATTTTCACTGGTTTGCCAGGAGCTAGATCTTTCAAATCAACAAGGCTTACTAGGTCTGCTTCTTGGATCTTGTCGTAATCTTTTGGATTCGCGAAAGTCAAAGCGAGCACGCCTTGTTTTTTCAAGTTTGTTTCATGGATACGAGCGAAAGATTTTGTGATCACCGCTGTACCACCCAAGAATCTTGGAGACATTGCCGCGTGCTCACGAGAAGAACCTTCACCGTAGTTTTCATCACCGATGATCACCCATCCGCGATGAGCTTTTTGGTATTGACGAGCTACTTGAGCAAACTCAATTCCACCTTGACCACTCAAAAGGTTTTTACCTTTACCAATTTCACCTGTGAAGGCGTTATCTGCACCGAGCAACATGTTGTTAGAGATGTTGTCCAAGTGACCACGGTAGTTCAACCATTTACCGCCCGGAGAGATATGGTCTGTCGTACATTTGCCTTTTGCTTTTGCAAGCACGAGGTTATCAACGAAGTCCTTACCATCCCATTTAGTGAATGGAGAAAGAAGTTGTAGACGCTCCGAAGTCGGGCTCACGGCTACTTGTGCCTGAGCACCTGCTGGTTTTTGGTAACCTTCTGTATCAGGAATGAAACCTTTTGCAGGAAGTTCTGGAGCTACGGGAGCTTGCAACTTCACTTTGCCTTTTGGTCCTTCAAGTTCGTCTGTTGCCGGGTTGAAGTCCAAACGACCTGCAAGCCCCAACGCCATTACGATTTCAGGTGAACCGATGAACGCCAAAGTTTCTGGGTTCGCATCGTTACGTGCACGGAAGTTACGATTGAAAGAAGTCACGATCGTGTTCTTCTCGCCAGACTTCACGTCATCACGACGCCATTGACCGATACAAGGACCGCAAGCATTCGCAAGAACAGTTGCACCCACTTCGTTGAATGTCGCCATTTGACCATCGCGTTCGATTGTCTTTTGGATTTGTGTAGACCCCGGAGACACAAGGAATGGTTGGTTCATCTTCACACCGATATCCATCGCTTGTTTTGCGACGAAGGCCGCACGGCCGATATCTTCGTAAGAAGAGTTCGTGCAAGAACCGATAAGTGCAGAAGAAATTTTGATTGTGTAACCTTTTTCAGCCGCTTCTTTTTTCAACGCAGAGATCGGACGAGCGATATCTGGAGAGTGAGGACCTACAAGGTGTGGTTCAAGAGCTGACAAATCAATTTCGTAAACTTCGTCGAAGTATTTACCTGGATTTGCAACAACGTCAGCATCCGCAGACAAGATGTCTTTGTGACCATCAGCAATTTTAGAAAGCTCATCACGGCCTGTTGATTTCAAGTATGCGCCCATGCGCTCGTCGTACGGGAATACAGAGCAAGTCGCACCAAGCTCAGCACCCATGTTTGTGATAGTCGCTTTACCTGTGCAAGAGATCGAAGAAGTTCCTTCACCGAAGTACTCAACGATTTTATCCGTTCCGCCCTTTACAGTTAGCATTCCGCAAAGTTTTAAGATCACGTCTTTTGCAGAAGCCCAACCGGAAAGTTTTCCTTTCAAGTGAACACCGATCAATTTTGGATTTTTAACTTCCCAAGGAAGTCCAACCATCACGTCAGAAGCGTCAGATCCACCAACACCCACGGCACACATACCCAAACCACCCGCATTCGGAGTGTGAGAGTCTGTACCGATCATCAATCCACCTGGGAAGGCGTAGTTTTCAAGGATGACTTGGTGAATGATACCAGCGCCTGGTTTCCAGAAGCCGATGTTGTAACGAGAAGACGTTGTCGCCAAGAAGTCGAAAACTTCTTTGTTAGCTGTGTTAGACACAGTCATGTCCACGTCTTTACCTTTGTAGGCTTGGATCAAGTGGTCACAGTGAACTGTTGAAGGAACCGCAGCTTCATCTTTTCCTGCAAGCATGAATTGCAACAAAGCCATTTGTGCTGTTGCATCTTGCATCGCTACACGGTCTGGTCTCAAAAGGAGGAAGCTTTCGCCACGAACTAATTCTTGATTTTGTGGATCATCCAAGTGACCAAACAAGATTTTTTCCGCCAATGTCAAAGGGCGGTTCAAACGATTGCGAACGACAGCCAATCTTTCAGCTGTTTTCTTGTATACGTTCTGCACCATTTCAGGTGAAGTTTCGATTTTAGAAGCCATTGTAATTGCCTTTCTTTGAAGAACGCCCCATCCTAATGAAAATCAGTTGAAAGCTCAACGATTCCACTGCGTTGCGCGAGGCATAATGGACTTAAGGCTTTTTAAGAACATCGTTATCCTGACCGGGGCTGGAATCTCGGCTGAGAGCGGGATTCGCACATTTCGCGATCAAGACGGACTTTGGGAGGAACATCGCATTGAAGATGTCGCCACTCCTGAAGCTTTTGCTCGAGACCCCGTCCTAGTTCAACGCTTCTACAACATGAGACGTGCTCAACTGAAAGACCCTCAAATACAACCTAATGCGGCTCACTTGGCTTTGGCCGAACTTGAAAGACAGTGGGAGGGAAACTTCCTCCTCGTCACTCAGAATGTCGACAACCTTCACCGACGCGCAGGCTCGCAAAATCTTTTGCACATGCACGGTCGCTTGGACCGCGTTTTCTGCCTTTATTGCGATGAACATTTTGAGTGGAACAAAGACCTGGCTATCGATGAACCCTGCCTACATTGTGGGCGAAAGGGTGGAGTCAGGCCCGACATTGTATGGTTTGGCGAGATGCCCCATCACATGGAAGAGATCTATGAGGCCCTTGATAAGGCCGACTACTTTATTTCCATCGGAACCAGCGGCAACGTGTATCCAGCAGCGGGTTTTGTAAGACTAGCCTGGAAGGCGCAGAAAATAGAAATCAATCTCAAAGACACAGAGATTTCACCGGCCTTTGATCGGCACTTCGTAGGACCCGCTTCACAAGAGGTCCCACACTTTATTAAAGAATTCTTAGGGTCCGATTCCTGATCCTTAGCAAGGTACAAAATACAATCTATTGAGACTTAATCCTCGGCTCAATCCTTGAATGAGCGCTCCTCGTTATACCTATTGAAAAATACGTCAAATTGACGTATTAATTGAAGAGAGCTTTGTGACTCGGGTTTTGTATTCTAGGCTTTACCAGAAGCAACTTAAAAAAGTGCCTTATTACATACAAATCAAAGCCAAGTACTGGGTTATGGAGGTCGAATACCGTGGCATTCATGATGTAGCGAAGCTACCAGGCTACCATGATGAACCCCTTCGAGGTGACAGATATGGCCAGCGGTCCATTCGCCTAAATAAGGGATATCGACTCATTTATCGTATTATTGAAGACAGAGTCTTCATTGAACTATTGGAGGTTCACAAACATGACTATTAAAAAATCTGACGCTATTACAAGAATAGAGAAGAAATTTGGCCGCCTCAGTGTTGCGGAGTTTTTATGGGCATGGCGCGTAAGTGATGAAATGAGCCAAAAACAATTTGCAAAAAAACTAGGTATGTCCGTTCAAAGTCTTTGTGACCTCGAAAAAGGACGCCGAATTCCGACTCCGGCCCGTGCCGCAAAAATTGCAAAAAAACTAGGCTACTCAGAGCCAACATTAATCATGATAGCTCTGAGAGATTCACTATATGCAGCGGGGTTCAAGTACAATGTAATACTTGAAAGTGCTTAACGATTACCAACCGGAGTAGCAACGGCTGGATGTGATAACTTGATCAGCGTCGCGAACCATGTAAAGGCAGCTATCGTATTCCCTGTGGAGTTGAACACGCACGTGAGGAATTACGTCGCCTTTGGGAGTGATCACGCGTGAAGGTTGCGCTTCGATATCCCAAATTGTCGAAAGAGTGCAAAGTTCTTCAAGACCGTATTGAGTGTGTTGCGCCACGGTTTTGATCGCCTGCATGTAACGATCGTAAGCAAAATACTTTTGGCAGTTGTCCTTTGCAAAAGCGGAAGTTGAAAATACTAAAGTCAGAGCGACAAAAATAAGACGCATAAGTTTCTCCCTGTTTTAAGAGACGGAAACTTAAAAATTTCCCACGACAAAGCCAACTCTTTTGCCGAATCTTTTGGAAAACGAAAACTCACTGAGAATGCGCCTTGCTGCTAATTAATAACCCGGAGCACCAGCCTCCGACCCATCTTTTTTATCTTTTTCAAATAAAGATAAGTATTCGCCATAACCTTCTTTTTCTAAATCCTTGACGGGAATAAAGCGAAGAGCTGCAGAGTTCATGCAATATCTTTTTCCATCAGGGCCGGGGCCATCGTCAAAAACATGTCCTAAGTGACACTCACCTAACTTGCTGCGCACTTCTGTTCGCGGTGTTGCTAGCACCCAATCAGCTTTCGTTGTGATGTTTTGTGTTTCTAAAGGACGAGTAAAGCTCGGCCACCCCGTTCCGGAATCATATTTATCTTTTGAGCTAAAAAGAGGTTCGCCAGAGACAACGTCTACGTAAATTCCCTCTTCTTTATTGTCCCAATATTTATTTCTGAAAGGTCTTTCCGTTCCGTTCATCTGAGTTACTTCGTATTGAAGCGGCGTCAGATCATGTTTGATTTGGGATTGCTCGGGTCTGTGATAATGAGAAAAATCTTTGTTCATAACAAGTACCTCCTCTTAAAAAGGCCTCTTATAAAACGTTATTATACGCTTGTTAGGAATTTTCGGTATTTCTGCCCACTTTAAGTCTTGGGAGAACTGTTGAGTCACATGAAAAAAGGGGCTTTCAAAGCCCCTTTTTAATTATTTCGTTTCTACGGCGGAGATCACAGCTCCAACAACTTTTTTCCCTCGCTCAACATTCGTTTTCATCGTTGAGGTTTCTTTTAAAGATCCCAACATTTCTTCAGGCGCAAAGCTCATCGTCTGGAAGATTTCAAAAGTTTTTGCGATCTCATCACCATAATCACGACGTAAACTTGGTGGCATCAAAGCAAGAAGTCTTTCGATTTCTTGAGAAGCTCCCCCTTCGCCCGCCACTTCACCTAGCACCATGTAGAAGATGTTTGTCATCTCGACACCCACTTTGCGGTAGTCTGATTTACTCAAAGCCGCATCAACGCGTTTGTAACGTTTCTGTGCAAGTTCTTTTAATGTGCGACGGCGACGTCCCCAGCCAAACTCTCTTTGTGTTTTTACGAGAAGACCTAAGCTGATACCGCCATAGATAACGGCCCACAACCAAGGACGATAAAGAACGCTGGCTTCAGTCGCTGGTTCCCACGCCATGATTGGATCAGGAAGTTTGTTTTCAACAACCACAGGTTTTGCAGCCGCTTTTCCGTTATCAGCCATTCTTGAAGAAGACCCTACTGGCGCATTCGGATTATTTACAATCTTTAAGCTGATGGGTTGAGTGGATTTGGTGTAGTATTTCTTTGCCTGAGGATCAAACATACTCACACTCAATGCTGGGATCGTGATGTCGCCTTCTTGACGAGGAATCACAAGCACTTCGAATTCTTTATAACTTCGGCCATTTTTAAAGAACTTCGATTCTGATTTGGTATCGTATTGTTCTAAACCGACTGGCAGATTCAAAACTGGCAAATCAATCAGTTTCGCATTTCCTGCCCCTTCGAAGCGCACTTTAAGGCTCACGGGTTGATTCACCGGAACTGTCTGATTCTCGACGCTCGCATGAATGTCAAATTGACCAACAGCTCCTGTGAAATCAGAAGGACGACCTTCCACCGGAAGAGGTTTTACTTTGATATCTACGCGAGATGAACTTTTTGTGTATTCATAAGGACGTCCGTAAAATCCACCCATGCCTTGCGCTTGGAGGCGCACACGAGATTTGATTTTATATTCGTCAATAA
Organism: Bdellovibrio sp. HCB-110; assembly: GCF_047323225.1. Lineage (GTDB taxonomy): Bacteria > Bdellovibrionota > Bdellovibrionia > Bdellovibrionales > Bdellovibrionaceae > Bdellovibrio. The sequence goes on from NZ_CP178750.1 coordinate 2,941,877, forward strand.
CCGCCGTCCCCGGTTTGATCGGAAATAAGGCGTGAGACGCCAGCAACGCTTTTTTCCAAGGAATGCCGTTGACGACTTCCTCCGAGAATTGAATCGAAGGAACTTCCTCGATAATTTCTTTCCAAAATCCTTTAAGACTTGGGAATTTCAGACGATCCAATGTTTCCATCTGGCCGCGAGTGTATATGTACCAGTTCACGGTCACTTGCTCACCTTCGTAAACTTCGGTCTTATCCACTTCGACAGAAATAAAGAAAGCTTCATTGGGATTTGTCGGCAAACTTCTAAATGCCGCTTCTGGAAGACCCGCCGCCCCCGAGGGATAATTTTCGTCTGGAACTTGGCCCATCTGCTGTTGCAACAATCTTTGGCGCTGTCTTAAAAGCTGATTGAAAATTTCTTCCTCAGCTTGATCCATAGCTTCAAATGGATCGTCAGAGCCAGGCATTCCCGGCATTTGCGAAGGGCGTTTTGGCAAAGCCCCACTTCCCTGACCGCCGACTTTGATCACAATAGGCTGAGTGCGAAAGACTTTGCCATTCACGACCACTTCAAACGAAGACATGCTCAAAGTACCCGCGCGTTTGGCATTAAACATATAGTGGAACTCTTTGCGTCTTTGTGTCTCAAACTGCATTCCCTGCGACGTATTCACCAACTTTTGCGCCACCGCCGTTGATTGCCAGCTATTGAGCAAATCAAAACCGTCGAGATCTGGAATGCGCGGATCTTGAATATTCACATCATCAGAAGAGACCACGGAAACTGTGAGAGTAAAAGTATCCCCCACTCCCATTTCATTGCGATCTACGGAAGATTGAACCGTGGTTCCAGCGGCATGCGCAAAGAAGCCACAGAATAGAAAACTAAGAAAAAACAGAAAATTACCAGTCTTTGTCACGAGGCTGCTCCTTGACTTCCTTGCGGTTGTACTCCGCACGGATCTTTTCCTCTTGTTGCTTCAGCTCCCCTAAGATTTTTTTCACGTCACCTTCAGAAAGTTCTTTTCCTTGGAAAGGACGAGGTTTGTATTTTGGAGACTGTTGCTTAGGCCCCTCTTTGGGCTCATCTTTTTTATCTTTGTCTTTTTGATCTTTATTATCTTGTTGCTGCTGTTGCTGGTTCTGCTGACCCTGCTGATCTTTTTGATCCTGGTTCTGCCCGTCACCGCCGCCTTGCTGCGATTGAGTTAAAAGCTCGATGTTGGTTTTCACTTCCATAGAGGAAGGAATAATCTCTAAAGCCTTTTGATAAATCGCAAGAGCTTCGTCAACTTTCTTGGCTTTGCCCAAAAGCTGCGCCTGATTAAAGCGCGCCATAAACACCAACGGAAAGTTTTTCTCTTTCTCGGCAAGAACCTCTGCCTCTTTATAAGATTGCAAAGCTTTCTCGGCCTGTTGAAGGCCCTCAAATGACAAACCCAAATTCAAATGAAGCTGCCCAATGAAAGGATCATAACGAAGAGCTTCAATATACTTTTCCATCGCCGCCGGATAAGTCTGCCCTTTGAGAGCGGAATTCCCTTCACGATTAAGCTCCAACGTCTTCAGATGAGGCCTTCCCGGCCCGCACCCCGCAAGAATAAATGCAAATGTTAATGGAAGAATAAGATGCTTCATGCTGGAGGTACCTCAAAACGGCCTTTCCAGAAACGGAAGCCTCTGCGTCTTTCGCCGAGGAATAATTCAATCAAGGCGATGATGATACCGATCATTAAAACAGTTTGAAAACGTTCTTCGTATTGAGTTGCGACTGTGGAATCAAACTGTGTCTTTTCTAACTTCGTGATGTCTTCAACTAAGTGCTTCGTTTGATCACCGCCGAAGGTTGCGAAATAGAAACTGCCTTTCCCGGCATCAGCCAGCGCTCGGAGGGCATCACCTTTGACCGTTGTTAAAACCGTCTGACCTTGGCGATCTTTTTTATAACCTTTAAGGAATCCCATGCCGTCACGGACTGGAATCGCGCCACCTTTTTCCGTACCGTAAGCCAAAGAGAAAATGCGCACACCTTCCGAAGCCATCTTTTTCGCTTCTTCCAAGGCACCGGGTTCATGATCTTCACCGTCCGAAGCAATAAGAATCACGCGAGTGACTTTGACAGTTTCATCCGTTGTCACACCACCGCGTTCAAAGGCTTCTTTAGAAATTTTTAAAGCTTCCGTGAAGTTAGTTCCTTGGGAAGAAACAGAGCTTGGTTCTAAAGATTCCAAATACATTTTAATAGCACCCGGATCATTTGTCAGAGGAGAGAGCAAAGCCGCAGATCCCGCAAAGGCGACGACACCGACTTTATTACCCGGCATAAGATCAATCAAGCGACTGAGTTCCGCTTTGGCCTGAGCTAAGCGTGATGGTTTCACATCTTCAGCCATCATACTTTCAGAAACGTCCACAGCGAAAATAATCTCGACACCTTCGCTTTTAACTTCTTGCTGGCTTTCACCCATTTGGGGACGAGCTAAGGCAAGCACAAAGAAAAAGACCGCCAAAACTTGCAAAGCAGTTTTAATCGTTCGTTTCTTATTAGATACGGAGCTTGATAAGAACGGATAAAGACGCGACCCAATTGCGGTCTCCATGCGTTTTTTAGACATGCGATCAAAGAAGAATCCAACAATCAAAATAATTGGAATCAACCACAAGTAATTGAAGGCTGCTATGTTTTCAAAGCGAAACATTATGGCACCCTCCTTAACCAAGATCTTCCTAAAAGAATTCCGACAAGATACAAAATGATTCCCATCACGAGATAAGGCGGAAATTTCTCGGTGTAGTTTGTGAACTTATTCACGTCAATTTTCGTCTTCTCAAGGCTGTCGATATCATTAAAGATCTTTTGCAAAGCGCCTTCATTGGTGGCGCGATAGTATTTTCCACCCGTGTCTTTAGCCATTCTCCCCAGCAAATCTTCATTTACAGTACTTTCAAATGGCTGATAGGTTTTAACCTTCTGTCCAAAAATATCTCGTGTATAGACTGGAATTCTCGTCGGACCGTCTTTCCCAAGACCGATAGAGTAAACTTTAATTCCATAGCCCTTCGCAATTTCCAAACCGGTTTCAGGATCGATGGTACCAGAATTGTTTTCCCCGTCCGTCATAAAGATCATGACACGGCTTTTTGCTTGAGAATCTTTCAGCCGGCCCGCGGCGTTGGCCATGGAGACTCCCAATGCCGTTCCGTCTTTAATTTTTGCACTGGAAGCACTGGTGATTTCACCTACACGTTGCAAGATCAATTGATAATCCAAAGTTGGAGGAACCAAAGTGAAGGATTCTCCGGCAAAAACCACCAAACCAATACGATCCGAGGAACGGGCTTCGATAAACTTTTTAATTGTCTCTTTAGCAGCTTCAAGACGGTTGAGAGGTTTCATATCCTCAATCAACATACTGTCAGAAACATCCAGGCAAATAACGATATCGATACCTTCCACGTTCTTGCGAATCTTGGTATTCATCGTCTGCGGACGAGCTAAAGCTAGGATCGCCATAACTAAACCTAAAGCTTTTAAGAATGTCGGAAGACTCATCAAACGTGTGCGCAAACTGGGCGTGACCGTCTTGAGCAAAGCCACAGAACCAAATTGCAAAGTCGGCGTTTTCTTTTTTCTATTCCAGAAAACCCACGCCAAAATCAAAACTAAAGGAAGAATAAACCAAAAAGCCCAGAGAGAATGATAAGTCATGACACTCTCTCCATTTTCTCAACCAAAATACGACAATGGGTTGCGATATTTAAAATATCTTGTCCTGTTACTGCGTCTTTATCTTGAATGCCGCGATGATATTCTTTTAAAAGTTTTTTCAACTCATCGCCGTGTTCAAAGTAAACCTTGCGATTGTATTTTTTAAGATCTTTTAAAATCAAACGATCATTCCATTCCATCGCAGGCATTTGGTAGCTGCGCGTAAGGAATAGTTTGAGCATCTGATAAGTCTCTTCAAGACATTGTTTGATATCTTCTTTTTTAGCAGCTCCGCCAAAGAACACCGTATTGGTTCTTTGCAAGCGACGCATGCTTTGATGAAATTGCGCAAGCGGTGTTAATGCCGAGTCATGTTCTTTCAAACGCTCCAGCATATTGCGTCTTTGAACAACGCGATAGATTTTGCTCACACATAATAAAATGATTAATCCGATCACTCCTGCAAGAATCGCCCAATAGAGCATCGGCACAGATAGCGATGCAGGCCCGATGGGACCAAAAGGTTCTTGCTTGGCTTGTTGCTGTCCCGGCTCTGGAGGCGGAAGCACACTTTGCACCATGTACTGAATGGGACCCAAACTTAGAGTTTGTGTTCCATCCGTCAATTGCAAATCTTGATACTGAAAATTTCCCGCTTTGTAAGCTGTTGCTTTAATGTCCGCTTGAGTCGCTGAACGAAATTCAAAACCTAAAAGATGAATTTGATACTTTTCTTCCGGCTTTAAAACGAAGTGCAACTTTCCTGGCTTACACTCCGGCTGCGCCGGACTAACGCACGCAAGATCTTTAGGAAACTCCCCATCGCAGACAAAAAGAAACTCTCGCCCGACGGTGAGTTCGTTCTCTTTAAGCCCTTCGACAGAAGGCATTTCCATTTTACACTGAAGCGTTGCCATTACTTTCTCTTCTTAAAAAAGGCGATCAAAGGATTGACGTAATCCTCGCTCGACCTAACGTCTACACGCTCCACTTGTGACAAGCGAAGCAAACGATCCCGCTGCTCTTTGCGTTTTTGAACAGCTTCTTCGTATTGCGCCCGGAAAGTCGGTGAGGACGTATCAACAGTTAAAACCTCTCCGGTTTCAGCGTCCTGCACTTCAATCACTCCCATTTTCGGAAGCGAGTATTCCGCGGCATCATTCACAACACAGGCCACGACATCATGTTTTCGTCCCAGAAGACGCAAACTTTGATCGAAGCCTTCATCCATAAAATCACTGAAAATAAAAACGGTCGCGCGTTTTTTTAAAATGCCTTGCAGATAACTGAAGCTTGACGACAATTTCGTGCGATGGCTTTTCGGTTTATAATAAAATAGATCCCGCAAAAGACGGTGCACGTGTCCTCGTCCCTTTTTTGGAGGAACGAAGTGCTCCACTTGATCACTGAAAAGCAACAAACCAATTTGGTCATTGTTTTTCACAGCAGAAAACGCCAGAAGGGCTGCCATGTGAGTCATCACTTCGCCTTTGAAATAAGGACCCGTTCCGAAATCACTCGATCCACTCACATCAATGGCAAGGACCAACGTGAGTTCACGCTCTTCTTCAAAAGTTTTGATATAAGGTTTGCCTGTGCGTGCCGTGAGAGGCCATGAAATGCTGCGCACGTCATCGCCCGGCACGTACTCCCTGAAATCTGCGAAAGTCATCCCTTGGCCTTTAAAGGCCGTATGGTATTCACCAGCAAAGAGATTGTTCACAAGTTTTCTTGTGTTGATCTCTAAGAGTTTAACTTTCTTTAAGACCTCAGGAGGTAAACTCACTATGGCACCTCAATTTGGCTCAAGATTTCTTTGATGATGTCGTCTGTCTTGATGTTCTCAGCTTCCGCTTCGTATGTCAGAATCAAACGATGTCTCATCACGTGATAAGCAATGGCCTTGACGTCTTCCGCCGTCACATAACCACGACCACGCAAGAACGCATGAGCTTTCGCGGCACGATACAAACTGATCGTCGCACGTGGTGAACCACCAACGTTGATCAGATTTGCGATACGGCTGAGACCGTACTCACCCGGCTTACGAGACGCCATGATGATTTCCACGATGTAGTTTTTAATTTTGCTATCAACATAGATTTGATCCGCACGTTGTGAAGCGCGCAAAAGATCTTCTTTCGAGATCACCGCATTCACTTCCGGTTTGTCGTTCGTGCCCATGCGGTTGAGGATTTCTAACTCTTCCCCTTTGGCCGGATAAACGACATTGATCTTAAACATGAAACGGTCCATCTGAGCTTCAGGAAGCGGATACGTTCCTTCTTGCTCAAGGGGATTTTGTGTCGCTAGAACCAAGAATGGATTCGACAAACGATAAGATTCTTCACCGATCGTCACTTGTTTTTCTGCCATGGCTTCAAGAAGGGCTGATTGCACTTTCGCTGGCGCACGGTTGATCTCATCGGCAAGAACGATGTTTGTGAAGATCGGACCTTTACGAGGAGCAAACTCCCCCGATTTTGGATTAAAGATCATCGTACCAATCAAGTCCGTCGGCAAAAGATCCGGCGTGAATTGAATACGTTGGAAATCCAGAGAGATGGATTTAGAAACTGTGGCAATTGTCAGAGTCTTCGCCAAACCAGGAACACCTTCTAACAAGATGTGTCCTCCGGTGAGAAGCCCCATCATGATGCCCTCCACCATTTCTTTTTGCCCAACGACAACTTTGTTGATTTCGGCCATCATTTTTTCGATGAATTGGCTTTCCTGCTTAATGGCGGCATTGAGGGCCATGATATCGACTTCGCTCACGCTGAATCCTCCTAGAGAAGTAACCTATCTATTTCACAATTTTCCTTTAAACTTCGCAAGTTTAGACTTTCTAGAACAGCGCTTCCTCTACCCTTGCCAAGGGACGAAGAAAGTGGGACAAAATTATTATGATCAACAACAATACAAAAGTCTGGATATTTATTCTCACAAGCTCCCTTGCGCTCCTAATAGCGGGGTATCAGTTAGGCGAACGACTGGGGTTGTTGATTGGATTCTTGCTCGCCCTGTTCTTGAATTTCTTTGTGTTCTTTTACGGAGAAAGCCGCGTTCTTGGAAAACTGAACGCCAAAAGAGTGAAAGGCCAAGATGCTTGGGGCTTGATTGCTAAAGTTGAAAAGATGTCAGCAAAACTGCGCATGCCTATGCCTGCGATCTACATCACTCCCCATTCTTCTGCGAATGCGTTTTGTGTCGGACAATCTTGGAAAAGAAGTTCACTGGGATTCACGGCTGGGCTTTTACAAAAATTAGATGATACAGAACTTGAAGCGGTCGTAGCCCATCAACTTTGCCACATTCGTCGTCTGGATACTTTTGCTTTTGGTGTGACAAGTACGATTGCCAATTCCGTTGTGGGTTTGGGGCAATTCCTCGATAATCTTTTGCCTTATAAATTGCAATTTTTCATGCCCCTTTTGTCACCGTTGGGTTGGTTTATCATTAAGAGTGTTGTCGGTGAAAAGTCGTTTTTTGAAAATGACTTGATGGCCTCGGAACTCCTCGAAGACCGTCACCAATTGGGTGAAGTTTTATGGCGCATGGAGGGCTTAGCGCAAACTCAGCCTCTGGAAATTCCTCCCTGCACAAGCCACCTTTTTATGGTGAATCCAGAGGGCTTTAATCAAAAGAATTTATTTTTAAAATCCCACCCTGCCATTGAAGTAAGACTGCAAAAACTCATGGGTTATTACCCTATTTAGGTTTTTCAGCAACCCAACTTGACAGGTGGATTTTTTGACTCAAGTTCTTTTATGGGAGTATTTGTATGGGTGAAAAATTAGAAGCCTCTTTTTCCGTTCTTATTATGTCTATCGCGTCGTCGGCCGTTATGGCAATGGGACTGGCTCCACATCCTCAGTCTGGCGAAGTATCTAAAGATAAGAATATGGCTCGTTTTAACATCGACCTTCTGCTGGTTCTGCAACAAAAGACCAAAGGAAATCTCTCTGGCGATGAAACCAAATTTTTGGAAAACTTAATCAGTGATTTACAAATGAAATACGTTTCAGTCTAACGGTGCTATTATTTAAGAATGTTTGAGAGGATTTGTATGAAAAAACTCTTGTTTCTTGCTCTAGCCATTTCTTTATCTGTGCCCCCTGTGCACGCTCAATCTTTGCCTTTGCCAAAAGATCCGCCGAAGTTGAAATTAGGCGAATCTATGCCCGCAAATCTTTTTGTGGAGCTGGCAAAAGCGATCAATCCCGCTGTCGTCAATATCTCGACAACAGCGCTTCCGAAAAACATGCCGCGCGGTCGCGATCCGATGTTGGATATGTTGGAACAACTTTATGGGTTCCGCATGCAACAACCGCAACAGCAACAACGTCCTCAACAAATTGGTTTGGGAACGGGATTTATCATTCGTGAAGACGGTTTGATTGTGACAAACAATCACGTGATCGCTGGTGCTGACATCATCAACGTTCAATTGAGCGAAAAATCTAAAGATGTGTATGAAGCCACTCTTATCGGAAGTGATGAAAGAACAGATATCGCTTTGATCAAAATCACTCCGAAAGAAAAACTTCCAGTGGCAGTTCTTGGAACTTCCAAAGATCTTGAAGTGGGTGAATGGGTCGCAGCCTTCGGTAATCCGTTCGGCCACGGTCACTCCATGACAAAGGGTATTGTGTCTTCTAAAGGACGCGACATCACAGAGATCAATAAAATTCCATTGATCCAAACTGATGCCAGCATCAACCCTGGAAACTCTGGTGGCCCTCTTGTAAATACAAAAGGACAAGTTGTCGGTGTGAACTCAGCCATTGATGCCCGCGCACAAGGGATCGGTTTTGCGATTCCAATTGATGAAGTGAAATCCGTGATCTCTATTCTTGAAACCAAAGGCCGTATTGCTCGCGGTTACATTGGTGCTGCCTTAGGTGACCTTGATCAAGATGCTGCTGAGTACTTGGGACTGGGCGAGGTTCGTGGTGCTGTCGTCACAAACATGGATCCAAAAGGACCTGCTGCAAAAGCGGGATTTAGAATCTATGACATTATCACAGAGTTTAACGGTAAGACGATCAATGGCTCTTTGGATTTGATCGATGCCGTGAGTGATGCTCCGATTGGCAAACCTGCGAAGGCCAAAGTTCTTCGCAATGGCAAAGCTATTTTGGTGAATGTAAATGTCATGGAGCGTGCGGAAGAAAAACGCATCGTTCGTGCAGCTCAGAAAACTTATCAAGGACAGAAGGCCCCATTTAACTTGGGCTTTACGGTGATTGATCCAACTCCAGAACTTCGTCAGGAGTGGGGCTTGCCTGAAGATATGAAACAGCCTGTGGTGATCGAAACAGAGCGAGCGTCTAAAGCCAGCAAAAGCGGACTCCGCGTGGGAGACGTGGTTTTGGACGTGAACAAGCAGCCTGTGGACAATACGAAAGAGGTCCTAAAAAACCTTAAAAAAGGCCAAAACACTCTGCGTATTGCCCGCAATACCCGCATTCAAATCATCAATATTGAAGCTAACTAAAGCTAAACAAAAAATAGGATTAACACAGCGTCAAAGCCCATCTTCCCGATGGGCTTTTTTATTTCTATTTGCTATTTAATTAAGCACTCGTCTCAATGTGAGGCGGAAGCAGATAGCCTTTAAGTTGAAATTAAAAAAATCCTCGACCTAGGTCTTTAGTTTTTTTCGGCTTCGCCGAGAAGAATAACGGACCATAGTTTGGCTCCAAGGTTTGCAACAAGAATGACACCACGAAAGGGACTCGACATGAAAGTCACCGAGGTCAAAGTATTCCCAGTCAACGAGGACCGGCTCAAGGCCTACGTTTCAATCACTCTCGACAATTGTTTCGTCGTTCGAGACTTAAAGGTCATTCAAGGCACCAGCGGCTTGTTTGTGGCCATGCCCAGCAAGAAGCGTAAAGACGGTCAGTTCCGCGATATTGCTCATCCGCTCAACCAAGAGACGCGAACAATGATCGAGGACTTAATTTTTGAAGCTTATGAAAAAGAATTAAAATCCATGGGCGAAACTTTAGTAAATCTAAAACGCCAGAAAGCGCCTAACAGCGACTACGGCGAAGACTACTAGGTTTGAAGTTCCCTGCTCACACGCCAACTTGCTTTCTAGTGTGGAGAAAGTAAGCCGCGGCGGCTTCAACCCCATGGTAACCTTAGGCCCGTCGGACTCCGACGGGCTTTTTTATATCCTAACGCGTTGTATCTTATCTTGCTTTTCGGCCCCAAAATCCGTAATTTAGCGGTTCGAATAGTCTTCTAGTTGGGGTATCGTCAAGTTGGTAAGACAACAGATTTTGATTCTGTCATTCGCAGGTTCGAGTCCTGCTACCCCATCCAATTTTTTTCCAGAAAAATAGAAAATAGCCAAAGAAGTTGATAACATTTCTATGTGATCAATCTTAGAAAAACCCTTACTGACGCTCATACCGCTTTGGCAACCGAAGGCATTGCTCATGCGCTGATAGGCGGATTCGCACTTGCGGTCTACGGCTATCATCGTACAACGTCTGATATCGACTTGCTTGCTGACGGAACACAAAAAGATTTGATCAAACGAACGCTTTCAGCCAAGGGCTACAAAATCCAGTTTGAATCTCCCGAAGTGCTCCAGTTCACAGGCCCCGGCTTCATCGACATTCTTTTAGCGAATCGCCCCTTAAGCCAAGAAATGTTAAAGCGAGCTCAGCCAAACTCTGCCTTAGGAGTTTATGTTTTAAAAGCCGAAGATATTATCGGACTTAAGATTCAAGCCTATAAAAATGATGCTTCTAGAGAGTTGCAAGACAAAGCTGACATTCAGAAATTATTAGCATTGCCCAACTTAGAAATGGATATGATTAAAAAATACGCCGATCTTTTTGGTGAGTGGTCGGTCATCGAAAAACTGCGAGGATCAAAACCATGACAATCGAAGAATATTTTCAGTTCCTAGAACAATATTGGCAAATGTTTGAGCCACCCAAAGAGCCTAAAAAACTTCCGGATTATAAGATCGTTCTTCTCTAGCATGCAGTCTGCCCGCCAATTTGCGCCCCACTAGTGAGCGCATTCAACATGACGACCACCTATAAGTAATTAGCGTCTCGCTTGGTTCATTGCTGCAGCATTATTGATTTGGAATAGTACCGAATATTTATCAAAGCCCAGGAGCATATCAGCCTGGGTGTTCTTCAAACTATTTAACCTTACACTCCAAAGTATTGTAGCGGGGATTGAGACCATCAAAATAAGGCGTAAATTCCACCGCGAACTCTTTGCGAGGCGTTTTACTTAGAATCATTTTAGGAAATGCAAAGGTGATGAGGTAATCATCATTGGAAGTTACGTAATGAACTCCACCTTTTTGGGATTTAACTTCATCAAAAAAGAGCTCGTACATTTCAGCACCCTTCGTAACAAATCCCTCTTGGTCATGGAGGAGGACATCCGCCTTCGTTCGGTCGTTCGTAAAATTAAAGGTCGCGATGGTGCGCCAGTTTGTGCATTTGATTTTTAAATTCGCCCAAGATGAAATCGAGATAAGGCTAAGTGATACAATAACCAAAAAATGTTTCATACAAGTACTCCTTTGATCGCGTTATACCATGGAGTCCCCGGCTCTGCTGATGCAGCACCTTTAAGTAAAAAAACTTCATTAGTTTTGTGAGCGCATTAAAAATTGCGATCGCCTATAGACGTCTATTGTTTCTTTTGCATTTCACTGACTTGTTTTTCCAAGCTTTTCAGACGCAGCTCAAGATCATCATTTCTTTGACGTTCTTTTTTGAGTTCCTCTTTCACCGAAGCAAGCTCACGTGACTGGCCACTGATGTTTTTGTAAAGCTCCTTGACCGCCTCTATGAGCGGAGCCACCAAGCCCGCATAATCCACAGTGAGGAAGCCTGAAGTAGGCTCTTTATGCACAAGTGTGGGAAATTCTTTTTCAACTTCTTGTGCAATCACACCAACAGCATTCTGACCTTCACGGCCTGAAACTTTATTCCAGTCAAACTCAACACCACGAATACGCAAGATTCTCTCTAAAGAGTCAGGGATCTCTATAATGTTTTCCTTAAGTCTGCGGTCTGAGGAACACGCCGTTCCTCCGGTGCCATTACCGATTGTACAGTTCACGCCGGAGCCTGCGATATAAACGTTGCCTGTTGCCCGGATAGCATAATTCGTATCCGGACTTGTTCCGACCCCAATACGCTCAGAGAAATAGCTGGCTCCATCGTCGCGAGTCCAAAACACGTTGGCGTTAGCGGAGTCGCGATGAACGATACCATAAGTAGACGTTGTATTGCCTTGTCCGTGCACAGCAAGCTGCCAGCCCGTAGAGCCGCTCCCATTGATCGAGAGATAACTGTTTGGAGTCGATGTATTAAGACCCAACTTTCCTGTTGAAGAAAGCATCATTCTTTGAGTGTTTGTGCCAGCACTTGTTGTGCGGAAACTCAAATAGGCATTATTCGTAGAAAGAGTCGATGTCCAATCATTATCTGCAACACTCACGATCGCACCCGCACGGGTCCACGCGCTACCGTTGTAACCAGTCATCAGCACACTTCCCATATAGTCGCCATCGAGAACCGTCGTAGGAGCGCTTGCAGTGCCTCGTGCACGATAAAACAAAATACCGGGTGAGGTTGTTCCATACGTATCAACTCGAATATCATCGGCACCATCAGGGCCGCCATCATTCACAATTTGCATTCGGGAAGAGGGTGTCGTTGTTCCGATTCCTAAGTTCCCACCGTTTGAAAGTGTCATGCGAATAGGTTGAGAAACATCGTCATTGCGCATGAAAATCAAAGCTCCAGGATAGGTGGCATGAGTGTCATTCATTGCACCCACTGCCCAGCTTTTATTTCCAGAACCGTAACTCGTACTGCTGGTGTCTTTTGAAAGATCTGGGCGCGACGTCATGAACTTGATATAGTTTCCGGTATTTCCACCGAGCGTACTTGAAAGGACAACCTCGGCAGAACTTGTCGTGGCATGAATATCGAGACCCTTTGTTGGAATCGTTGTACCAATTCCGAGATTTCCATCTGGGCTCAAAGTCATACGCGTCGGAACACTTCCCGTAGCTCCGGCGGAACGAGTCGCAAAATAAAGTCTTCCGCCAGAAGTTGCATCCGCTGTCGTATTATCACCGTAAATCCCGGCTACAGACGCTTCGTTTTCATCCGTCGTCGATCTTTTTGCATAAGCAAATTTCAAAGCGCCCAAGGTACTTGAAGTATCATCACGATTAGACCACGAAACAAAGTTCCCACCATCTTTACCTTGAACGTTAATCCCCTGCCACAACTTGCCACTTGCCCCAGAGATATCACCGAAAAGATAATGTTCTGTATTTGCAAGATCCGCATTGGTGATGGTTGTTTCTCCGGAACGTTGCACATGCAAAGGTGCAAGAGGATTCGCCGTGCCGATTCCAAGACGACCACTGCCTGTAATTCGCATATGCTCTGTCGTTACGGTTAAGTCGTCACTGAATGACCCAAAGGCCATTGAGCCACCCGAAGAATTGAAATATCGTTTTTTAAAATTCGCACTGGCGCTGGTATGCTCCAGAATAACTGTCGCAGTTCCACTTGCAAGATGAAGAATACGCTCTGGCGTCGCCGTTCCAATCCCTACAAGACCGCCACTGCGATATATATTCGCCCCCGAGGAGGTCCATAGTGCGTCAGTGATAGAAGACGGTAAATCTGTAGAGGCAATTGTTCTAAAGCCCGGTGCACCAGCCCCTCCCGTAGGAGCTGCAAAAAAAGTTTTTGCCGACTGACTTGCATAGGTCACTTGAGTTCCACTGATAGCAATGTCAGAACATGTCCAGGTTCCAGTGACACTTGAAAAACTCAGTGTCTTACTGGTCGAACACGTTCCACTAATCTGCGATTGATCAATTTTTCCATTCAGGGCCGTGCTAAGACCTGCGATATCACTAATTCCTAAAGCGGCATTGATCCAGTTAGTTCCATTGTATTTAAGAACGTCACCACTTGTTAATGATGTCACAGACAAAGACGTTCCCTTAAGACGGCTGACTTCAGGATTTGGATAAGTACCCGCCAAATCTCCGCCTGCTGCTCCCGAGGGCGCACGAGAATTCGTCAATCTTGAATCATTTCCAAGAACGACTTCGGCTACCGCCGCATCGCCACTAGCGGGAACCAATTTCGTTGCGGCGGAACCAAGACCGAGGTTTGATCTTGCTGCTGACACATCAGAAAGTTCTGACAAATTATTGGCGGGGTTTAACGGTGTGAATCCCAAGGCACTTTGTTTAGAGTTAAATGTGTCATATTCCGTTTTGCTGATAAGACCTGCGGTCACAGATGCGTTTCTTGCAAATGGAATATTCAGCGTATGAACATCAGACGCAGAAGACCACCCAGGCGCGTTTCCTGTCGTTCCTGTAGCAAAACTTTGTGATGAACCGGTTTGAGAATTCAGAGTTGCGATACCTCCACCGGCACTTCCCACTTGATCAGGCACGCAAGTAAAGGCACTGCCATTATATGTGAGGACATTGCCTGCGCCACATGCAGCTCCAGGTGCCAAAGGTACGTTCACCCAATTGAGAATTCCTGAGCCGTCATTGGAAAGAACTTGATTCACTCCCCCTTGAGCATCAGGAAGCGTGAGAGAGTAATTAGAACTGATTGAAGGTGCTTGCAAAATAATCGAACCACTTTTGGCTCCACTAATGCCGACTCCGTAAAACGAACTCACCCCACTACCATCGCGAAGAACCAGATTATTACTCGAGGCAGAAACGGACCCGCTGGTTGTCGAATAAATTCCAGCACCCGTTCTTTGAATATAACCATTTGTAGAAACGTTATTAAGACCTGTTAAAGCCGCACCTAAACCAATCGTGCCAGAGCTGGTGATAGTTCCGCCCGTCAATCCAGTACCCGCAATAACATTTGTTACTGTTCCAGGATTTGAAGCTGGCAAACTTTCAGCAACCCAATTTGTTCCATTAAATGACAAGACTTGACCCGGAGTCGGTGCTGTCGCGAAATCAACTCCCACCCCTTGGATTTTACTTACGGAAGGATTGGGATAGTTGCCACTTAAGTCGCCACCTGCGGTTCCTGTGGGCACTCGTGCGTTACTAAGACGAACGTCATTACCCGCAGCCACCGTATTGGGACCACTCCCCACATTCAAAGTAATAAGAGGCGTGGTCGTGGCATTTGCAATGGTCAAATAAGAGTTTGCAGAGAAAATTTCTGTCACAGTTCCCGATCCCGCAGAACCAAGGGCACAACCGAAAGTCTGCGTGGAAGCATTCCAAGTTAAGAACGAACCGGAGTCACAGGACGCATTTCCATTCACTGCCGTTTTTAGTATAAAATCCGTGGCACCATAAGATCCCAGTTTGTTGGCGGACTCACTATATCCAGCAAATGGAACAGAACGAATCACAGAGTCGGGAGAAATACTTCGCCAAGCCACACCATCATAAAACTGCACTTTTAAAAGACGTCCGTCACCTGCTGTGGGGTTGTAGACGACACCACCATCGCATACAAAAGAAGTTCCATTATTAAAAGCATCAAGAATGGAAAAAGTGGGACTTGAAGGATAAGAATGCGAGGCTCCGATTTTGACGTCAAAAATCCCGTTGGAGTTTGTCATGTTAATGCCATCGACTTGTTCTTTATAGATGACACAGCTACCGCTGGGATTGGCGACGATAAACTGAAAACTGACCGAAGCATGCTGTAAAGGCGCACCTGAGGAACTTACAATCCGTCCCTGATATGTCAGTGAAGACGGAGCCGCGCCGACCCCTCCGGGGAACGCAAAGATGGATAAAAATGAAACGATCCAGAATGCGCCAAAACAAGTACGTGCCATGAAGCATTTATCGGTAGAGATCTTCGAGCCCTGAAGAGAGGCCATCCACTCTAAGAAGGTTTCCGAGTTTTTTTGATCTCTTTAAGAGAGCAAGCTCGTATCGATTTAAGAATCTATATTTTTTTGAGATCCTTGTCCGAGCTTCTTCGCCATGGATTCAAAAGACCTCGAAAGTTTTCCGATTTCATCTTTTCGCTCGACCGGTAACGCTGCGGTCGTTTGCCCTCGTTCAAGATCATGAGTGGCTTGAATAAACTGCTCTAAGGGTTCAGATATCTTCTTTTTGAAAATAAAATAAAGAAGCGCGATATCTACAACTAAAGAGATCAGCCCCACTATGATAATAAAAATCGCAGCGCTATTTGCGGTTTCACGAATTAATGACTTTGGATAAATAGTCACAAAGTACCAGTCGGTTTCGGGAAGATAGCTGACAGCAATGAACTGGTCATAGCCTGCCTGATTAATAATTTTTTCGTTAAAACTTCCACTGCGCGTGCTGGTTTTAATGTCGTGATAAATATCCACCAACTCAGGGTCCTGGGAGTTGTCGACCGTAAGACGTCCCTTGGCAGCTACAATTTTTTCCATCTTTTTGGGATGAGCAATGAGCCGCCCTTCACCACTGATCAGGATATTATAAGTCCCCGCTAAGCCATCGTTGGTGGTTCTTTCAATGAGGTCATCAATCATCACATCGTGACCGATGATTCCCGCAAAGTACCCGCGGCTATCGTCAAAAGGTGTGCTGGCTGAAACCATCCACTTTCCAATAGCATCGTCGAAGTAAACTCCCGACCATCGCGTTTTGCGTTCGGGATTGTGCTGTTTTTTTCCAATTTGATAAAGCTCATAACTGGAAAAGTCGAAATTAGCTGGATTCCCAGCACTCCAATCCGGAAACTCTGGCCAATACACCAAGTTCGCATTTTCTGATAAAGCGATATATGTATCAGTGAACCGAACATGAAAAGCTGGAGCGTAGCGCAGAAGAACTTTAGAGAAAGCCACGACTTTCCTGCGAAACAAAGCATCACTTCGGGAATTCTTGGCAATCCAAATATCAAGTTCCTTCTTTACGCCGGGCTTAGAGCGCGGGGATCGCAAAGCGCCATCCGGGTCTTTCTTAACGAGGGAGTTGAATTCTTGAACAGGATCGTCTTTGGATTTTTCTATTTTACGAAAGACCTCGATAAGGTCTTTTCTAAGGGCATAGTGGTTGTCGGCAGCAAGCTTAAAAATATCCCGTTCCCTAAGTGAGCGCTCGCGAACGTATTTCTCCAAGGTCTGAAGGGAGGTCTTTTCGATCTCCCGAGACAGATGCCAGTACGTGATAAATGCGGTAATGCCAACGACCAAAGAAACACGAAGAAGAACTGCCGTAAGAGTCGTCGAGGTCAAAGAGTGACGCTGTTCTTTGAGTTTATTCCAGAGACTCATTTGACCGCGCCTTTGTTTAAACTGAATTCAAAATCCTGCATAATATTCCCGGTGTCCTAGTATTGTTGGTCTACACTAAAACTCCAAAAGAATCACATTGTGTTGGATTAAGTTTTAGAAATAAACAGATATTTTTGTTTACTCCTCTAACATCGCTTTTAATTTTCCCTCGTCATCCAGCGCCTTTAAATCAGTATAGCCGCCGATCAATTTTCCGTTGATCAAAATGATGGGCACCGTTCTCCAACCAGTTTCGCTTTTAATTCTGTCGATTTCTTCGGGTTTATCCGTCAAATCTACGACGTCATAAGCGATTCCTTTAGTTTCAAAGAAGTTGGCAGCTCTATCGCAATAAGGGCATGGGTTCTTTTTATACATTAATACTTTGGCCATAAATTCATCCTTTCCTAACAGGTAAGACCATTCCCACCTTCTCCGCAGCTCTCGCCGTCTCGGAATGAAGGAGGTGTTTTAATTTTTTCATTATGCATGCACGAGGCACGCGGAATCAAATCAATGCCTTGTCTAAGTTTGGCTTCACTTTGATAACCGACTGAATGCGCCAACTCCTTCCCCTCCGGAGAGACAAGACTGATTGTTGGCACAGCTCGCACATTAAAAAGATCCGCAATTTTTTGATTTTCGCCTTTACTGACGTTGACACGCACAACCTGGAACATCGAAGAGTTACAGTCCTTTTCAACAGTTGGTAAATAAGCCTCCATTGCATGGCAGACCGGGCATTCATCGGTATGAAAGAACAACAGTTTGTGAGGAGCTAGTTTCGGATCATTCAAAGTGACTCTGTCTCCTGCGGTAGTCACAAACTCAACTTCCGCAACGTCTTTTTCACTTTCAAAAACCGCTGGCAAATTGCTTTGGGTCAAAATAAATACACCTAAAATCATCAAACCATATCCCGTCGCCTCTTCAATTTTTGGCAAATATTTTCTGAGGAGCTTTAATTTCTCTGAAACAACCTCGCCACCAAAAGCCAGAGCAATAAACGGAGCCACAACCCCAGCACCAAAGGTGAACATCAAAAGAGCGCTTTCAGGAAGGGATCTCTCTTGAGTTGCCACATACGCAAGCACCCCACCCAAAATAGGCCCCACACACGGAGTCCATGCCAAACCGAAAGTCGCACCAAAAATAAATCCGTGCAGAGACTTTGGAAAATATTTTTTAAAGTCCGGCACATAGGCCGAACGAGACATCCAGGAAAAAACCTTTGAGTCGTCGCTCTTTTTTAAAAGCACGCCTGACATCTTAAGACCATACATCAGAATAATAATTCCTGAGATCATCAGAAGATAAACTTTAGATTCACCTAAGAAGTTCGTCACAAAAGGAAGACTTAAACCCATTAACGTGAAAGTGAAAAGAAATCCCAAAGAGAACAACAGGGTTGCACGGACCCTGGCAAAACGAGACTGCCCATCGGCCATAAGATAATTAGCAGCCACAATGGGAACCATCGGCAGAACACAAGGAGAAATAAATGTGAGTAGCCCCGCGCCGAAGACGCTTAAATAACCAAGATCCACAATAAACTCCTTTACTGAAGGCTTGTGCCAATTTGAATGCAGTTGGCTTTAAGGCGATAAGCTTTAAAACCCTTCTTTCGAAGAGCTAAAACGGCCGTTGTCGCCCGCTCGCAATAGCGTCCTCTGCAAAACAGATAAATAGTTTTAGACTTCGGAAGATCGCCGGCTTTCGCCAGGATTCCTTCCGCAGGAATGTGAATTGCTCCTTTAACCGGAGTCGACTCCGCATCCGCAAGAGAGCGCACATCGATGAGCACCGCTTTTTTATTTTGAACTTGCTCAATCACGTCTTCGATATCACAACTCGCGCAGACCTCCGAGGGAGCAATCTTCTCTTCTTCTTCACGGATCATAGGATCCACCTCAGCAGCCAGGTTTTGCAAAGCCAACCACGCTTCGACGACTTTGGGATTGGCGAGTCTATACAGTCGACTTGTACCTTGTTTTTCAATACTCACAAGGCCCACCTGTTTCAACTTTTGAAGATGCTGAGAAGCACTTCCAATAGGTTGTCCGATGAACTGACTGATTTCTTCCACATGACTGGGACGATTGGTGAGATGCTGAATGATGCGAAGGCGTGCCGGTGAGGCCAGGGCCTGCGCTATTTCTCCCAGATGTTCAAAGATCAGACTTCTTGATTCGGCGTTCGTTTGCGTGTTCATCCACTCATTATTCTACTATTTTATAGAATAGTAAAATAGAATGTATTTCGGCGTACTTAGAATAACCATAACATCCTTAAATTCTAGCGTTTTTTAAAGAATAAAAAAGGGAGTCTTCACGACTCCCTTTCCTTATTTTGGTTTTTACAGTGATCTTACTTTCATTGTTTTGTAGATAGCACCTTGGACGTTCTTTTGTTTTGCAACTCTATAGAACTGTATATCGGTATCGTAGTATTGCTGCCAAGGACCGCTGGTTTCACTGCCGAACCAGTTCACCATAGTCACAATACCTGAGGAGTAAGCCGCCATGTTACATCCGAAGGCCACCATAGGAGTCGCATCAACATCGGCAGACTTAAATCCAATTTTCTTCATCGCGTCCTGCCATGCCATACCACGAGAGCCCGTGTGATCCAGAATACTTACCGACTCATCAAATCCAGGAGTTCTCCACGCCCCCGCTGTGCCGTTATTGTTTAACAATGCCGCACAATCTTTGAAAGCTTGATATTGCAAATCCCACAACAAGTTCGTAGCGCGGTCATACATCATCGTTCCTGCTCTCACGGATGTCACGTAATCTGGATATCTGAAGATCGGGCCGTCCGGTGACACAATTTCATCATCCACCAGATATTTCTTAGCCGCCGCGAAATCACTTTCAGCACTTGGCTTTTGCGCTTGTCTTTTTGCGTCTGTCACAATCGCGATAACATTCGCTTGATATGATCTATATTGCGCGATCAGCATATCTGTCATATCGAAGTAAGACTTATCGATCATTGTGCGTTTCAAATACTGATTCTTTGCAAAGATACTTCCAAGAGTCGTCACCGTCGCTTTATCGCCAGAGAATTCAGTGTATGCATCAACTACGAAATTTGATTTTTGGTTATCGTAAAGGTTGATAAGAGCATTTCTTTTTTCAATCGCGGCAGCGATAATACTTTGTTTTTCCTTTTCATCTTGCTTATCAGCGTTGGCTCTTGCGCGCAAATCCAACTGTTTAAGTTCATCGATAATCAATGCGTACTGATTATAGCCTTTGAGCAGTTCAGTCGCTCTTTGGCTGTACGAATAGTCCGAGATATCAAGTTCGATTTCGTGCAACTGCGCCTGAATTGTCGCAATATTATTTAGCACCAAATCAAGTTTCGAAAGAATCGCGGTCTCATTATTAGGGATACCTACTCCTTGCGCGAGGGCCGCAAACACTTCCGAACCCACCTTGCCACCAACTGCTGCCAGAAGTTTTTCCGCCGCCCACATCGCTGGATCGAATTGCAAGTTTTTTGAATTCACTTGATCCGCAGGGAATGGATGAGTCGAATTGGGATCTGCAGCCATCTCTTTGAACAGTCTCGCAAAGAAAGGTCTATATCCACTGTAAGTTTGGGCTTCAGCATCGAATTTTCTCGCACTGAAAAGTGTGAGCTTTGGATTCTCAAAATCAAATCCCAAATTCATTGTCGGCGGAAGTTTTAAGAACTTCTTTACCCGCGCATTGGCTTGTTCAATTGTCATTGCAGTCGTCGGCCCTTGAAGATAGCCACTTAACGTCGTCGCAATATTTAAATGCACGAACTCTGAGGTCGCAGTGGTGGTTTTAACATTCGTGACAAGGTCTCCGTTGAAGGGTTCAAGGCCAGTACTTCCACCCACGGCCTGAATACCTAAAGAGGAATTTGCGGGAACCTCAGCGCGGCTAAGTTCGACTTTGAAATATCCATTTTTATCTGTGGCATTACGAATCGTCTTAATCGGACTTCCATTGCGGTAAATACGAATCTCTGCATCCCTAATAGGAAGTGAAGTGACAACAATACCATTTAAAGTGAACACCTCATTGGCTTTTTTGTTTTGGGCCTTTACAGGAATACTGCCACTCGTAATCATCACTGCGGACAGAACCAATGATTTCCACCTGCTCTTAAAACTTTTTGCGGTTTTCATAACGTCTCCATTTTTATTCGTTCACTGTGAATTCAGTGAACGTTGTTAATCTTGGAAAACGTTAATTGCAGAGGGCGTGCCAGCGATAGTTGCTAACTATATGATATCTGATGGTTTTTCTGCCGAAGAATCGGCAGAGCACCCTGCCGGGTCTTCGGCATCTGCCGTGAATCCGTCAGTGGCAACGGCCGCGGAAGTTGCGATCAGCTATATAGAGCTGATAATAAGCTCTGCCACTTTCAAGGACTGTGATACTGCCAAGTTGTTCACCAGAGTTAATGACAAAGTCGCATTGAGTTTGGTTGCCGATAGCTCCTCTTCCGTAAGAAGTCGTTGAGCATTCAAACTTTCCGGCTTCAGAGTCAATCACCGTGCCTTCTTCGAGCGCAACAACTTCACCCTTCTGAAGATTTATTGAAACGGTGTAGGCGTTATCGCGCTCGTCGTTGCAACGATACACTTTTGCGTTAGCTTCAAATGAAACAAACAAAAGAAACGACATAAAAAGATGCCTCATAACTTAACCTCACATGGACTTAGTTTCGCGGAGATTACCATCTTTTCCTTTATGTGCGGGAAAACACCTACCGCATGAGGACATTTCTGTTCAATGCTAGAGAACAGAAATATTTTACACCCCGGTGACCAAATCATTTACAGCGCTGTAACGACGTTCTGATTTTACACAACACGCACCTTTTTCTTCGAGATTTTCTCTACGAAAGGTCAGAATCACGACTCAGACAACATAGAACTTCTGACCTTAAAAAATTAAGAGAAAGGAATCGAAATGGATCGTCGTGTGTACCTTTTAACTTCTGTCCTCTTGCTTTCAACTTCGGGAATTGCTCAGACTGACACCAATATCTCATACCAAAACGCCTACGAAGTTTTCACTTCAACACAGGCGGAGCCTGCGCTCTACGAAGGCACGGCCCGAATTGCTGATATCACACGCCAAGCTGGTGGTGGTCTCTATATATTAGATTTGGTGCGCCCCACTTCCCTGACTCAATTAAAAGTAAAACCAAGCGTAGGCCGTCTTAAAATTATTGCCGCGAATCTTATCACAGAGAAACAGGAACGTGTTCCTATTAAGGCGCTAACCAATGTTGTTATCTCTGCGACAAACCAAGCATTGGTATCTGAAAATTTGAGTTCGAGTGTCGGAATTGCTGCCATTGAAATTCAGGCCGAAGCTATGGGAGGCCCGGCATCTCTTGATGTTAAAGCGATTTCAAACAAGGAAGCCCCTCAACTTGCATTACGTGAAGAGCTTGCATGCAAAAAGAAAATCGACCCGATTCTTAAGGACCGTTTGGACACTGTTCAGAAATGGGCCGCACGCATCGAGGGAAGTGCGCAAGGATCTATCCAAGAAAAGTATGCCATTAAAGAGTTCAATAAGTACGTGACAGAATTCATCGACACCTTGAAAACGAGCAAATCCTCGTACCTCTCTACGGAATATACTTTGACTGTTTTGAACTTCCTTGTGGAACGCTACAATGTCAGTCGAGCAGGAAGTGCCGCAGAGACAGCTTATAAATCCATGTCTACCGAAACTTTCGACGTTCTTTTGGCTTCGATTCAAAATCCTCAGCCATGTCATAGCATTACGAGTGAGGGCCTGATCAATATCGCTCTTGATTTCCAAAAACGATATGAAGTGGCAAAAGCAGACAGTCGCGCCGGAAAGATGTATGAGACCATGATTGTTCAGATCGGAAAATTCATTCCAACTCAGTATCGTAAAGAGCTTGCGGCAAAAAATTATGACTTCCGCCAAGCGGATAATGAGGGGAATAAATACTATAAACTGTTCACAACAAGCAAGCCTGACAGCATTTTGAAAGGCACTCACCGCGAAATGAGTCTTGCGGCTTATGCTATCGCAGAACAAGCTCTTCTTCGCGAAGTTGTGCAAATGGACAATGAGAAGAAGTATGAGCTCATCGTAGAGTTCCAAACGAAATACAATGATCCTACTCACTATCATCAAGAAACGATGATGAAGTATCTATTGATTCTTTCAGAAAAAGGAACTTTGTTCCGCATTCTAGAGTAGTTGCGAAGCTTGAAACGAAACAGCCCGCCTTTTTAGAGCGGGCTGTTTTTTTAAAAGATAATGACGCGCAACTTGTCTAAGTCGGAAAGTTTCGCGTTGATTTTAATCTTACCATTCTTAAACTCGTACTGATCCGGAGTCAGCTGTACTGACGAGGTTCCTTGACCTTTCGGGATCAAAAGCACGTCGCGAATCTTCATCTCATCCGGCACCTGGATGTCAAACTCTTGACTCACGTATGAAATTGATTCGGCGATCCTTTTAAATGCCGTCTTATAACCTTCATCCCCTGGGCACAAAGAATAAGTCTGCACCTTTGCAGGGTTTAACTTTTCCATGCGCTGAAACACGGAGCCATAAGACTGCCCGCTCTTCAATGCACACGACTGACCTTCTTTATTTGTTATCACGCTAATAAAGTATTTATCCCCCAAGGATTCATTCATTTCCGAAAGGAATACAGGAGCAATATCTGTCGCGTTATCAAGATAGTATTTAGCACGAATAAGCCCTCGCGGAACGCTTTGCACGCTCGACAAACAAGGTTGATTGACGGAAATACCCGTCCTTGCTGAAGCGAAATATGCCAGAGCATTAGAATAATTTTTGTAGGAGTTTTTGCAGTAGTCGAGAAGCCCCTCTTCTTTTGTGAAGTGGTATGTGACTGGTATCTCTTTATAATGACAATCCGTCAAAGTGGCATTTTTAAAATAAAAATTCACGCCACCGATCCCGCTCGTTTTACCAATCAGATTTTTGATTCGCCCCTGAACCATTTTTTCATCTTCACTGTGACAGACTTGTCCATTTAAATTCTCAGATCCTTTTACGACAGAATAGACCATAAGAGAGAAGGGACGGGTTTCCTCTGCCGTCGCAACGCCATCTCTATAACCTTGAGCTGTGAACGAATAGGACACTTGTGTTTGCAGATAGACAAGCATTTGCGTTCTTTCGTAGTTATAAACTTGCTCCGCTCTGCAATGTTTACCTCCCGCGTAGTTGTCTTCGTCCGTTAAGACAAAGAACACAACTTTCTCATTTGCGTTTACAAAAAGAGGTTTTCTGCCAGCCATTTGCAAAATCCCACACAATCCCGACTCATTGTCATTGCCACTCACGCCCATCGCTAAAATAGATTTCTTTATTTTATCTATAGTGCTTTGTCTTACCAATGCAGAATCAGTAGGGTTTAGAACAATAGGATTTAGATTGGGACCGAACTCTGCATTCATAATCGCATTTGGTTCTGAAGGTGATAAATCAGCCAAAGACTTCACATAAGTTTCAACACCATTCTTAAGAGTTCCATAATTGTTTTTGATGGCACTGGTATACTGTGATGTCGAAAATATATGAAGAGAGACTTTTTTATTTGCAAGTGTCGTCAACAAACTGTCTATGCGCTCCGCCAACTCTTCCTGAGACTGTTTCATTGTCGCGGAGTTATCGACCACAAGAACAACTTGAGTGGAAGGATACTCGACGGATTCCTGAGCTTGAAGGTCGACAATTTTGGCATTTTCGGGAAGATCACCATAGACACTGTAGGCGGTTTGCGAATCAATTCCAAACTGCAAGCCCGCTTGAGGGGAACAGTTTTGAAAAGAAACCGTCATTAAGAAAAAAGCCATGAGATAAAAAAGAAAACTCTTTTTCATGCGTATTCCCCCTGGTGTATTTATCGGCACCAAGTACGGAGGTCTAGATGCAAATGAACGTCACGATTATACGAACCGTTCTGTGTTTTTCGCGGAAACATTTTTAACAGAGTGTTCCGTCTCAAATTGATCACCTCTAAAAATATTTATTTACAGATCCCGGGATATCGCCCTTGTCACACTGACTTCGCAGGCGACGGCGTTTTCAAAAAAATATCGAACACCTCAAGCTCTGGCATCAATTCCGCAGGATATTTTTGCAAGAGGCTTCAGGCCTTATTGAACGCAAGAAATTGCAAAAACAAATGCCCGAGATTGGCAACATGACTGGAGATGCGACATGAGACATATTTTTTTACTTCTGGCTTTAGCGATGCTGGGCTGCCAACAAACGACTCCCTCATCCCCTCCCGATATATCGCAAGGTGATCAAGAAGGCATCGTCGGCGGCGTGGATGCTCCTCCCACCTCGCGTCTCAATCAACAGGTTCTAAATTTTAAAATCGCCGTGACGATCGAAAAACAAGATGCCCCACCGCGAACTGCGGTGTCTCAATGCACAGCGAGCGCGATATCGCCATCCATCCTTCTCACTGCGGCTCATTGCATCTCTTTGTCGCCTAATACAGTTCACACTTTGTATTTAAAGAACAATCTGGGAGAAAGCGTTGCTTTGCGCAGCAGCTCCTTCGTCGTCCATCCTGAGTATTTAAAAGGAAATAAAAGTTACGACCTTGCTTTAGTCCTCTTAGAGAAGGCTCTTCCTGCCGAGATCGAAATATTAAATTTGCCAGAGAAAGAACCTTCATTAAATCTAACTCAAGTGCAAGCTGCCGGCTTTGGTCGATCCGATGGTCGTCCTACGTTTAAAGGAAATCTGGGCATCCTTCGCTCCGTGGATTTGGATGTCGTGTCTTATGTCCATACATCTCCCACGTTCATCGTTTCGCAAAATCAGGGAAAAGGTTTTTGCCAAGGAGATTCCGGAGGTCCCGCTATCATCACGGTCGACGGTAAACCTTACGTCGTTGGTGTGGCTTCAAGAACATTTTTTAATCCCGAAGTTCCACTTGAAGAACGCAATCTGTGTATCGACAGAGGACAATACATCACTGTTCAATTTCACATAGATTGGATTCGTGAAGAAGCTCAAAAACTGATGACAAAAACAGAAGGCAGTTCGACCTAAGCTGTTTTATTTTATTCTTCGATCATAATCAACTTTTGCAACCAAATGTTGCATCCCCACTGTTCTTGTTTGTTGTTATAGAAGTCTGCCTAAAACAAGAACAATGAGGATATCCAAATGAAAAATCTTTTTCTAATTGCTACAGTTCTAGCTTTTACGTCACTCGCGAACGCAGATATCTGCGGAAAGACGGATGACCGTGCTCTTTCTTTTGATTCAAAAGTGGGCCGCTTGGCTAAAGAAGGTGAGCACCAAGGTTGCGCTGCGACTCTAGTTGGCCGTAGCTGCGTTATCACGGTTGGTGCGTGCGCCGAAGACCGCGACTACGTTGAATTCAATCCCCCCGTTTCTATTGCTGGGATTCCCCAAGCGTCCACTCCTGAAGATACATATTATGTAAAAAAAGGATCTGCTGTATTCAAACAAAAGGGCATCGGCTCTCAATGGGCCGTTATGCAGCTTGAACCCAATCGTGTCACAAATAAATTTGCAGGTGATGTCCAAGGTTTCTATCAGGTCGCACACAGAAAATATCAAAACTACGAACCGATTCGTGTCGTGGGATATGGCTATGCCCTTAACGATACAGACTACGTTCGCAGTGGTGATGTGGCAGCAAACACTTTTGGCGATTCCATGAACTTTGCTCAACAGGTTTCTTATGGTCGCCTGGTTAAAGCCGGTATCTTTCTTATTCCCGAAATCGTAGAACACGACGCCGACACTTCTTATGGAAGCTGGGGGGCACCTATCATCAGTCAAATCACAAACGAGATCGTCGGCATCAGTACTCACGGCGGTTGCCAAGCAAAGTACGTGGTCAAAGCTGGTGCACGCTACACCAACTCTGGCACGGCGACTTTCGGTTCTAGATCATTCAGAAACGCCATCGCGGCTTGCCTCGCGAAGTAAGCTACTCCAAGAGAACCTAGTGATACATCGACGGAGGTTCTTTATGTTTGTGAGGAGGAACAAAAGGTTCCTCCCTTTCATAGCGATCCTGAAGTCGTTCTTGCTCAGAACTCATGTCGACTCCCACTTTATGGTAGGCAATCATCTCCCAGCCAAAATATCCAGCTCCAAGTAAAGTCAAAGATCCTATTCCGGTCAGAAGAATATTTGTTCCTGTGCCTACATAGGGCGCATCCCACTGTCCCCAAATCAGCGAAGCATTGATGGCAAAAATAGCGAGAGTCGTCAGATTCAAAGTCATATGAATGAATCCGTGCTTTTTCGCCGCAGTCCCTTTAGGAATTCCGAGAGTCCAATCTAAAAATCCAGGGATAGCCGCCAGCAATGCCGTTCCGATGGCAGCAAAATTCGCAAAGTATGCAAGCTTATACCAAAAGATTTCATTGCCCACGGTCTGATACACTAAGAATCCAACAAAAGATAAAAGATAGAATGTGATAGGAAATGCAACCAACATTGGATGGATCGGATGGCCACCAATTTTTATTTTACTATACATGATGTACCTCGCTTTGCTTGTCTTCTTTATGTATGAATATTACAAGCGAGGCTCCCCGGAACGAGCAGAAAAAAGAACCGAAACTATCAAAGAACAAAACGAAATCCAGTGTCACCCAGCAACTGACCAAATATGCCTACAAAAGAAACAAGCTTTCTCTCGTTGGAGAAAAATTTGTTCACTCCTAGAATTCCCGTTCAACTAAATTCTAGGAGTTCAAAAATGAAATTACAAAAAGCTAAAATAGTTTTCGTTTCTCTTATTCTATCGCATTTTGCGTTACCGGCTCAGGCACAAGTGGAAGATCGAATTGGCATCTGGAGACCCGATATTATTGAAGAATTCAATATGCAAAGCAAGCAGTGCGAATTCCGTTCCGCGATGAGAAAACTTTGGGAAGATCATATCACGTGGACGCGTGTCTATATCATCAGTGCTATCGGCAATCTTGGCGACACGAACTTCGCAGCTCAGCGCCTTCTTAAAAATCAAAAGGATTTGGGCAATGCCATTGCTCCATTTTATGGAGTTCCTGCGGGGAATGAACTTACGAAGCTGCTCCGTGAGCACATTCTTCTTGCGGGAGAAATTATAACGGCCCTTAAAGCTGGAAATTCCGATGCGGCAAAAGCTGCCATCAAAAAATGGTATGCCAATGCTGATGACATCGCCACGTTTTTAAACAAAGCCAATCCTGACAACTGGCCTCTGCCTGAAATGAAAAAAATGATGCGCGAACATTTAGACCTGACTACGAAAGAAGTCACTGCCCGTCTTAAGAAACGCTGGAAAGCGGATATTGCTGCCTATGACAAAGTTCACACTCAGGCTTTGATGATGGCTGATATGTTAGCTCTGGGAATTATTAAACAATTTCCCGCTAAATTTTAATCAACACCACTCAAATATATCAAAGCACAACTGATATGCGTGCTCTGTTTTTGCATTCACCACAAGGGGCTCAATTTCCGAGAGGAATTTAGCAAATTTCACTCGGATTTCCTCGACGGCTCCCGCGTCGGCACCGAAGGTCACCATAAAGGATTTCTTTTCTTTATCGTCGACCTTTAAAAGATGCGCGGAACAGAGCGTGCGCATAAGCTGTTGATGCGCTCGCATCAATGGATGGTCTGTTGAGTAGTGAATGTGGGGAATCTTGATATTGGTGACGGTGAAATTCTCCGATTCAAATTGGATATATCCCAAAAGTTTTAGTTTGTTCAGTACGTCTTTAAGTTTCGCCACTGAAATACCGAGAATACTCCCCAAGAGTTTTGGCTTTTGCATGTATGCATCAACAGCTAACGCCGCCAGAATCACCACAGAGTACGGGTCTAAAAGATGATTCATGTCGCTGGTTATTGTATCCATGCGACTGCCATTTTGCTTGGCGCTGATCTGATACTCCTGCCGAATACTTTCAATCTTTTTCTTCAACTGCTCTTTTCTGATTTTGGAAGAGCTCACTTCGTAAGAGCGCAGTAAAGAAAGATAATCAATCTCTTCAAGACTGAACTCCAAGAGATGTCCCAATTCATAAAGATGATCTTCGTTGAAGTGAACTCCGTCATTATTGAACACGCGAGAAATATATGTGTGTTGGATCCCAATTTTGTCGGCCATTCCACGGACTGTTATCTTTCGACTGGAACGTGTGGAGTTCAGAAAACTGAGCTTATCCTTCAGAGCCTTTTTGTAATCGTGCAGTTCAAACGTGTTCATGGATACTTTTGGTATAACAATACCTTTGTTTTTGCACTAGATTGTTGCAGAAAACAGCACCAATCACTCCTATAGTGATCCTCATCGTTCCGCCACTTTAATACGGAACCACTAACACAAAGGAGTTTTTATGATTCGCCGTTTTGCATTTGCCACAATTCTAGTTTCTCTTCTTGGATTCCAAGCTCAAGCACACACAACCTTTACAGGTTTCTGGAGAGGCACATGCCAAGATTCCAGAGGACTTACGCGCCAAGCTTCTTTGTCCATCGTTCAAAATGGTTGTCACTCCATTCAAATCAACAATCGTTTCTTTCCTTTTGGCCAATTAGTTTCAAGTCCAACAAATCTTCCAGGATGGTCAGGTCACGCAGATGAAATCATTCACTTTGTGAATGGCGGTACAGAACTTCAGTATTTCTATTCGGCAGTTCTCGCTGCGCCTGGCCAAATCCCTACAAAGGTGAACACTTCAACGACCTTCAAACGTATGGAAAATATGATGACTTCGGAGTCCTACACAGTTGAAAGCAATCTTCGCGAATTCTGCCAGTACACTTTGTAATTTATTTTTAAGAATAGAGTTGCCGTCCACCTGAGGGCAACTCTATCACAAACCTGATTAAAGGAAGGTCTGTCATGAGTCTTACAAAACTTCGCACTTTGCTGCTATTGCCGATCTGTCTCTTTGTCTCTCTTCCCATTTTTGCGGGACCCTGGATTTCTTCCGGAGGAGATCTTCTTGGTGATGCACGCAATCCTTGGTTCGTCATTAACACGCCAAAGATTCGCTACTGCCTTAAAATTGATGACTCGTCTTTTTCTGCTTCGTCAAACGAAGTTCACGCAAGCCTTCAAAAAGCTCTCGATTTTTGGCACACAGAATTTCAAGAAAATAATTGGCGCACTTCAAAGAGCTTAAATGCTCTGCCTCTTTTCCTTCCTCTCTTCAGCGAAGGACCTTGTGATGGTCGGGAACATTTACGATTTGTTCTTGGCGAAGGAGCCCTCGAAAAACAACAAGCGCAATATGTTCAATCACGAAAACATGATGTGGTCGCACTCAGCGTTCGCACGAATTACGACTCTGTCCAATTAAGAGCGAAAGGCTTTATCTATGTCGCTGGTGACAAAACAAAATCTCTCTGGATTGAAAATGTTTGGAAAAATCCAGGACGCTTGTCTCTTGTTTTAGCTCACGAGCTTGGACACGTCTTCGGAGTTCCTCACTTAAGCGGTGACTTTGCCGCAATGACTGGAATTCCAGACAGACCTGCGGCCTTAAATCTCATGTCTGAATCATTGCCAGAAGCGGCTGTTCTAAAATCAAAAACTGGTTTCGCCTTCGCTCAAGGTATTATGCCTGTCTTTAATGCCGTGGATAACTATAAATCCTGTGAAGTTTCACAGGCCTCATTGCAATGGCTTAAAGCTCCTAAGGAAACACACTGTCTGCAAATCGTTCTTGGCGACAATACCACTGATACATTTGCAGAAGTTTTTGGTTTGGATAAAAATGGAAAACGAACATTTCTAGGAAGTTTAAAAGCTGCACTCCTCGAGCGCACCCTATTAAATTCAAAGGTCGAAGTGATCACTCAAGCAGTTCTCAGCCAAGAGCAAAAAGTTTTTACTCTTCCTCCAAATACACAGGCTGATTTTTTGGTTGGCGGAACTCAAATCACTGCGACGCTCAACTTGCTATTTTATCCTGAGAACAAGGGAACAGCTCAGTCTGCGATTATAACCTTAGGTCCCGCAGAGATCATCATTCTAGGAGTGAACAACAATCGCTTCGTCGATATCTTTATCAAGAATAGAATTCATCCACTCTTGTAAGTTACTCGACACCTTCGGATTTTAAGTGATCAATAAACGCTCGCAGTTTTGGCAAAACTTGCGAGCGTTTTGGATAATACAGATAAAAGCCGGCACTGGTCGCTGCGTATTGATTAAGAATGATCTCAAGCTTTCCGGATTCCACTTTGTCTTTGATGGCATCTTCACTGGCGTACATGATTCCCAGTCCATCCATGGCCGCTTTCAAAGTCATAACAGAATCATTCAAGATCAAACTCCCCTTCACTTGAACTTGAAAATCAGATCCTTTGTTTTCAAACTCCCAACGATCATAAAGGCGGTCCGCCGCTATTCGAGAAACAATGCAATCAAACCCAAGAAGATCCTTGGGATGTTTGGGTCGACCCGCTTTATTCAGATACTTTGGTGAAGCGGCCGTGACCCAGCGAATAGGTCCCATCAATTTCATAGCCACCATGTCTTTAGCCAAGACATCCGACAGACGAATTCCTGCATCAAAACCACTTTCAACGACATCAGATGTTGCATCTTCAAAAAAAAGCTCCACTGAAACTTCTGGATACTTTTTTCTGAAACTCACAATCAGCGGAGCTAGATATGTGGGATAAATCAGTCGAGGCATGTTCAGACGCAAAAGCCCTGACGGTTTTTGAGCATAAGTACCGACATCGTTAAGAGCCAATAAAATTTGCTCCAGTGCAGGTCCCGCCTGAGTTAAGAAACGATCTCCCGCTTCCGTGAGGCTGGTACTGCGTGTGGTTCGATTCAAAAGTGCCACACCCAAACGACCTTCAAGTTGTTTAATTGCCTGACTCACAGCAGAGGCAGAGATGCCTAGTTCATTTGCAGCCGCTGTAAAGTTTCGTTTTTCTGCAACGAGTTTCAACGCCAGCAATCCGTCCAGTTGATCGTTTTGCATCAATTCCCCCGATGTTCGCCCTCTACATTATTAAGTAATTCTTAATAGCACATAAAGTAAGATGCCATTTTTCTTAATACTGGTCGAGGGTATTCTTAAAGCGTCAAAAAAGGAGACTTTATGATTCAAGCAAAAGGCATGGCTGCCTTCACATCAAAAACGCCCCTTGCACCCTATTCTTTTGAACGCCGTGATCCCAAAGAACACGATGTCGTCATCGATATCAAATATTGTGGCATCTGCCATTCTGATATTCATATGACTCGTGATGAGTGGGGATTTAGCTCCGCTTTCCCCATGGTCCCTGGACATGAAATCGCCGGCGTCGTTCGCGCTGTAGGTTCAAAAGTTACTAAATACAAAGTCGGAGATCATGTCGGCGTCGGCTGCATGGTGGACTCATGTCGCGAGTGTGCTCACTGCGAACAAGAATTAGAACAATATTGTCTTAACGGAAACACAATGACTTACGGCTCGATGGAGCGCGATGGATCTGCTGTCACACAAGGCGGATATTCCGACGTCGTCGTGGTTAATGAAGATTTCGTTTTACGCATTCCTGATGTTTTACCTCTGGATAAAGCTGCTCCTCTTCTTTGTGCGGGGATTACTTTGTACTCACCTTTAAGCCATTGGAAAGCAGGTCCCGGCAAAAAAGTAGCGATCATGGGTCTTGGTGGTCTTGGACACATGGGCGTGAAAATCGCAGCCGCGATGGGTGCCGAAGTGACTGTGTTAAGTCATTCTGAAAGCAAACGTGAAGACGCAAAAAAGCTAGGGGCACATCACTTTGTTTTAACGAAAACTCCGGAAGCTTTTCGTGATAACGCCAACTCTTTCGACCTTATCATCAATACGGTTTCTTCTGCGGATTTGGATATGGCAGGATATCTTGGGATGTTGAAGCTCGACGGAACAATGGTTTCTGTGGGGGCTCCAGAAAAGCCTCTGTCTATCCATCCGTTCTCATTGATTATGATGAGAAGAAACTACGCAGGCTCTGTGATTGGTTCAATTAAAGAGACTCAAGAAATGTTGGACTTCTGTGCTAAGCACAACATCACTCCTGAAATCGAGTTGATCAATCCGGACCAAGTCAATGTCGCTTACGAACGTGTTTTAAAAAGTGATGTTCGTTATCGCTTTGTTTTGAACATGTCCAACATCTAATGGAATACAAACAAAGCCCCGCATTAGCTAGGGGCTTTGTTTCGCATTGAACATCTGTTTCCACCAGTAACTTGTGATGTAATCATTATTGACTGTCACAAGCTCCCCGATTTTTGGAACAATAAGATGAATATTGTTTTTCTCGGCAGCTTTTGCCGTATTTTCAATGGGCTCATACCACGAATGCAATGCCAGATTGAACATGCCCCAATGAATCGGAAAATATTTTTTCGCCTTTAGATCGTGGTAAGCCTGAATGGATTCTTCAGGAAGCAGATGAACTTCCCGCCATTTCTCATTGTACTGTCCGTTTTCAATGAAGGCGAGGTCGAAAGGCCCATACTTTTCTCCGATATCCTTAAAGTGAGTATCGTATCCCGAGTCTGCACAGAAATAGACATTGTGTTTGTCGTTGCGAATCACCCAAGACGCCCACAAGGTTTTATTCTGATTGCCAAAGCTTCGGCCCGAAAAGTGCTGCGCTGGAGTGGCGATAATTTGAATGTCTTCAAATCGAGCGCTCTGCCACCAATCCAATTCTTTGATTCGCTCTTCGCCAATTCCCCATCCTTTTAAATGAGAACCCACTCCCAAAGGAACGATAAAGCGCGTTTTTTTATCCTTAAAGAATTTGATTGTATCCATATCAAGATGGTCATAGTGATCGTGAGAAATAAGAATAACATCAATAGGAGGAAGCTCAGAAAATTCAATCACGGGTTTCTGGAACCTCTTCATAAACCCAAAAGGCCCCGTTGAATGAGAAAGAACCGGGTCCAACAAAAGAGTCTTCCCATCGAAATTCATCAACACACTAGAATGCCCGAACCAAACGACTTTCAAATCTTCCGCAGGTTGTTTGAAAAGGTCGAAGTCCGTCTTAACATCGGGAAGAACAGTGCTTGGCACGCGGTCCGCATCGCCGCCCAAGAGCCACTCTTTGATTCCTGAAAAAGTAAATGTTCTCTTGCGCATTTCATCGAGAATGGCAGGTCTTCGATTGACGAAAGTTTTTCTATTCATGTCGTAATTTGGAGAGGCGTGATAAGTCTCGACACTTTCATCGGACGGCAAAGTACCGAACGAAGAACATCCCACTGTCATAAATCCCCCTATAGCGAGAACACCAGAAATAATTAAAACCCAGATAAACGTTCGCACAAAACGCATAAATCCTCATCAGAAATAAACTCATCCTATGTTAGGATATACTAGTTGGTCTAGAATGGGATTTGACTTCCTGTTACGCCCCTCCTAAAACCTCAAGTTAACTTGAGGTCCTAATGAAAAAATGCGAAGACAGCGAGGTTAAACAAGTTCTTTCGGTGGGCGAACTAGCCAAAAGAAGCGGCGTGGCCATTTCGGCAATCCATTTCTATGAAGCAAAAGGACTCTTGTTCGCTTTTCGAAATGAACAAAATCAACGGCAATACCCTCGCGGCATGCTGCGCATTCTTTCGCTTCTTAAAGTTGCGCAAAAACTTGGTTTTTCCTTGGAAGAAATCCAGAACATGTTTAAGAGCTTTCCGACGAAACACAAACCCACAGAAGCCGACTGGCAACGGCTCTCGAAACTTTGGAGGGCTGAGTTGGATTCCCGAATTAAATTGCTTGAGCGCCTGCGCAATCAATTGGATCGTTGCATCGGTTGCGGATGTCTTTCGATGAAAGACTGCCCGTTAAGAAATCAAAACGACAAGCTAGCCCGTCGCGGCGCAGGTGCTCACCTTTTATAAATTCTCTTGCCCTCAAGTTAACTTGAGGTCCTAGGCTGCTCTTATCAATTAAATGAGAGGAGCCCCTGCATGAACTATTTTTTTCTTAAGATTTTTCATTTATCGAGCATCGTAGTCCTGTTTCTCAGCTTTGGAATGATTTTAGTGAACTTCAGTGCTCGAACTCGTAAGATCGCTTACGCTTTGCACGGAGTTTCTTGGCTGTGCGTTCTGGTTAGCGCCGTGGGCCTCGTTAATATTCTTGGCATGCATGCAAACTTTCCGCTTTGGGCCAATATCAAGTTCTACATTTGGATCGCTTTGATTCCACTTCTTTTAGTGATGAGAAAAAAACCGCAATGGGTCTCTGTCACCGGCACTCTGCTTGTCACCCTTGCGATCGTGGCTATTTGGCTGGCTGTTGCCAAACCAAGTTTCTCGTAAAACATTTATGCAAACTTACAGATAACTTTTTCTCCGAAGGTTTTGCTAACCTAACCTCGGAGAAAAATTATGCAAATTCTGGCGTTTATTTTTGCCATCATTACAATTACATTGTCTCAGGAAGTCTTTGCCCAAGAAATGCACGATCACAACCATAAGGCTATGGAACATTCGAGTGTTCCATCCTTATTTTGCAACCCTGATGAGAGTCTCGATCTTCTTACTGGAATGTGCTTCAGGCTCGCAAATCAAGAACAAACATCTGAACACTTTATTATTCATGGAAATCTTTTTTTAGTCGGCATCACGCAAGAAGGTCCCCGAGGAGAGGATCGCTTTGCCGCTCCAAACATGTTGATGTTCGATTATCAAAAAAGCTCTCAATCTCGCCACACTTTAAATTTTAATTTAATGCTAACATTTGAAAAATGGACGTATCCCAAAGAGGGATATCCTGAGCTCCTTCAAATCGGAGAAAAAAATGAAGATGGTGAACCCTATATTGATGCTCAACATCCTCATTCATCACCCATTATGGGACTCACTATCAGCGATACCTATCGTTGGAATGACAGCTCAAAGAATCATGCAAAATTTTTCTTTGCTCCGCGCGGTCAAACAACAGAAGGTCCCATTGCATTCATGCATCGAAATACGGGAATGGTAAATCCTGATGCTCCCTTAGGACATCACATCGGCCAAGATGTGGGTCATATCTCCAGCACTGTTTTGGGTTCTGCTTTATATTTAGGAAAGATTTCGTTTGAAATCTCTGCTTTTCACGGCGCAGAACCAGAACCTGATACGGTGGAACTTCGCCTTGGTCCCTTAGACTCTGCTGCGACAAGAGTGGGCTATCAATTGAGTGAAAAAATGTTAGGCCTGATTTCATTCGCGTACATCAATGAACCAGAACATGATGAGACACAGATTAAATTTTATCGACGATATTCCGCATCCTTCTATAACGAATGGGCTGTGTCTGAATCATGGAAAGCCTTCAATACACTTATTTATGGGCGTATAGAAAATTACAATCTTATTCCTAATTTAAGTTCCATCACAGAGGAATTTGCATTCAATAAAAAGCCCATGACATTTTGGGGAAGAATAGAGGTCTTACAACGAGCGCCTATTCAGTTGTTTGTCGCTTCCGAGAATCCGGACCGTCCCGAGTGGCTTACCGCGACCACTCTGGGATACACTCACCATATCGCCTCTTCGAAGAACCTGAATTTTCAGGTCGGTCTTTCAGTATCTAAATATTTTATTCCGATTACTTTTACTGATGAGTATGAAACTGATCCATGGGCTGGCAAAGTATTTATTCAGGTCAACGGAATGAAGTGAAACTCAGTTTAAGCGCGTGCGCGTCCCCGACAATCGTCAACCTCTCACCAAAGATCCAATGTCGAATGATTTGATTTTGACACTATCCTAACAGCTTCTGCCTTCGAGTATTGAATGTGATCCTCCGTTGGTATGTCATAAAGACATGGGGATCTTTAAAGACCCAAGGAGACTCCAATGAAAAAGATTTTTATTTTATCTATCTTATTCGGAATGCTCGGCGTGGGATCATCAGCACTGGCCTGCAATGGGCCGATCACCTGCGCAATTAAAACCTATAACGGTCACTACCTAACTGCCGTCGGCGGCGGAGGGCGAATCACCGACGTTATTCATACCGACGCCACCAAAATCGGAGGGTGGGAGAAATTCACGTTGATTGATTCCTGCGATGGCGGCTCGATCATTAACTACGGGCTTAAAACTGTGAAGGGCTATTACTTGACGGCCGTAGGTGGTGGCGGACGGATCACAGATGTCATTCACTCTGACGCAACCCAATTGCAAGCTTGGGAGAAATTCAAATTTATTTCTCTTGGTTATGATAAGTACGCGATTCAAACAATCAGCGGAAATTATGTGACTGCGGTGGGTGGAGGCGGACGTATTACTGACACCATTCACACCGATGCGACACAAATCAGAGAATGGGAAACATTTACGGCAGAATGTGGCCCGTAAAATACAAAAAAGTAGGTCTCACTTTATCGGGAGACCTACTTTTCCATTAACGTCTATTAGGATTATTCTTTTTATCACTCATGTGTTCAATTTTATCGCCTAAATCGTGAATGACTTTTCCGGTTTTGGGAGCCTTGTCAGAAATCTTGCGACCTACTTTTTCAATTTTATCGCCAAGCTTGTGTGACACACTTTCTTTATCGCTTTTTGGGGACGCCATAAATCCTCCTGTATCTCCATGATAAGTCTGATTCTTTGGTGGCCCAATTATTAAAGCCATGTCCTTTGCCAGCTATTTCACTCTGTAAATACGACTTTCATAGGGCCGCAGTTCAAAGTGATTTAGATCAGGATGTTTAGGCACATCATAATTTGCGAGCAACAGATTCTGAGACTGCACCAAGGGACCTGCATACTTCGCATTTTTACCCGTGAGATTGCAGATCACCAACATCTGCGCCCCATTCAGTGTTCTTGTATAGGCATACACTTGGGGATCTTCAGCCATCACAAGATCATAACTACCATAGACAAATTCAGAATGATCGCGGCGAATTTGAATCAAAGAACGATAGAAATTGAAAATGGATTTAGAGTCATTAAGCTGACTTTGCACGTTGATTTCTTTGAAGTTCGGATTGATCTTCAACCAAGGCTTGCCAGTGCTAAACCCTGCACTTGGTCCCGCACTCCACTGCATAGGCGTTCGCGCGTTGTCGCGAGAACCATTTGCCAACTCCGCTGTGATTTCGGCGTCACTGGCTCCTTGTTTTCTGCGAATCGCAAAATGATTCTTAGCAGAAACATCGTTAAAATCCTCAGGTCCGTTAAATACAGTATTCGTCATACCGATTTCTTGGCCTTGATAGATAAACGGAGTTCCTTGCATCATGAAGTACATCGCCGCAATGGACGTCGCACTTTCACGCCAATAGTTTTTGCTGTCTCCCCATTTTGAAATAATACGAGGCACGTCGTGGTTTTCTACGAAGAGAGCGTTCCACCCTTTGTTCTCTAACTGTTTTTGCCAACGTCCGAAAACTTCTTTGACCTTCAAAACGTCGATGCGCTTTTCAGGATTTGCATCCCACAATCCCACGTGCTCAAACTGAATCAGCATATTGAATTTCTTTTGCTCTTCACCAACCCATTCTGTTGCATTTTCAGCAGAGACTCCGTTGGCTTCCCCTGTTGTCATAATGTCGTAGTGAACGAAAGTATTTTTGCAAAGATCCGTGATGTATTCCTGAATACCCGGTACATTCATGTGTTTGTCGTAAGAAGGAACGTATTCCAAACCTTGAGGATTGGGCATATCCGCCAGACCCGGTTCTTTTTTCGTGTGGCTGATCGCATCAATGCGGAAACCATCAATCCCTTTATCCAACCACCAACGGATCATTTTATAGACCTCTTGGCGCATCTCTAAATTTTCCCAATTTAAATCCGGTTGTCGCGCCGAGAACACGTGCATGAAATACTGATCCGTTTTTTCATCGTATTTCCACGCCGAACCGCCAAAAATACTTTCCCAGTTGTTGGGCTCTTTGCCGTTCTTACCATCGCGCCAGATGTACCAGTCTCTTTTAGGATTGTTTTTGGAAGAGCGCGACTCAATAAACCACGGATGCTCGTCGCTCGTGTGATTGATAACAAGATCAATCAAGAGTTTCATACCACGCTTATGAACTTCGGACAAAAGAGTCTCGAAGTCTTGCATGGTTCCAAACTCGAAATGAATATCTTGATAGTCACTGATGTCGTAACCGTTGTCGTCTTGAGGCGACTTGTACATCGGACACATCCAAATCACGTCGATGCCAAGCTGTTTAAGGTAATCAAGTTTCGAGGTCAACCCGGGCAAGTCACCTACGCCATCGCCATTGGAGTCCATAAAACTGCGTGGGTAAACTTGATAAACAACAGATTCTTTCCACCATTTTTTTTGGGGCCCCATGATCACTCCTCAGTGCAGAGTTGCAAGATAACAAGGCCCCGCTTTTGCGTCAATGCATCGGAATATGACTGATACCGGAAATAGACTGCGCGCCCACAGGATCACGACGATCCAAGTAGCCTGCTAAAGTCGTCAATCCGACGGCCCCCAAAACAATCAAACTTCCCACCCAAGGTGTGGTCATCAAATCAAATCGCTCCACCAACAATCCACCAGCCCACGCACCAAATGCAATACCCAAGTTGAAAGAGGCAATGTTTAAACCCGAAGCCACATCCACAGCCTCTGGTGCAAAACGTTCCGCTTGGCGCACAACATAAATTTGCAAACCAGGAACGTTTCCGAAAGCGACAGCTCCCCAGAGCAAAATTGTCACTAAAGAGGCGATGCTTGAGCTTGCCGTGAAAGTAAAAACAAACAACACCAAAGCCAGTCCTAAGAAGATCATCTGCAAGGCCTTGATCGGTCCAAGTCTATCTGCAAGCTTTCCACCCCAGATATTTCCGAAAGCGACAGACACCCCGTACACCAGAAGAACAAGTCCGACGGCGCTTTCTGAATACCCCGTGATTTTTTGCAGAATCGGAGCAAGGAATGTGAAGGCAATAAAGGAACCTCCATACCCCAAGGCCGTCATTGCATATACCAAAAGCAGTCGCGGTTGTTTTAAAACTTTCACTTGCGCCCTAAGTTTGGCAGGCGCCGCTTGCGCGATATTCTTAGGAATGAGGAACAAACTTCCAAAGAACGCGATCGCCCCCAGAAGAGACACCGCCAAGAACGTAGCCCTCCAGCCAAAATGTTGACCTATGAAAGTTCCAAGTGGCACACCTGTGACAAGGGCGACGGTCAATCCTGTGAACATAATGGCAATAGCACTCGCAGCCTTTTCTTTGGCAACAAGA
Source organism: Bdellovibrio sp. HCB-110 (assembly GCF_047323225.1). Taxonomy (GTDB): domain Bacteria; phylum Bdellovibrionota; class Bdellovibrionia; order Bdellovibrionales; family Bdellovibrionaceae; genus Bdellovibrio. The sequence goes on from NZ_CP178750.1 coordinate 2,982,110, forward strand.
CTTGCCGCAATTGTCGAACCAATTGAGAAGAAAACTCCGTGAGCAAGGCCCGTCAAAATTCGAGCGACCGTCAAAGCTCCATAACTTGGTGACAACCACGCAAGAATATTTCCGACAGTGAACAACGCCATCAGCCCCACCAGAAGGTTCTTTCGCGAAAATCTGCTGGTGAGAGCTGTCAAAACCGGAGCACCGACGGCGACACCCAGAGCATAAAGACTGACCAGCAATCCCGCTGAAGGAAGACTGACTTGTAAATCATTCGAAATTGTCGGCAACAGGCCGACGATCACGAACTCCGTTGTGCCAATTGCAAAGGCACTGATTGTTAATGCAAATAATGCTAAAGGCATTTTACACATCCCACTCGGGAGCGAACCCTGGATTTGCCAGTCTTTCTCCATTATTCAAAGCCGCTATGGCCGCCATATCCTCTTTAGAAAGAAAGCGACGAGGTGTTTTGAGATTCTTTTGTAAATTTTCTTTTTTCGTCGAAGAAGGAATGACCGCCAACTCTTGCTCCAACAACCACGACAGTGCCACATCAGCCGCAGACACTTTATGCTTTTCAGCTAGAGAGAGCAGCGTTGGCTCCTTCATCACTTTGCCATAGGCCAAAGGCATATAAGCCGTGATGTGGACGCCTTGTGACTTACAAAATTCTATCAATTTTCGATTTTGCAAAAATGGATGAACTTCGACCTGATTCGTGAAGATATTTTTTGCTCCGACAATTTCAAGGGCTCTTTTAGTTTCGCTCATGGGAAAGTTGGAAATTCCAATTTCTCTTGTAAGACCTAATTCTTTGGCTTTCATCAATTCTTGAAGAGTTTCTTCCAAAGGCACTTCTTTGTTGGGTGAAGGCCAGTGAATCAAAGTCAAATCGACATAAGATGTTTGAAGTTTACGAAGACTTTCATGCAGACTTGGAAGAAGTTTTTCTTTCTCCAGACTGTCCGTCCAAATTTTCGTCGTAATAAAAATATTCTCCCGCGGCACATCACTTTGTTGCAGGGCCTTTCCTATCTCGGCTTCGTTATCATAAATTTGCGCCGTATCAATGTGACGATAACCAAGTTCCAAACCTTGCTTCACAGAATTAAAAGCGTCCTCCCCTTTTAAGCGGAAAGTTCCCAGTCCAATATCTGGCATTTTCATAGAGTGCTCCTTTGCTATTAAAACCTCGCTTCATGAATAGCAATTTAGCACCAAGACTCTTGCTAATTTAGATATGAAATGGCAATTTATATTTGACTGGGAGTCAATAATGAAAACCACTCTTGATGAGCTTCAAACCTTTGTTTCTATTGTGGATTCTGGATCTATTACGACCGCTGCGGAAATCCTTGAACAGACCACTTCGGGGGTCAGTCGGACCCTTTCGCGTCTGGAGCAAAAGCTCGGCTGCACGTTGCTGCGCCGAACGACTCGACGCTTGGATCTGACTCAAGAAGGAGAAATCTTTTTAAAACATGCCCGTGAAATTCTACAGTCCTTTGATTTGGCGGAAGAGTCCGTCCAACAAAAAAACATTGCTCCTTCAGGAACTTTGAAGGTGGATTCCGCGTCTCCCTTTATTCTTCACGCGATCACACCGTTTATTAAAGAGTTCAATGATCTTTATCCCGGCATCCATATCGAACTTCATAGCAGTGAACGAATCATTGATCTTTTAGAAAGACGCATCGATGTGGCTATTCGCATTGGCAAATTGGATGATTCGACTTTACATGCGACAAGCCTTGGTGAAAGTCGTCTGCGTATTTATGCAAGCCCAGAGTACCTTAAAGAACATGGAACGCCGAGGTCCGTCGAAGAACTTGCTCATCACCGACTCTTGGGTTTCACGGCCCCCCGCGAACTCAATATCTGGCCACTGAAAACAGTGAATAGCAGTTCATATACAATCAAACCCCACACCAGTGCTTCCAGTGGTGAAACGATTCTGCACTTGTTGCGTGAAGGCGTGGGCATTGCCTGTCTTTCGGATTTCATGTCAAAGCAAGACCGCGAGGAAGGTCGCATCGTACAAATCTTAAAAGCCCAAACCGCAGATTCGCGACAAGAGATTCATGCTGTTTATTATAAGAACACCCAGGTTTCACAGAGAATGACCTTGTTTGTTCAATTTCTTAAGAGAAAGATGAAGGAAATTCTATAACCAAATCTCGTTTCAATTTGAGACTTGAAATTACCAATCGCTGTCGGAAAGAAGCTCGTATAAACAAGAAATCCCTCTTGCCGTTCACTCAGGTTACCGATCTATTTCTTGGGGGGATTTTTGAAACAGCTATTTACTTTAATAATGTCATTGCTGATTTCAACGAGTGCATCTGCGGCTTCTGCTGCAAGTGCCGCGGAACCTTTTACGCCCGATGAAACGGTTCCCACAGGACTCGAGAGCGTTCCAAAAAATCTCACCGCTGTGATACGAACAATCACAGCCATGTCCGGCAATTTGAACATACCAGAACTGGGACTTCTGCAAAATGGACTGCAAATGTATGTGTCGAATCGTGAGGCCTGCCTGCAAGATCAGGCTCGGGCCGCCACATTTTGCCGCGAAGAAACCAGTCCCGATTTACAGAAAACCTTGGCGGGATTAAATCTGGTACTCGCTGGAGTCAACAGTATCGCCGTCAATGACTCTTGCAAATCTTTTTCCAAAGCCATGACGATTGCTCAAGTAGGAATCACGGCCTACACTGCAACGTGTGGACTTCTTCGTAAGAAGTGCAATATGTCCTGCGCTGCTGCTGCAAATGGAATGAAACAAATTCTTAAAGGTCTTATGTCCAATGGAGCCACCTGCAAACCTCCTGTATTTTCACCAGAAATATGCACGGCCAAACTGAGTATGCTCGATCTAGAAAAAAAAGCGGCCTACCATCAAGTAACACTAGAAGCGAGCCTTTCTGACAAAAAATCTCTTCATTCAAAAGAAAGACTTTGCCAACACACGTATGGTCTTTTGTTGGCCTCATCCGGAGTTTCACTTCTGTCGGTGGCGAAATCACTTAAAGAAGGTAAAAACTGCGATGAACAAAGTCATAGCGAGGGCTCAGGCGGTTCTGTTGCAAGTGCAGCGCCTGTTGCGGCGGTTGCAGCCACCACCACACCACCCGCCCCTTTACCGGAAACACCTAAAGAAGTGGAGCGTGCTCCTACGTCTACAACAGAAGGTGTCTTTGAAAAAAGAATTGAGATCAATAAAGAACCTGTCGTGAACTCAGAATTGCGTGAATATTTACCTGGCGGCAGGAAGGCCGTGGTCGCTGGCAATTCAAGTACAACCTATCCAGAGATCACCGGCCCTGGGGGAAAATCCAACTTCGAGAAAATGCACATTCGCTTTCGCGAACTTCGATTGGATGCGGATTAATTATCTACGCCCTATTCTCCATTCGGAACTCTTGGTCTTATCGCTTTCAGGTTCAGACTCTTCTTCTCTTCGTGGACTGACATGATCCATCTGCTTATTGCGACTGCGGCGATGCTGGTCCTTTAAGTCCCCATCAAATCTTTTGCTCGTCTGACTAAAACCCTTGTTTCTGTTATGACCCATAGGAACCTCCTCTTGCCGCAGAATACCAAGATTTCTCAGAACAAGAAATGCGACCTAGGACCGAACCTATTCAAAGATCTTTTCCCGAATACTCCAAAAATGTTTTTGCTTTCTCGCAATGACAAACATGGGCATGCGGAACTTTTTCTGAACCAATAAAACATCGTCCGCATTGCGCACAAAGATTTTCTGTTCTGGAAGACGATTGTGCATGCGAATGAAGTTAAAATAAAAAGCACGACAATCCTCTTGAGAGTTCAGATAAAAATATTCCTTGAGCACTTGTGCATCGGCATCGAAATAATGAACTTCCAAACGAGCACTGCCTTTTTTATCTTGGCTCTTGTGAAAAGTCATAGTTTCGACACGCATCACATGGGCGTCTTTAAGGAGCATGGCCTCTTTTAACTTTTTGTCATTATCAACCAGGACATTTCCACAAGAGGCACATCCCCTGGCTGCGATATCATTTTCTGAACCGCATTGCTCGCACCTCTTGAAGCGAAAACGAAAACCACAAGGCGACAGTTCCTGAGTCAAAGGATCTTCAAAAGCTCCTTTGCATTTTCGCCCGTAGTGCTCAATCAATTCTCCGTCAGGATCAACCAATCCCCAAAAATTATTTGTAACACCACATTCAGGACAAATGACATCAACCTTGACTGCCTTGTTGGAGGGTTTGTCTTCGTCAATTTCTGGAGAATAAAGATCATGACCTTGTCCTGTATAATCCAAAATCAGACAATCCATTTTGCCAGGGCTTAAGCGCAATCCCCGGCCTACGATCTGTTGGTATAAACTGACGGATTCCGTCGGTCGGAGAATAGCGATCACATCGACATGAGGAGCATCAAAGCCTGTCGTCAAAACCGAGACATTCACCAAAAACTTTAGTTTTTGCTGTTTGAAGGCTTCGATAATTTCATCGCGCTCTTGATCAGGAGTGTCGCCGACAACGAGAGCCGCAATATAGGGAGGCAGGTTCTGCATGATCTCAATGGCATGATTAATAGAACTGGTAAAAATCATCACACCTTTGCGGTCTTTCGCCATATCGACAATATTTTTAATAATCAAAGGGGTGATTCGCTTTTGATCTTTCAGCAGTTCCTCAACTTGCGCCATGACGTAGCGTCCCTGCTGCAGTTTTAAACTGGAGAAATCATAACAAGCCACAGGCGAATCAATTTTTACCGGAGGAGTGAGAAACTGATTTTTAATCAAATGACGAATGGAAAGTTCATAAATGCATTTTTTAAAGAAACGATCTTCTGTTGTTTGCTGCAATTTCTTCCGCACATGGTACTGATAAATCCACCCGAGCCCAAGACGGTAAGGCGTTGCCGTCAAACCTAAAATACAAAGCGTTGGATTCAATTTTTGCAATTTCGAAATGACTTGCAAGTACTGAGTATCGCCGTCCACCGAAACGCGGTGACATTCGTCAATAACCAACAAAGAGAAGTTTTCAAAAAATTCATCTGGCGCTCTCGCAATGGACTGGATGCTGCCAAAAATAACTTTTTGATCCATTTCTTTGCGGTTCAAACCCGCCGAATAAATCCCCGCGTCTAAACCAAACGAAATATATTTTGCATGATTTTGTTCCACCAACTCACGCACATGGGCCATGACAAGAACTCGCCCCTTAGCCAAACGGGCGAGTTCAGCAATAACCAAACTTTTCCCAGCTCCTGTCGGCAAGACAACTACAGCCGGAGACTTTTCTCGACGGAAATGTTGGAGTGTCGCTTGAACAGCTTCTTGTTGATAGGGGCGCAGTTGATACATTTTCACACATTACAAAAAATCGCGAAAACTTCCTAGGTCTAAAACAACTTTATTTTTGTCCCTTGTTGCCGAAAGGTCTTAAAAGCGTCTACTATGAATACAAATGAAAATTCTGCTCTATCTTGTTTTATTCTTCGGAGCTTCCTCTGCTTTGGCTCAAACCACCCTCACTGTCGGCGTTCCTTTTGGAATCACGCGCAATCAGGCTATCCTGCAGTACTATCAGTTTCTATCGGATGTTTTGAAAGAGGCCGGTTTTAAAACAGAGCTTAAGAAAATATCCGGAGTTCTTCCCTACGAAGCCCTCGTTCGCGGTGAAGTCGACAGCATCGCCTATGATGATCTTGCCTTGACCACAGATAGAGAAAAAGTCATCACCATTTCTTTCCCTATTTCTTTTGTCGATGTTCACGTCTTTTATCTGGCAGAGAATAAAAAGTTTAACGAGAAGAATTTAAAAAAGTACCGGGGTGCTCTTGTTCTGAACAACTCGATGATTGAAAAAGAAGCAAAAGCCCGACGTCTAAAATATGTCACCACGATCAACCCTTACCACAATGCCCAGCTCTTAATAGATAAAAAAGTGGACTACTTTTTATCCATTGAAGAGGTCGGCAAAAGTGCCCTCGTCTCCACTCCAAATGGCACCAAAAAAGTGAAAATGAGTGAGAGTATTTTTGCAACATTCCCTCTTTATTTCTCCATGCAGAAAAAATACAAAAAGGATCTGTCGCGTATCGAAGCCGCATTTAAAAGACGACTTGAAGGCGACCTGAGCGCTTACCCGCTGGTAAAAAAAGTGTTAAATAAAAAACCTGAGTTTCCAGAAAACTAATTCTTTGGGGATGACAAGAGCGCGTCGATTTTAGCGGCACAGATAAAATCATTCTCAGAAATCCCTCCCCGTCCACCGTTGACGGAGTGAGTGTCGAACTGAACGATGCATTTATTGTACATCACCGTGAGTTCTGGATGATGATCTTCGGCATGAACGATGAAGGCTATGGCATTCACGAAAGCCATTGTTTCATAGTAGTTTTTAAAAGAGTAACTTTTGGTGATCTTATTATCTTGAAGTGACCAGCCATCAAAAAGAGAAAGATACTCCTTTATTTCAGGGGCACTGAGACCCGTGTCCATGGGATGACTTTTTTTACTTAAAAGTTCCTTTGCTGTCAGCACGGGTCCTCCTGGGTGATTTAGTGAACAGATATCTGCTTCGTTTTGCTGGAACCTTCCGCTTTCGGAATAGAAACCCGAAGAACTCCGTCTTCAAAGCGCGCATCCACTTTGCTTTCGTCGATCGGTTGCGGCAAATTGAAACTTCTTACGTAAGAGCCATAAGAAATTTCAGAAAGATGACGGCGTTTGGATTTTTCTTCTTTCTCTTCTTTTCTGTCCGCCCGGATCGTCAACCGGTCGCCGTCGACTTCGACCTTTACATTTTCTTTTTTTACTCCTGGCAAATCCACTTTCAAAAGATAATTGCGCTCTTCTTCCGTGATTTCACAGGAAGGAGAAAAATCAAAGCCCATGGTTCCTTCTTCGCCTCGGGCACCCAGCAATTCGTTCATAAGTCGATCCATTCGTTCTTGATAACGAGAAAACTCTCGAAAGGGACTGGCAAAGCGTCCCGATCTCCAAGAGTCTGGTAAATTAGCCATAAAGCCTCCTTTAATATTTGAAAAAATATTATCGCAGTTAGGACTGCTTAGTGACGTTACTTATTTTTAAAGTGCCCGAGCACAAACTTTTCTGAATTTTTGTCTGAGGTCATGTTGCAAGACCCATTATCAGGAATACTATAAATATCATTTATAAAATATCGGAGTCACTATGGAACGCTTCGCAAATCGCCAGGAAGCCGGACGACTTCTCGGTGAAAAATTAATTTCGTTTAAAGATCAAAATCCCGTTGTACTAGCCATTCCCCGAGGCGGCGTGCCTCTGGCCTTTGAAGTGGCAAAAATTCTTAAGTGCCCACTGGATCTTTTAATGGTCAAAAAGATCGGAGCTCCTCGCCAACCTGAACTCGCCGTAGGAGCTGTGAGCGAAGATGCCAAACCCATCTTCAATGAGTCTTTGGTTCAAGCCTTAAGCCTGAAACGCACTTACTTGAATCAAACTGCAAAGGAAAAAATTTCCGAGATTCAAGAGCAGCTTAAAAAGTTTCGAGGCTCAAAAAAAACAGAGCCAATTAAAGGAAAAACGGTGATTCTTATCGACGACGGCATTGCGACGGGTTCCACTTTGATGGCTGCCATCCAATTTTTGCGTCAAAAAGAGCCCAAGAAAATAATCGTGGCAGCTCCCGTCGGTGCCCAAGAAACGATCGACAAAATACAAAGAGTGGCCGATCAGGTCGTCTGTCTTTCGACACCAGAAAAGTTTATGGCTGTCGGCCTTTGGTATGAAGACTTCACACAAGTTTCTGATGAAGAAGTTGTGCGGCTGATTGGTGAGTCTCGCTTTCTCAAAGACGAAGCACAAACCGAAATTACTATTCAGGATGGAAGCGTGAAAGTATTCGGGGATCTCACCCATGTTGAAAAATCCAAAGGTCTGATTATTTTTGCTCACGGTAGTGGAAGCAGCCGCAAAAGCTCCCGCAATCAGTTTGTGGCTAAAGAGCTTAATAAAATAGGTTTTAGCACGCTGCTGTTTGATCTTTTAAGTGAAAAAGAGTCCTTGGATCGCAGCAATGTTTTTGATCTGAACCTCTTAGCGAAAAGACTTTTACTGGCCACCGACGCCGGGCTTGCAGAAATCAATAATCCAACTCTTCCTCTGGGATATTTCGGAGCCAGCACCGGAGCTGGAGCCGCCTTGGTTGCCGCAGCTCAATCAAAAAAGAAAATATCTGCCGTGGTTAGCCGAGGCGGCCGACCTGATTTGGCTGATAAATATTTGGAACAAGTTTCTTCTCCGACTCTTTTAATCGTCGGACAAAACGACATCCCTGTGATCGCCATGAATAAAAGTGCCGCCGACAAAATCAAAAACTCTCGCTTAGTGATCGTCCCCGGGGCCACTCATCTTTTTGAGGAACCGGGAACACTTGAAGAGGTTGTCGAGTATGCTGCGGGATGGTTCACACAGTATTTGCAAAATAAAAAAAATCCCACGCGCCCTCAGGAGAAAGTTGTCACGGAGTTGGAAAAAAAATCCCACGCGATTCGCGACGCTCAGAGCTGGGATGAATTGATTGAAAACGTTGCTTCATCAAAAGTCGTGATGCTTGGAGAAGCAACCCATGGCACGGAGGAATTTTATAGCATCCGTCGAAATATTTCGGAACGCTTAATTCGTGATCATGGATTTAAATTTATCGCCGTCGAAGGGGACTGGCCGGACTGCCAAAAGTTGAATGACTATATTCACTTTGACAAAGGTGAAAGTGCAAAGCACATTATGAGAGAGTTTCATCGTTGGCCGACATGGATGTGGGCTAATGATGAGACCGCTCTACTCATTGAGTGGATGAAAAGTTATCGCGCCAGTTTTTATGGCTTGGACGTCTATTCTCTTTTTGAGTCCCTTGATTACGTGATTGAGTTTACAAAAAATCTCGATCCCGAACTCGCCAAATCAGTCAAATCTCAGTATGCTTGCTTCGATCCATTTGATCGCGATGAAAAAGCCTATGCCCGTTATCTTGTGCAGTTTCCTGAAGGATGTCGAAAAGATGTGGTCGCAAATTTACGCAAGTTATTGCGCTTGCGCGTAGACGACATCTCGGGCAAGGCTCCTGATCTGTTTAGCGCTCAACAAAACGCGCGCATCGTCGCCCATGCCGAGAATTATTATCGTTCTATGCTCTTTGGCGGTCCGGACTCTTGGAACGTCCGCGATCAACACATGATCGACACACTGGATATGCTCCTTAAACAAGAAGGTCCCGAGAGTAAATGCATTGTGTGGGCTCACAACAGTCATATTGGCGATTATCATGCGACAGATATGCTCGAGGAAGGTTACGTGAACTTAGGTGGTCTCGCGCGAGAGCGTTTTGGCATCAATCAAGTTTCTTTAGTCGGTTTTGGAACCTTTGAAGGACAAGTTCTCGCGGGTCCCGCCTGGGAAGGCCGAGAGACCATTATGGATTTACCTCCGGCCAGAGAATCTTCTTTTGAATACTTCTGCCACAAAGTCGCTGAGGATTTAGAGACAAAAAGATTTTATACGCTCTTTGATTCAGAAGCCCGCCAAGGAAGTCTTGGTCATCGCGGCTATGGACACAGAGCCGTTGGCGTGGTGTACAGTCCTCTTTATGATTTCCGAGGTCGAAATTATGTGGAGACCATTCCGGCAAAACGTTATGACGCCTTTGTCTTTGTCGACAAAACCACAGCGCTAAAATCCATCCCTACTCACAAAAGGAAATCGGACATGCCCGAAACCTGGCCAGGAGGAGTTTAGCGCTGAGATATTTTAGTTACAGCTTCGACCCCATGTATTCGCAGTCTTATCGCCGACACCGATGTGCAATGATGCACTTCCATAGTGGCCAATCGCTCTGAGGCGTTTTTTACTGCGCATTTTGCATAGCTCACGGAAGGCACGATCTGCTTCGCTATTGCTTGCAAATCTCACGTCAATGGAAGTTCCATAGGGATGTCTTCCGGCAGCGCCACCGACATTTTTATTGTAAGGCTCGGGTCTCCACCAATTGTAGATCTGACTGACCTTCAAGCCTTTGGCTGTCAGATCTTGCAGAATTTTTACGCCCTCAATGGGGTACTTCCAAGTTTTTTCGTCTGGATGAACAAGGTTGTGGGCTTGAGACGAACCATAAGTGCAACGGAACGTATTCACACTGCGCGGGTTCGGGCGAACAAGTTGATCACACCAAAAAGAATTATTGGTCTCCCTCGCACATTTTTGCAAAAACTCGTCTTTCTTACTAAGACCCAAGTTGACTTGGCTTTTCTGCGAACTCGAGGCTTTTACACATCCTAGACTTTGGATTTCTTCATTGATCGAAGCATCGTTGTGAATATGATCTGCAATATCGTGACTATCCTCATCTGTGAAATCATTGGCTCCTCCTCCCTGACAAGCAACAGTTCCCATTGCTAGAGCGAAGATCAGCGCTAATGCATTGAATTTAAACTTCATTCGAACTCCTTCGTTACTTTTGCGTAATGAAGTGAGCTTAAATGCATTGCAAAAAAACAATCTACCCGACTATGGATTTTCTAGAGGAAGGGTGAGGGAAAAGCGAGAAAACTTTGAAATAACACTCCTTCTTTGAATTCATTGACCGGACTTCAAAGGTTCGGTGCACTGAAGTTGCAAGGAGAAATCCCGCTATGTCACAGATCACGCCCTACCTTATCTTCAATGATGGCTTCTGCAAGAAGGCGATGAATTTTTATCAAGGTATCTTGGGCGGTGATCTGGAGATGATGACGTACTCCTCGTCCCCGGTAGATGTTCCTCCGGAATACAAAGAGCGAATTATTCACGGGATGATCACAGGGCCCTTTTCTTTGATGGCCTCCGATGGAATGCCCCACCACCAAGTTCAGCAAGGAAGCAACGTGCACATCAGTGTGAACTGTCGCAGCTTTGAAGAGATTGAAAGATTCTTTAAGGCCTTCAGTGAAAATGGAAAAGTGACGATGCCCCTGCAGGATACTTTCTGGGGCGCGCGCTTTGGCATGCTCGTCGACCAATTTGGTATTTGCTGGATGTTCAGTTTCCAAAAAGATTCTAAATAAAATTTTAGAAAATCCTCACACTCATTCTTATTAACTTCCGTTTGTTCATGGAACTTCGTAGAGCTTTATCCGAATAAGCTCGCATCTTCCCAAGCACTTGGTCCTATTTTTAATATTGCCGTAATGAATTTTTCCTTTCTGTAATTCTTTCTCCCGTAGTCTTTGTTCACGCACAAAGACCTATGGAGGAATAATGGCGATTAACGCAAAAGAAAATACATTATTCTCACGTTTCAGCACTGCGCTTCTAGTAACCACATTCTTAACCCTGGCCGCCTGTGGAGGAGATATAAACGGCGAAGCCACACTTCCCGACGATACGACTCAAGAAGAAATTGTAGATACTCCTGATACTCCCGCTGAAAAGTTACTCCCCGAACCGACAGACACTGAAACCCTCGCAGCTTCCCAGCACGAAACCATCTTAAAGAACTACGATTATGTCGACCCAAAGCACGTGGTTCCTTACAAAGCTCTTTCTGATGCTTTGGTTTACTTTCACCAACACAAATCAAGCTTTAAGAACACGGACTACATGTCTGTGATCAACTTCGGACAGAGCTCAAAAGAAAAACGTTTTTATATCATCAATATGAAAACAGGAAGTGTTTGGGCGATTCGCACAGCTCACGGAAAAGGATCTGATTCTAACCACGATGGTTACGCTGAAAAGTTCAGTAACGTGTCGGGTTCTAATGCCAGCTCCTTGGGTGTTTACAGAGCCGCTGAAACTTACTACGGTAAACATGGTCTTTCTTTGAAACTCGATGGTCTTTCATCGACGAACTCAAGAGCCCGTGCGCGTGCCGTTGTTATTCACGGAGCCTCTTATGTTCAAGAATCCAGCGTGATTCAAGGACGTAGTTGGGGTTGCCCGGCAGTCTCTATGGGAAATCGTGACGCTGTCGTAAAATATCTTAAAGGTGGAAGTATGATTTGGGCCGTGGTTGATAAGGGCGGCACTGAACGTCCCGACCATGCCGAAGTTCCACCGCCACAGACTGAAAATCCACCACCAGACCAGGGTAATTATAAAATGGAAGCGTTGGCCTGGGAAACTTCCAGCAAACCAGAGCGCAAAGCTTGGTCTCAGTACTTGATGAAATTGGTTTTGGAAGATTGGAATAGCTTGTTGAAAGGTGCTGATGACATGAGAGACTTCTGTCCCCGTTACAACTCACTGAACGACAACGAGCGTGCTAACGTGTGGGCTCAATTGTTCGTGGCGATGGCCCGATATGAAAGTGCTTACAGCCCAACATCGCGCATGCACGAAACGACAATGGGTACAGATCCTGTCACTAGAAAACCAGTGTATTCAGAAGGACTTCTTCAGTTGTCATACCAAGACATCACGGGTTGGAAGTTCTGTAAGTTTGATTGGAACAAAGATAAGTACCTCAGCCCAACAGATCCAAAGAAGACAATCCTAGATCCTTACATCAATCTTCATTGCGGTGTGGGTATCATGGCAAAACAAATTGCCAGAACGGGCAAAATCAAATTGAGCTCCGGTGCATACTGGGCCGTTATCAAGACAAATAGCAGATATCAAAAAATTAGCAGTATCACTTCCATGGTGAAGTCGCTCTCAATGTGTCAGTAACCCTCAACTGACCACCTGCCGAGTCATTTCCCCGATGGCTCGGCATTTTTTATTTCTGATCCCGCATAATGGTAAAGAGGCAGAGAAAAAATCACCGTCGCTCCCTGTCCTTTCCCCGCACTTTGCACAGAAATACTGCCTTTGTGAGCCTCTGCCAAATGCCGGGAGATCGCAAGGCCCAAACCCAAACCTCCATATTTGCGAGTGATGGAGTTATCTGCCTGTCTGAATGTTTCAAAAATATGCGGAAGAAACTGCGGTTCAATCCCCTCCCCCTGATCCCGCACACTCACTTGAATCGCAGGTCCTCGAGGCGCAATCTCGATAAAAACTTTTCCACCGGCATAAGAAAACTTAATCGCATTGGCCAGCAGGTTTCTAAGAATCTGCTTCAGTCTTTCCGGATCACCAAAAACGGTGGCATTTTCAAGCAAGCTTTTAAATTCAATTTCGACATTTTTCTTTTCAGCCTCTAGAAGAACCGTATTGACGGTCTCTCGTGCGATCTCAACGATATCGACTTCTTTTTTATTTACTTGAAGTTTGCCTGACAAAATCTGTGATGAATCGAGAAGGTCCGCGACAATTTTTGACTGGTGTCGTGCATTGCGCTCGATGGTTTCTAAGCCCAGCTTTTCTTCATCTTCCAAGGGATTCTCTAAGAGAATTTCTGCCCATCCTAAAATAGCATTCAACGGGGTTCGCAATTCATGGGACACGGTGGTTAAAAATTCGTCTTTAGTTTTGTTCGCAAGCTTGAGTTCTTCAATGCGACTTTCCAAGGTTTGATATAGATTTAAATTTTCCAAAGCGACCGATGTGGAGTTTGCCAGAGCCTGCAAAAGCTCCAATTGCTCTTCGGTGGGCACATGAAGGTCTTTCCAATAAGTTCCGATAGCACCGATGGGTGCTTCTTTGCGAATGGGTGTCATCGCCAAACTTTTCACGAATGTCGGAGCGTAAGCATCAATCGGAATGCGCGGGTCTTTGTAAATATCTTCAATGACCACGGCCTGTTTGTGCAGCATGGACCAGCCACTGATACAAGCGGACATGGGAAATCTTTGTCCTTTCCACAGCGGACTGATGGCATCTTCGTCAGCGTAAAAGCAGAAATCCCCATCCCGAAGAACGAACGTCGCACCATCTGCCTGCGCAATATCACGGGCGGCCTTTCTTACCAACAACATCACTTGTTCAAGAGTGCGTGCAGAAGAAAGATCTTGGATGACTTCGACTAATCTTTTCACGTTTCCTGAGTAAGACATGCCCTAATTATATCGAAGTGTATTTAGAAATCCTACCCCAGAACAATCAACGGATGTCAAAATGCATGGACTAAGAAACGCTTCTAAAGCTTTTCTTAGAGCGAATCCACAGACGAATAGGTGAAAGTTCTTTTTCGGTGATGCCTACAAATTGGGTTTGAATTTTATAGGACGTTTCAATTCCCTGCACTTCGTCACAAGAATCAATGCGCAGAGGAATTTTTGGAATCCCGATCTCATCAAAGAGGGGCGTGTTTAAACGCAAAATCTTCCCTAAAGGCATAGGTACATTGGAGACAATGCTTAATCCCAATTCAGAGACAGCGGTCACTTCGGTTTTAATCTCCCAGTCCCCTTTGAACTGCACGACCGCAGATGCGAAGGGCAACGATTCTGCCGGCTTCGAAGTCAGCACATTGCGAATCTTCGCAATTAAAAGCTCGGGATCGATGGGTTTTACAATGTAATCCGTTGCTCCGGAATCAATCCCTTTTTCCACGTCACTGCGCTCGCGCTTTCCCGTTAAAAGAATCACGGGAACTTTCGCCAATAAAGGTTGACGACGAATTGTTCGGGTTAAGGAGTATCCATCACTGCCACCTGGCATAATGGCATCCGTTATAACCAGATCAAAACTTTCTCCGGCCAGAGCGCGCATGGCATCGACCGCATTCGTGCATGCGGTGACTTGATGTCCTTCTTTGGTCAGCAGAGCTTCAAGAGTGAGAAGAACACTCTTTTGATCGTCAACGATCAGAATTTTTGACATGTTCTCCCCCCTTTCCGAAAGCCTCTTTTTAGGCCGCTTCCTTTTTTACTGTATACTGTCTCAGTTCACTCATGCTTTTTTCAAACTGAACTTCGATTTGCGCAATAAAGAATGAAGCGCCTGTGATCTCTGTCAGTTCTTCCAAAGCTTCACACAACTCCGCAAGTTTTTTTGCTCCTAAAGTCGCGCTGCTGGATTTCAAAGCGTGGGCGGCTTCAGTCACCCCTCGTAGATCTAAATTATTCAGAGCTTGGCGCATGGACTCAATCAAATCCGGTGCCGACTGTTCTAAGTCTTCAATGAGGGCTTCGACAAGATTTTGATCATTGACGACATAGCTTTGCAACTGGGCCAAAGCCGTCACATCCAAATCCCTCGTATCGGAAACTGTGTCAGAAGTGGGCTTTAACCATTTATGAAGTATTTCCATAAGATGATTAAGTTCCAACGGCTTCGCTAAGAAATCATTCATTCCCGCTTCGTGGTAGACACGCTTATCCCCGTGACCGGACTCTGCTGTCAAAGCGATAATCGGAGTATTTCGTCCAGAGCGCTCTTCTTCTTTACGGATTCTTCGTGTCGCTTCAAAGCCATCAAGCACTGGCATCTGGCAATCCATTAAAATCATATCGTAGTGACGAGTCAGACATTTTTCAAAAGCCACAAGACCATTGTTGGCAATTTCAACGTGCAAACCCAGTTTGCGCAAATAACTTTGCGCCACTCTTTGATTGACGATCTGATCTTCAACTAACAATACCGAGCCCGTGAACATCGGAGCAAAGCGAGTTTCATTGGTGCGAGGAACATCCTGCGCCTGGGCGATAGGAAGATTCACTGTAAACCAGAAATTCGCCCCCAGGCCCACGACACTTTCAACGCCAATCTCGCCGCTCATTAAATCAACAAGCTGTTTTGAGATCGAAAGACCCAGGCCCGTCCCACCGAACTTCATCCCTGTTTTGGTTTGGAAGTATTTTTGGAATAAAGAGCGTCGCTCGTCTTCCTTCAAGCCAGGGCCCGTGTCCTTGACTTCAAACTTAAGCTGGCATTGTCCATTTTTATCCGTGACCTTTGAAACCTCCAAACTGACGAAACCTTTTTCCGTGAACTTCACGGCATTCCCCAAAAGGTTCACCAGAATCTGGCGCAAGCGACCTTGATCGCCGACAAAATACCAGGACGCCGCATCTTCAAAGATCACTTTCAGTCCCACATTTTTTTCAGCCACCGCAGGACGGAAAATCTCTGTCACATCGTGAATCAAAAACTGCAAATCAAAAGGCTGAGGATCTAAAGAGATTTTTCCAGCTTCGATTTTGGAATAATCCAAAATGTCGTTGATCAGCATTAAAAGGGATTCCGCAGAACGCTTCACCGTTCCTACGTATTCGGATTGCTCTTCGTTCAAAGCCGTGTCCGCTAGCAATGTCGTCATACCAATCACGCCGTTCATCGGTGTGCGAATTTCATGGCTCATCGCCGCTAAGAAATCTGATTTTTTCAACGATGCTTCCAACGCCGCCTCACGGGCTCTTTGCCATTCTTGTTCAACCATCTTGCGACGGCTGATATCTTTGAAGACCACCAAGGCCCCGGAAATACTGCCATCAATGTCATTGAGTGAACGACTGCTAACACTGATGTACACACCTTCAGGATGAGTTTCATTTTGCACAAAAATTTCCAAGTCATCGACTTGTTCACCTAGGAGGGCTCGTTGAAAGGGCAACTGATTTTTGCTGTAGTACTCGCCGGTCGCCACATTGATAAAACCAAGGTCAGCGACGCTGGACTCGGCCGCGACCTCTTTAATCTTCGTGCCGATGATCCTTTGCGCGGCCGCGTTGTAGTGAGTGAAATAGCCGTTTTTATCAATGACGATAAGGGCTTCACTCATGCTGTTCAAAATGGTATCGAGCAAAATAGAACGGCTCTGCAAAGATTGAGACTTCTGAGTTTGTTTTTTAAGATCCTGACGTTGCCACAAACGGCTTAGTAAAATCAAAGCCCCGAGCGCCACCAAAAGGGAAGTTAAAAATTCCCAGCGCAAATAAAAAGGCGACTGATTTTGCGTGATCGTCAAAGTCTGGTTGATCGCATCCGTAACAGAAGCACTCGCGGGTACTCTCGTCGGTGTTGCTCCTTTTTGTCTTTGCACTAGGTTCGCATTCACCGCCTCAAAGTGGCTGTGCAAAACTTTATTGAGACTCGCCACTTGTTTTTGCAAGTATGGATTCGTCCCTACGATTTTCGTCAAGCGCCCCATATTGTAGTTTAATAACAAAACTTGCTGATTGTATTCATGAAGATCTTTCTCACCGCGGGACTTCATAAACGCTCTTTCAGAGCTTTCTGCACGAACCACAATGTCTTTGATTTTTGTCACCGTAGATAAGGCCTCGTCAGAGAGTTCGGCTTGAGAATTTATTTGCGTGAGCTTTCCAGGATGTTGATAGAAGTAAACGCCAAGTCCGACCATAACAATCAGACACAGCTCAACGCCAAAACGGGCAATAATTCTCTTGAAAAAAGATGCTGAATCCATAAGCATCTTTTCGGCTTTTTCACTCTGTAATTTGAAGGATATTTCGGGAACCTAGACCATTGTCTTTGCGTGACTGACTACTTGTTCGGCAATTTCTGACCAATATTCCCTAAGAGGCTCCCTCAGACGGCCATCGCGGAGCTTTTCATGCATAAAACAAAGGATTGTGCTCCCATTCTTACGAGGAACCAGGAACATCTGCACTGTGGTGGATCTGTCCCAGTCTCCCTCTTGCCAAGTAAAACGAATGCGGCGATTGGCAAGCATCGTACGGATTTCGCCAAAGACTCCCGCATCAGTTTCGTAGGGATGCTTGATTTGCAGTTTGAACTTCGACATCGGACGAAGCCACATAGCAATTCCTTCCGGAGACGCCATGAACTTCCAAAGTTTTTTATGATCAATGTGAATGGTGCGCGTCACAGTGATGGAGTAGTCGCCCTTAAGGCTTCTCCCCGGCATTCTTTTTCCAGTGGCGACTTCATATCCAATGGCAATCCACTGACGTTTCCAACCTTGGACTTTTCCTTTTTTTCCAAGATGGGCTACAGTCTCTTGAAAAGTCCAGTGTTTTGCACCGGCTTTATTAAGAAACTCGATCCACTGATCCCACGTCTTCCCTGTCGTCTCTTTGAGAGTTTCGGTTCTGATATTCGCCAGTTTTTCAATTTTCTGATCCGCTAGCTTTTCTTTTTTCTTCGCCATTTTTAACCTAATCCCACCTTAGCCGCCTCCAAAAATTTTAAAGCAGCCAGCGAGAAAACGGAACTCTTTCGTTTGATAAACTTCATATCAAACTCAAATTTTTCCTGAGGGAAAACGTCGGCTAAAAGTCCCTTTTTTAAATCTTCCTTGATTAAAAATTCCGGCAAGATAGAAACACCCATCCCGCGTAAAACCATTTCGCGATGAGAAGTCAGGTTGTTGCTGGAAATGGTGATCTTAGCATCGGGATAATCTTTACGAAGTTTCTCTAAAGTTGGAAACCTGCGCGTGGAGGTGTCATCGACCTCACGGGAACCAATGAAAGACTGCAAAACTTCCTTTTTACGGCGGCAGTCTTTTTTTACCACCAAGTGATAGCGGAATTTAATCCTTTCAAAAATTTCTAACTTATCTGGAAGATCCGGAATATGAAAGAAGACACCGAACTCGATCTCTCCTTTTTGCATTCGCTCAAACATCATCGAAGATGGTCCCGAAAAAATACTGGGATAAACTTGCGGATGGGTTTGTAAATACCCATCCAAAATTGCCGGAATAAAGTGACTGGCAATCGGTTCAGAGGCCGCGAGCACCAAAGGACCTTTCACCTCACCGCTGATTTTCCCCAAAGAGGATTCTAGTGCTTCGACTTCACCAAAAATTCTTTTACAGCTTTCAAAGACTTCCAATCCTTGTCGGGTGAGCTGAACATTGCGCCCGACTTTTTCAAAGAGCTTAAGCCCCAAGCTGTCCTCAAGCTGGCCCACCATCCGACTGATCGCCGGCTGCTGGATGCGTAAGACCTCGGAAGCCTTAGTGAATCCCTGTTCTTTGGCGACTACGTAAAAGTATTGAAGATGGAGCAAGTTCATATATATGCCTTTTTAGCATGGATAATATTTAAATTATATATTTTTTATTTATATCAAAAAACGCTACAAAGCTTGAAAAAGGAGATCTCAATGAAAAAGTTATTAGCATTAATGCTGCTTGGTTCTTTAGCTATGTTTCAACAAGCTCATGCCTCTGGTTGCGGTGGCCCCGAATACTATTTGGAAACTTCCAAGGTCTTGCAAAGCCTTCCCTTTGCCGAAGCCATCGAAAATTACGAGATCGGCCTCTTTACTTCTAAAGACAGGAGAAGTCAGCGTCTTGAGTTGCATTTTTTTAGTAAGAAAATGAGTGTACCTGGCAGCCCCCATTTTAATTGGCACATGGCGACTCCCGAAGGAGGTCTTCCTGCTTACGTCACATTCCAAGAACTAGAAAACCTTTTACAGCAATCGACGGTGGAGATTGTTGAAGACAAATACATTATCGATTGTGGTGTCGCCGACAAGGACACGGAAAATAATTTTAGAATTCGTTTGAACTACAACGGTCAGTCTTTGGTGCTTCGAACAAATTACGCTCCCGAAGCTGCGCCCTGGTAATTTTACTCCGCGAGCTTTCGGAATTCTTCCTGGTCGCTTTTGGGATAATACTTTTGATAGATTTTATCAAACTCCGCATCAAGTTTGTACTTGCGGCGGAGTTCTTCAGTTTTCTCTACGACGGTTTTTCCAAACTCCGTTTTTTCGCAGGATACGCGGGGCTCTAACAATTCCAATCCATCCTTGACGAAATAGAAGATAAATTCGCTATTGTAATTGGCTTCAAAAGGATAACCGACGTAAACATCTAAACGGCGCAAGGCCAGCAAGGTTTTGAGTTCGCGATCGACCGTCAATCCCTTGCGCTCCGTCACACCGGCCCCTTGACGTTTTTCCAAACTTTTATTGATCTTATTGCCATAAAAACGTTGCGAAACAACGCCGACATTCATGCTTTTATCTTTAAGCAAGGCATCCAAATCCAAAAGTTTTGGTTTTACTAAAAACTTTTTTATCTTCTCATTGTCTTTGCGAGCGATGACTCCGGCGGGATAGCCCTTCATGAGCGGCGTTCCGAAAACCATGAACTTCTCACGCTCGGGATTTTTGAGAGCCAAAAGAGTGCACGATTTCTGATGTCTCACCATATGATCCATAATTCGTGGAAACGAAGCTTCGACAACTTGGTGCGTGTATTCGGGCATCTTGCTGATCAACTGGCGGTGCATTTCGACCAAATATCCCGGAGGATTCTCTTTTAAACGAACGGCCATGGGAAAATCAAAGAAGAGCCAATAAATTGTTGCGTTCGACTCTTTATCTTTAGCGATTCCTTGAGATCCAAGAAGGAAGAGAACCATGAAAAGAAGAAGAGGTTTGCGATTCATCAAGTGCCTTTTATTCCCACGCTCACAAGATGTGGCTTTAAAACCTTGACGACATCTTGGGGGCTTAAAGAAATCAGATAACCTCTTTTGCCGCCATTTATAAAAATAGTTTCGCAGTTGAGAATGGACTTCTCCATATACACGGGCATCTTCTTTCTTGTTCCAAAAGGTGATGTTCCGCCCACTTGATAGCCGGAATGACGGTCGGCCACCTCAGGCTTACAAGGAGACACCGTTTTAACACCGATGTCTCGGGCCAACTGCTTGGTAGAAACTTGCAAATCTCCATGCATTAAAACAATCAAAGGAGATTTATCGTCAGTTTCCATCACCAGAGTTTTGATAACAATATGTTCGGAAACACCCAGCTCCCGCGAAGACACGGCAGTGCCGCCCTTTTCTTCATAAGGGTAAAGGTGACTTGTGAAGTGAACACCCTCTTTTTGCAACTCTCGCACAGCCAGAGTCATGGGAAATTTGTCTTTTTCACTCATTTCAGAACTCTCATCCGAAACAAGTTTAGCACTGGGCTGGCGTGTGAGCAATTAATTGCTTTTAGGAGAGCGCGGTCCTGAGCACAAAAATGGAAGAAGATCTGCCGTGGGTTCGATTCTTCCTTTAACTCCAAAGAGTTGAGCCGCGTGATTCAGAACCTCGCTTGAATCCGTTTTTCCTACAGGAAAAATTTCCGTTCCCTGACGATACGTCGGAGTATATCCCACACCAACGATCTTTGCTTTTTGCGCACCCTCTTTGGAAAGACCTAAATACGCCACGGCTCCAGTTTGTTTTGGCAACCCGTCTTGGCCTGCCACGAAATTTCCCAATGAATAAACGATAAAAGTCTCTCGGCCATCTTTGGTGATGTGCTTTTGCCAAGGCTGCAAAACATGGGGATGAGAGCCGATCACGGCGGTCGCTCCGGCCTCTAAGTACTTTTTAGCGAACGTTTTTTGTTGGGCTTCTGGAATATGTTTATACTCCACTCCCCAATGCGGCATCACAATCAAGGCATCTACCTCCGAACGTGCAGAGACTTCTTGGATGAGGCCCAGGATTCTTTCGGGATTTTTGTAACACATAAGAACTTGCTCGTTAGGGTCTGGCATTCCATTGGTCATCTCTGTGCATCCAACAAAGGCGACCTTCATGTTTTTAACAGGAATAATTTTATAAAAGACACCGTTGCGCTCTTGCGATGAGCGAGTTCCCACCGTGGGAAGACCAATGTCTTCGGCGGCCGCCAAAGTTTTATCAATGCCGATGGATCTGCGGTCCAGAGAGTGATTATTTGCCGTTGTCAGCAGATCATAACCAGAGTTCTTTAAGTCAGATAAAATCCGTGGATGATAATTGAAAACAAAATTAGTTCCAGAATAGACATCGTTGTCATAGACAAAACCGATATCCCCGCGGTCCCGTCCGCGACGATCAATCCCCAAGGCCGCTGGTCCTTCTAAATTTCCTACGGAAAAGTCGGCTTTTTTTATCAAGCCATCTGTGCGATTCCAAATTTGTGAAAAATTCTGAGTTCCCGCCACCACAGCGCGATAAAGAGCTTGATGAACAAGGATGTCACCCACAAAGGAGAGAGTAACCAACTCGTTGCGGGTATCGCACGTCGTGGAATAGGCTAAATCAGGAGCTACACTTGGCAACGGTGCTGGTGTTACCACTTGTTCTTGAGAAAATGCCGATCCCGCCAGCAAAAATAGAGATAAAAAAAGTTTTGTTTTCATGAGCCCATTCTTTAAAAAGGAGTCTGGGAATACAACATACGAAAACGTAATTGACTCATGTCAAAGTGCAGGGAATGATCGCTTCCATGAAAGCTGCACTTCTTTTTATCATTTTGAATGTCTTTGGGATCGCCGCTGTGGCAGCGCCTTTTAAGGCTCACCACCTTCATCTTCCAGACTTGGAATCACCCTCAGCGAATTATCCCGAAAAACTCAAATCGCCATTTATAATTTTTAATGAAAAGGCCGAAGCCTGGCAGACTGTTCTGCAAGTGGGTCCTCGCAATTTGCAGTGGCTGGCCCTGCTCAATGCACATCGTGCGCCCGCTGATAAAATTGAACTTACAACTCCAGGAACATCCAAAGGCATTCCGATTGAAACACCCATGCGTTACAACGACCCTATTCTCAATGAACGTTGGAACCTGATTGAAAAAGATCTTCCAGCAGAATTGAAATCCGTTCTTTTAAGTTCTGACCCTTTGCCGACGACGTTGAACGTTCCGGTCGATACTTACAAACAGTGGGCGAAAAAAATTGATGCTCTTTATTCGACGGCTCTTCGTTGGCGTGGAATGAAAAATTATATTTCTTATTATCGTGAACTGAAAGTCTATGATTTCCGTGGCCTCCATTTCCTTGCTAAAATGGGTGATGCCGACGCCAAAAAAGAGTTGGAGCAAATCGCAACACTTCCGGCTGCCCGCCAAGAAGAACTTAAGCAATGGGTCTTCGGTGTTTGCTCGAATGCTCTTGAAGCGATGGAGCCTTGCCTTGAGCAGCTTAAAGAGAGTCTTGCGAAGAACGCCCTCTTTGATCTTTATCAAACACATAAAACTCGAGCCGCAGCCCTTTATGATTCGTTCTTTGTTGTGCAAGTACCCCGCTCCGACATCACAACAACGGGAACTTCTTTGACGATGAACTTTCGCTCCGACGCCGATGATAAAATCAATCAATTCGTCAAAATCAATGTGGAAGACGAATTCAAGTGGCTTCAGGGATTTTTAAAAATTGTGACGGCTCCGTTTGCTGCCGCCAATATCGCTTTCAAGCCGGGAGTGGTCGCCCACGTCGACAGTGTCGGAGGAAATAATATCGTGATGAATTCCGAGATTTCCTTGGATAGTTGGGACTCCCAATGGACTCTTCGTCACGAGTTTGGCCATGTGCTTGGCTTCCCTGACTGCTATATTGAGTTTTGGGATGATAGCGAAGCAGCTTATATCAGTTATCAGTTCGATGTTGATAATCTGATGTGCAGCCGCGCCGGTCGTTTCAACTCGCGAAATGAACAGGAAATGAAAAAAGCCTACGGCATTCACTAAACTTTCACAGTGAAAATGGCTGACAATGCGGGCAATTGTCTCTAAATTGCCCTTGTATGTTTATTGATATTTCCCCTCTTAAAAAATACCGCGACTTCCGACTTCTGTTCTTTGGCCAGATGATTTCTTTCTTGGGAAGCATGGTGAGTTACGTTGCCATTCCCTATCAAGTCTATGAGCTTACAAAAAACAATTGGCTGGTGGGAATGCTGGGTTTGGTGCAACTTCTGCCCGTTTTGATTTTTGGGATTCTTGGCGGAACTTTTGCCGATCGTCTGAATCGTCGCAAACTTCTTCTGATCTCGGAATTTTTGATGAGCCTTTTAATCTTAGGACTCACACTCAATGCCTGGAGTGACAAACCTTCTGTGCCCTTGATCTTTATCTTGGTGGCTCTGTTTCAATCTGTCCTGGGATTTCATCGCCCGGCCATGGATGCGTTGACACAGAAACTTGTCGATAAAAAAGATTATGCCGCGATCGGCGCCCTCGGAAGCTTTCGTTATTCCGCAGGAGCCATCATTGGCCCGGCATTAGGTGGCGTGCTTATCGCAAGCTTTGGAATCAAAGGGGCTTACTTCTTTGACTTTATCAGTTTTGTCGCAGCCTTCGTGGCGCTCTTTATGATGTCGTCCATGCCCAATCCGGAAAAGAAAGAGCACTCCCCTTGGATTGATGCAAAAGAAGGACTTCGCTACGCTCTTTCAAAACCTGAACTCATCGGCACTTACTTGATTGATATTGTCGCGATGGTCTTTGCCTTTCCAGTGGCGCTCTTCCCCTCTATGTCAGAACAATGGGGTGGAGCTTCTGCCGCAGGAATTTTATTTTCAGCGATGGCCATTGGTTCATTGTTCATGACACTCTTTAGTGGCTGGACACAGAAAGTTTCTCGTCACGGGAAAGCTGTTGTTGTCGCGGCAGCCTTATGGGCCGTATTTATTATTGGTGTTGGTTATGCTCAGCATTTATGGGTCGCCGTTTTATTCTTAGCGCTTGCCGGAGCTGCCGACATGATGAGCGGTCTTTTCAGAGGAATCATTTGGAATGAAACTGTTCCCAATGAATTGCGCGGACGTCTTTCTGGCATTGAGATGATTTCTTATATGTCGGGACCACTTTTAGGAAATGCCCGTGCCGGTTGGATGGCGGCGAAAGTTTCCGTCCCTTTTAGTATCAGTGTGGGTGGCGTGATTTGCGCTATCGCTGTTGTGATTACGGCGTTTTGTCTGCCAAAGTTTTGGCGCTATCATGGACACGCTTCGCGTACTTCATAAAAAGATTTTCTTCACCGAGAACTTCAAGAAGCTTCTTTTCTGCCTTGGCTGGGTTTATGCTTTGTGAACTCAGCCACAGTTCCTCAAAAATATTCTGAGTCGCCGCCATATTCAAAGACGGAAAACTGGAATCCTGAACTTCACCATAGCCCACGATAAAAAGATAATTCCACAAAGGCTTCATCGCGCGATTGTAATGACTTTCCATCATGCGCCCCTGCCACCCTAAGTTTTCTTTGATGACTTTGGTGGACTGCGGAGAATCCAACAAGAAACTCTCCAGAGCTTCCTGTGAAGAACGAGGCAGGTGAATTTGTTCCTGAGAAGTACCCAGATACGCCAAAAGATTTATGAAAACGTCCTTTGAGAAAAAAGTCGCGCGTCCACGAAACCATTTTGCATAAACGACCTCTTCACTGCGCGAGAGTTCTTCACGCATCACCCACATTTCGCCGACGCGATTGTCTCCATCAGAATCCCATTCCCAACGCATTTTTGTGCGGGGATACAGTTCGGACCATAAGCTTGCGGGTTCTTTGCGATTCTCCAACGGGTACACCAAAAGACAGCCTCTTTTGTTGATCGCCTGAATCATCTTTTGTTTTTTCTGTTTAGAACTCATAGTAAGAAGATTCTAACTCTGTTTGCAGAGGAGTGCCAGCTTCAAGCCAGGCCTTTAACAGATTATATTGTCTTTCAGTCAGAGGCGGCCCTCCTAAAGGCATGCGCTTTTGAACAATGGCTGCTTGATAAATGCGGTCGGCATTGTTTTTCACTTCGTCATACGTATCAACTCCGAGATTGCCGTTAACACGGCCTTCGCCCCGATGATGACACTGATAACAACGTACGGAAAAGACCTCGGTCGTGACATTTGCAAAATGCAAATCAGGATCGGGAGTAGGTTTGGCGCCATCTCCATTCCCATCTCCACTCGAATAGCTGCTCCCTGTGGCTCCACAGGCAACCACTATTGAAAAAAGAACAGAACAAAAAATAGAGCTGAATAGGCGCATGGATCAAGTTTCAAATATCTGAAAATGCAGTCAACGTGTACTTGTGCACTGGACGGAAGTAAAATCAGTCTTCATCTTCCGATTCGAATTTAAGATCTAAGAAATCCAATAAAGAAGCATCAGCAGACTTTGGCAGCTCAGGAGCGACGCGATTTAAAATTCGACGCTGACGAGCCATCACATAAATGGAAGGGCGATCAATGCGGAATCTTCGCGGGTTCGGCAAAACCGCCGCGATCAAAGAGGCCTGATGGGGGTTCAGATTTTTAGCGCTCTTTTTAAAGAATTTCTGAGACGCCGCTTCAACTCCATAAACACCGGGGCCTAATTCGATGACGTTCAAATAAACTTCCATGATGCGCTCTTTAGGCCAGACAAATTCAATGAGCACTGTGAAATACGCCTCAAAACCTTTGCGCACCCAATCGCGATACGGCCACAAGAAAACATTCTTCGCGGTCTGTTGGCTGATCGTGCTCGCCCCTTTTTTTCTTTTGTGGGTCTTATTAAACTTCATCGCTTTTTGAATGGCTTCGTAGTCAAAACCATTGTGTTCAAAAAAACGATAGTCTTCAGCTTTGAGAACCGCTCTTTGTATCGAGGGAGAAATATCCTCCAAAGGAACCCAGTCTTTTTCAATCCCGACAAACTTGTCTGCGCCCAAGGACTCCACGGAACGGATGAGCATCAGTGGCGTCAAAGGTACTGGAACAAAGCGATAAAGCAAAACAAATCCCAAGCTGCTCACAAAGAAGAGCAACACGGCTTGCAATATCAACTTTCGAATCAGCGCCCAACGATTTTTCATTTTTTATAGTAGACCCGGTTGTACGATCTCAATCCAATATTGATCTGGATCTTTGATAAAGGCGATGTTTTTCATTCCGCCCTCACGTAATTTCTTCTGAAAATTTACGCCGAGCTTTTCAAATCGCGCGCACGCTTCCTGAATATTCGGGACTGAAATGCAGATGTGACCAAAACCACGGGGCTCGGTATTGCCGTTATGATACGGAGTTGCCTCTTGAGATTCTGTTCCCCAGTTGTGGGTCAATTCCAAAACGGCTTCACGGCCAAAAGTGTATTTCGCGTTACCATCGTTCGCGGTAGGTACGGACGTTCCTTCCGGTACATAGGCTAAGAAGTACAGAGAAAACTTCCACTCCGCAAAATCAAGTTTACGGACCAATTTCATTCCAAGAACGCGGGAGTAGAAGTCCAAAGAGGCTTTCGGGTCCTTGATTCGCAACATGGTGTGGTTAAAAACGTACTTCTGTGTCTCCGCATCCGGCGACAAACAAAGCCCTGGAACCTCTGACATATTTTTCTCCGTTTCGAGTCCTAGGAATAACACATTTTGGACCACAGTACCAAGAATGGATTTGCGAGAATAACTAGAGATTTATTGAGTCCCCGCCCTAAGACCTTTAAACTCTTTCCTATGAATAAGTTCTCGTGGAAGCCCTGGATATTGCAAACATTTCTCCTTGCCATCACTTACTATATTACAGGGAAGTTGGGCCTTCTTTGGGCAACACCGCCGGGATATGCCTCCCCGATTTGGCCACCGACGGGACTCGGAATCGCGGCTCTGTTGCTCTTTGGAATCAATCGTTGGCCTGGAATTTTCGTTGGCGCTTTCCTCGTCAACTACACCACGGCTCCGGCCGAAGTTGCTACCTGGACGGCTTTGGGAATTGCTATCGGCAATACCTCAAGCCTGATCTTTGCAAGCCTTCTTATAAAAAAAGGTTTGGATTATCCAAAGACCTTTTACCGAGAGAAAGATTTTCTTCTTTATCTTCTTATCGCAGGCCCCTTCGCCGGATTTATCAGTTCCACTGTGGGTGTTTCGACTCTCTACTTCACTGAGCTCATTCATTCCGGCAATTTTTCGATGAATTGGCTGCATTGGTTTATTGGAGATGCCACGGGTGGCATCATCTTCGCACCTCTGGCTTTAATTTTCTCGATAAAGTCCCGACGCTTTTGGATGAAATCAGTGAAGACGGTTCTGCTTCCTCTTTTCATTTTCTTTAGCATCGTGGTCGGTGCCATTCACTATTTGAATAAAGTGGAAAAGGACAAAGTCATTTCAGAATTTACAAAAAAATCTGAAATGATTTTGAATCTTGTCGAAAAAGACATCGTGGCCTACCAGGGGATCCTCGTCACCCTGCAAAGTTTTTATTTAAATTCCCAGGAAGTGACCAGCAAGGAATTTAAGGACTTCACCCGCGCCTTGAATGCCAACCATCCTGAGATTCAAACGCTGGGCTGGATTCCCTCTCACTCTGCCAACGAAAATATATTCTCTGTTCAATTTGTAGAGCCTCTAGAGGGCAATGAAGACCTTTTAAACTCCGACCTCGGCGCAAATCCTGTTCTAAGAGATCTTCTGCAAAGAGCTTCTAAAGAAAAGAAAGTTATCAGCTACGCCCCGGTGTTACTGGAAGATTTCCATCACGACGCTGAAAACTCCTTTTGGTTTTTAGCGATAGGCACTGATAAAGGTGTTTTATTTGAAATTGTCCATCTTAACAAAATTCTCACGACACTCACGGAGTTTCTAAACGATCCCAGTTACCGTGTCCAAATCAAGGACATGAGTGAGGAGTCTCCTCTTCTCATTGTGGATTCCATAGACCGAGCAGATAAGACAGCTAAAAAGTTTTACAACAAAGCCTTAACGTGGACAGCACCATTGGATGTCGGTGACCGTCTTTGGCAAATTTCTCTTTTTCAAGATCCTTCGTTGCGTGTCGGATTGACCTTCAGTACCAGTATCTTTCTTTTTGCTACGTTGCTTTTTACGTTTTTAATTTGTTCTTTGCTCTTAGCGATTGCCAACAGCTTTGTGACCGTGCAGGAGATCGTCAATCAAAAGACTTTGCATCTGCGCGAACTCAACCTGCAACTTGAAAGAGCCTCTAAGACAAAATCGGATTTCCTAGCAAACATGAGTCATGAAATTCGTACACCTTTAAATGTGCTCTTGGGTATGGCCGATCTTTTGGAAGAGTCGCCTTTGGATAAAGAACAAAGACACTACGTCGACATCTCCAAAAAAGCAGGTCAGAATCTTCTTAATATCGTCAATGACATCTTGGATATCTCGAAGATTGAAGCTGGCCTCGTGTCCCTGGAGAAAACAGACGTGGATCTTGAGGAACTTGCCACTGAAGTTCATGAAATGTTCTCTTTGAAAGCTCTCGAAAAAGGATTGCAGCTTACTTTGAATATCAGTGATGACGTTCGTAACGTTTATCAAGGAGATCCCACACGCATCCGTCAGATCCTTTCAAACCTGGTCGCAAATGCCGTCAAGTTCACAGAAAAAGGTCACATAGATATTTTAATCACTCCCAATCCACATCTTCAACGTCCCGGGAATATTTTATTTCAGGTGAAAGATACGGGTATTGGCATTCCTTCCGACAAACTCGCGCATCTCTTTAAACCATTTACGCAAGCGGACTCAACAATCACGCGTAAATTTGGCGGAACGGGATTGGGGTTATCTATATGTAAACGACTCACAGAAATGATGAATGGCGATATTCAGGTACAAAGCCAGGTTCACCAAGGAAGCACATTTAGTTTTACCTTGGATCTGCCCGTCATAAGAAAAGCTGATAAGTCACATAAGAAAAAGTCGGAGGAGTTAAACACTCATTCAATAAATTACGATGGAGTTCCTTTGCGCATTCTGGTGGCAGATGACACCGAAGACAATCGCACGTTAATAAAAGCTTTTTTAAAAGACACTCCTCACACAGTTCTTGAGGCCGAAAATGGTGTCAAAGCGTTCGAAATTTTCAAAGAGGGTCATCTTGACCTCATCTTAATGGATATGCAGATGCCCACAATGGATGGTTTCACTGCGACACTAGAAATTCGTCAGTGGGAAAAATCCACGAACAAAGTGCCAGTGCAAATTTGGGCTTTGACTGCTTATGCTCTTAAGAACGAGATTGCGCACAGCTTTGACGTCGGTTGCAATTTGCATCTTGTAAAACCACTGAAGAGATCGGACCTTTTGCACCACCTCCATGAAATGATTCGCGCGCGTCAAAATAAATAAAAGCGGAGCCATCCTGCCCCCAAAATATCCTGGCCCACCCCTTGCTATAGGGCTTAGCAGGTGATGAAAGTCACCAGCTCTTCGGGGGAAGAGGAAATTGAAGGGGGAATATTATGTGGCGAGGCTTCGCTCCACTTGCTGGTCTTTTATTATTTGTTCTGGCTCAACATTCACAAGCACAAACACCTCCTGGTGTAAGAATTCAAAGTCTTCAAGCTGTGGGCACAGGTTGCCCGGTGGGATCGTACAACGGAAACATTTCTCCTGACGGTCAAACATTCTCTCTTCTTTTAGATAATTTTTCTGCGGCATCCACAATGCAAAATCCGATTGTTCGTTTGAACTGCGAATTGAAAGTGAATTTCTTTGTTCCGCGCGGTTGGACATTCGCCGTTTTGTCAGCTGACTACCGCGGTTTTGCTTATGCAGAACCTGGCACTGTCGCTGTTCATCAGGCCCTTTATTCTTTTGATGGAAGCAAACCTCGCAACGAAAGACCTGGCTACCAAAACGGCGGCACTTACAACTTCCGTTTGCAAGAGTTCCGTGGTCCTTACAACGACAACTACTACATCCGTCACGATATTGATCCCCGTGTCGCACCTTGGGCTCCTTGCAGCAACCAAGAAAATCAAACGCTCTTCCTAACAACTTATTTGATGGCAAGAAATCTGAATTTGTCTTCACTGGTTCAAGCACAAATCACCTTGGACAGTATTGATGGCCAAGTGCAGTCGCAAAGATACACACTCGCATGGAAACAATGCGCACCGTCTGGCGGTGGCTCTCGTCCTCCGATTCAGGAGCCGGGAAATCCTCGTCCGACACCTCCACCAAATCCAGGAAGACCTCCGCGTTTTCCAGGTGGCCGCTAAATATCCAAACTTGAAATTAGAAAATAAATTTAACTAAAAACGTTTTAATAAAAAACCAAAAGGGGGAACCATGAAATCTAAAATGCTCTTAACACTAGTTGGAGTTATGTCGGTTATTAGTTTGAAGGCGCAAGCTCAAGTCAGCTTAGGACAGCCAGCTTACGGTGGTACTGGATGTCCTGCGGGATCTGCCAGTGTGACTTTGAGCCCAGACAACACGGCTCTGAGTATTCTCTTTGACAGCTATGTTGCTGAGGCTGGAAACGGACGCCGCGTCGACCGTAAGTCTTGCAACATCTCTGTTCCAGTGCAAGTGCCACAAGGCTATAGCGTGTCTGTATTCCAAGTGGATTACCGTGGCTTCAACTCTGTTCCTCGTGGCGGACAAGCACGCTTTGATGCAGAGTACTTCTGGGCCGGAGCTCGTGGTCCTCGTATTTCTAGAACTTTCGTAGGCCCTTACAACGATGTCTACACTGTATCTGACGGTCTTATCGCAAGTGCTATGGTGTGGTCTCCATGCGGGGCTAGCGTGAACCTTCGCGTGAACACTTCCATGATGGCTCAAACAAATGCTCGCCAAGAACAAACTCTAGCGACTGTGGATAGCGCGGATATCACTTCAGGCGTCATCTACCATCTCCAATGGAGACGTTGCAGATAGTTTGACTTAAAGCGCAGGCTTATTGCGGCAAAAGTAGATGTTTTCCATCCAAAAATGCGATAACATCTACTTTTGCATATTAACAGGAGCCCTGCCGATGACACAACAATCAGCACACCACTCAAAAGCCCTTCAAGTTCGCCAAGCCCTCTGGGCTCTTCAAAAAGAAGTTCTTAATTCACTCAAAGAAGAATTTGATCGCGAAGTCGGTTATCAAGCAGCTCCCACGGAATGGTTTCAAGTCTTAATGACAGCTGAAAGATACATGTGGTTGCGTGAACTCACTTCCCTTATGGCTGATATTGATATTCTGACAGAGCTTGAATTTATCACAGACCAACATGCCGGAACTGCGCGTGCTGAAATCGAAAATCTTTTATTTGATCAAGATTCTCCAGAACCTTCCGTTTTTTCAAAACAGTACCGCGATCTTTTAATGACAGGGACAGCTCTTTTGCCACTGCACTCGCAATTGCGTGCTACTTTGCAGCACTTGCCAAAATCAGAACTGAACAAAGAACAAACTTCGGCTGAAAGAAAAAGCTGGCACGAAGAACACCGCCATCAAGCTCGCAAGAAACGCAACTAAAGTTCCGTTCTAAAAAACATATCCCGCCACTTCCTCCGCGAGAGTAGTCTTTAAGCTAAGATCTCAAGGAGGAATCCATGTTTAAAAAACAATTCCTGACCTCTCTGCTTGTCGGCGGAAGCCTTGTGGCCTTCACTGTTTATTTTTCGCTAGTTCCTTGAGGTATATCCTTCGTTCTTTAGCCTTTGACACAGAGAACTTGTTTTAGAACTGCCACGACTTCCACAAGATCACTTTGATTTTCCATCACCTTATCAATGTCTTTGTATGCCGATGGAATCTCATCCAACACACCGAAGTCCTTACGGCACTCCACGCCTTGGGTTTGATTGATTAGATCTTCCACGGTGAAACGGCGTTTCGCTTCGGAACGCGACATCTTTCTTCCGGCTCCATGAGCGCAAGAGTTAAACGATTCAGGATTGCCTTTACCTCGGATAATATAAGAGCGTGCTCCCATCGAACCAGGGATAATTCCCATATCACCACGCTGAGCACGCACGGCTCCTTTGCGTGTCACTAAAACATTTTCACCATAGTGAACTTCGCGAGTGGCATAATTGTGATGGCAATTTACTTTCATTGAGAATGGCACTGGCGCACCTTTCATACCCACATGCCATGAAATCGCATCGAGAATGCGACGAAGCATCTCTTCACGGTTTTCAAGAGCATAACTTTGGGCCCATTCTAGATCGCGCATATAATTATCATATTCAGGCGTTTGTTCGACATAGTAAGCAAGGTCTGGATCAGGAAGTTGTACGGCCAATCTGGCCAAATCACTTTTCGCGTGACGAATGTGTTGCTCTGCCAAACTTTTTCCAACGTGACGAGAGCCTGAGTGCAACATCACCCACACGGAACCATCCGCGTCTGTGCAAATTTCAATAAAGTGATTTCCACCGCCCAAAGTTCCTAATTGCAACGAAGCTCTTTCATTCAAACGCAACAACGAAACATTTTCAGGAAGATCCTTCCAACCGTGCCATGCTGCGACCGAGTTGGTGATTTTACGATTGGATTCCGTTCCCACAGGAATAGATCTTTCGATAGAGTGTCTTAAGCGATCCAAGTCATGAAGAACGCGATCGGGTTCAATATTCAGGCGAGCTGCAATCATACCGCAGCCAATATCTACGCCCACAGCTGCAGGAATCACAGCACCTTTTGTCGCAATCACACTTCCGACTGTGGCTCCAATTCCAAGATGAACATCAGGCATTGCAGCAATGTGTTTAAATACAAAAGGCAAAGAAGCGACGTTTTTGAGTTGCTGAAGAGCCTGAGATTCAACCTCCGCTTCAGGAGCCCAAATCTTAACGGGAACATGAGATGAATTAATGTTTGTCAGTACTGGCATAGTCGTAACTCTCTTTAACAGTGTTTTCTATGCTAATATTAACACATGACCCGGTTTCTGTTATTCGCATTTTTGACGATGTTTGCACAACTGACTCTGGCGCAAAATTCTTCTTTAAGAATTTTAACAGAGAACTGGCCTCCTATGTCCTTTGAAAAGTCAGGCACTCCCCAAGGAATGGCCGTTGAACTTGCAGAACTTTTGCAAAAACGCATGGGGGCGATAGATAAGATCGAAGTTGTTCCTTGGCCCAGGGCCTATCATCTCGTGACAACTCAGCCTAACGTTCTTCTTTTTACGATGATAAAAACTCCGGAACGCCAACGTCTTGTGACACTCTTAGGTCCTATTGCCAATGGAGAGATCGCCCTTTTCGCACGACGCTCATTTCCTGATGACCCTCGCGATCTTCAGAAAAATTACAGCATCGGTGTGCATCGTGGAACTGCATTTCAAAAAACTTTAGAAGAACGCGGCTTCAAAAAAATTGTCGCAGTCAATTCTCCCGTGAACAATATCAAGATGCTCATGGCGGGCCGAATTGATTTTGTCTGCGATGATGTTTTGGTGATCAAAGAACTTCTGAATCAAGCGGGATATCCGAACGATGCTTACAAAAAAATCCGGCCTCTTTATCACAGCTCTCTGTACTTTGCTTTCTCTAAAGGAACAGATCCAAAGGTGATGAATGCTTGGAAAAATGCTTTGGAAGAAGTCAAAAAAAGTGGCGAGTTCAAAACTCTGCATAAAAAATGGTTTGGCGATCATCCCGCTCCTTCAGAGGTGACTCTGCTCAGTCCTCCGGGAGCTTTTCAGGCGGTATTGCCAGCGACGAAATCTCCCGAGGAATTTATTTCTAATATCGTCACCTCCGGCATATATTAAACCTTATGAGTTTACGTGATCATCTTCAGGAAGTTCTCAAAATAAATCCTGTTCCGTCACCTTGGCCGCGCATGTTTGTATGCGCGTTTGCCACGGCCTTTCCTCTTGTGATCGGTGTATGGACTCATCAACTTCCGATTTCCATCTTTGGAGCTCTGGTCGGATTTCTTTTGGTTCTCAATGATCATTTGGGAACTTTAGGCCACCGCTTGTGGGTGATCACACTGACATTTCTATTTTTACTGGGCGGACTTGTGATTGGTGTGATGACGGCCTCACACAAACCTCTTTTGATTCCGATTTTGTTGGCGCTGACTTATTGGATGGGACTGATGGGAGGAAAGGGTGCGGAACTGGAGCGCGCCATTTTGTTTGGAACTTTTCAAGTTCTCGCCGGAGCCTACTCACTTGCTATTGAGAAATATCTCAAAGAAGCCTTGGCTTACGCTTTTCTAGGTTATATCTGTGTTGTGGTTTTTCTTTCGGTCTTAGTTTTCTTAAGACGTCACAAACCCAATCCTTTTACGCGCCTGCGTGCGACTTTGAAAGATTCATTGACGACAGAGAGAAACCGTCACCTTTATGCTTTTAGCTACAGTCTTTCTGTTTTTATCGCTTTGATTATTGTTGATTACTTCAAAGTGGATCACGGTTATTGGGCCGTGGGTACGGTCCTAATCATCATGAGACCCGATGCCAAACAAAGTATTTACCGGAGCGTGCAAAGATTTTTTGGCACCTTGATCGGAGTCCTCGTTGCTGAAGCACTGATCCTGACGATTCATTCACCATGGCTTGCGATCTTAGCTTTAACTCTGATTAGTTTCTGGGGACCTTGGGCTTTAAGCCGCAGTTATTGGTTGGGCTCTGCTGTTGTGGTCGTGATGCTGCTGTTGATTTTAGATATGCCAAGCATTGAACACGGTGACATGCGCACGCCCTTGCTACGCCTGCAAGCCACCGGTTTGGGATGTCTTTTAAGTCTTCTGGGAGTCATCATTGCAAACCCACAGTTCCTTTGGAAAGACAGCCCTCCTAAAGAGTGAATTATTTTTTCAGCTTCCCCATGTACTTGGGATTGAGCAGA
Source organism: Bdellovibrio sp. HCB-110 (assembly GCF_047323225.1). Classification (GTDB taxonomy): domain Bacteria; phylum Bdellovibrionota; class Bdellovibrionia; order Bdellovibrionales; family Bdellovibrionaceae; genus Bdellovibrio. Next base: position 3,017,252 of record NZ_CP178750.1, read on the forward strand.
TTTTCGATGGAGAAAATTTCGTTGAGTTGCTCCTGAGTCACAAGACCTCGTTCAATCGCCACCTCGGCAACGCTCTTTCCAGTCTCGGCACAGATCTTTCCAATCTTATCGCCCTCATCATGTCCAATAAGAGGATCTAAGAACGTCACGATGCCAATGCTATTCATCACGTAATCACGACAACGATCGACATTGGCCGTGATTCCTTTCACGCATTTGTTTTGCAAGGTCACGCAACCTTGAGTGAGAAGATCCAAAGATTCAAAAAGGCTCGACGCAATCACAGGCTCCATCACATTGAGTTGCAGTTGTCCTGCCTCTGCCGCCAAAGTTACTGCCAAATCATTGCCGATAATTTTAAAGGCCACTTGATTTACAACTTCAGGAATCACCGGATTTACTTTTGCTGGCATAATCGAAGAGCCCGCTTGCATTTCTGGGAGATTGATCTCTTTAAGTCCCGCACGAGGGCCTGAACTCAACAAACGCAAATCGTTGCAAATTTTAGAAAGTTTTACGGCCGTTCTTTTGAGCGCGCCAGAAACAATAATGTAAGCACCACAATCACTGGTCGCTTCGATATAATCTTCGGATTGAACAAAAGGATATCCCGTCACTTCCGCCAGTTTCTGCACGGCCAAAGGCGCATAACCCGGAGGCGTGTTGATTCCCGTGCCAATCGCCGTCGCTCCCAAATTCACTTCCAAAATAAGTTTTTGCACATTTTTAATAAGACGACTGTCTTCTTTCAAAAGAGTCGCAAAGGCGTTGAACTCTTGCCCCAAAGACATGGGCACCGCATCTTGCAATTGTGTGCGCCCCATCTTCAAAACATTTTTAAATTCCTTGCCCTTATTTTCAAAAGCCAGAGCCAGATCGTCCACCGCTTTGATCGCCACATTTAAATGTTCATAAAGAGCCACGCGAAAGGCCGTTGGATAGGCATCATTCGTGGACTGGCACTTATTCACATGATCATTGGGATTGATGACCGCATAAGTGCCTTTTTCAAGACCGCGCTTTTCTAGTGCGATATTCGCGATCACCTCATTGGCATTCATATTGACGGAAGTCCCCGCCCCACCCTGATAGACATCCGAAGGAAATTGCGACGCCCATTTTTTCGGGTTTTGCAAAATCACATCACAAGCTTCCACAATGGATTGAGCCACATCTTTAGAAACAGTTCCCAGTTCGCCATTGGCCAAAGCCGTCGCTTTTTTTACCAAAGCCAATCCGCGAACAAAGAGTTCACTCTCGCCAATTGTTTTTCCGGAAATTTGAAAGTTCTCTACCGCACGCACGGTGTGAATTCCATAATAGGCATCCACAGGAACATTTTTTTCGCCTAAAAGATCTTTTTCAACTCGGAATTTTTGCATACGTCCTCTTTAATTTTTTAACTTCAAAATTTCACCGTGCTTCATCACACGGAAAACACCGGCATCCAGATGATTACTCTCTAGGGCCTTCTTTAAATCCTCAACGGGAGCTGCCATAGGCTCATCAGCCAAACGGAAAGTTCCCCAATGCACGCCGATAGAAAGTTTAGATTCTAAATCCCGATGCACCTGCAAAGCTTCTTCGGGATTCACGTGTTGTTGTTTCATAAACCAACGTGGCTCATAGGCTCCAATGGGAATCAGTGCCAGATCCACGGGCCCCAATTTTTTGCGAATGTCGATTAAGTCCTGGGAGTAGCCCGTGTCGCCAGTATAGAGAGCCTTCAGGTTTTTGCCCTGAATATGCCAACCGCCCCACAAAGTTTTATTCGTGTCAAAAAGTCCTCGTTGAGTCCAATGCTGTGCTGGAGTGAATGTCAGTGTCAGATTTTTGATCTGCATGTTTTCCCACCAGTCCATTTCTTTGACGTTTTGAATGCCTTCAGATTTTAAAAGCGCTTCGTCGCCAAGAGGAACTAAGAAGATGGTATTTGCATCTCTTTTTGCCAACTCTCTGAGAGTCGGTAGATCCAAGTGATCATAATGGGCATGGGAAACAACAACGATATCAATCGCTGGCAGTTCCGAAATTTCAAATGGCAAAGCAACAAGTCGTTTGGGGCCCGCAAAACTGACTGGAGAAACCCGCTCAGAGAACACCGGGTCCATCAAAACATTGACGCCATCGATTTGCAGCAAAGACGTCGCGTGCCCAACCCACGTCAATGTGTTTTCATTGCGATTATTGCGCAAGAAAGCCGTGTCAGTTTTTAACACCTCAGGTTGAAATGGCGGCTCTTCGATTTTAGGCCCTGTTAAACGCTCCCATTGCCACTTCCAAAAGCTCGCCTTAGGGGAGTTATCGTAGTTATTAAAAAAACGACTCTCGCCACGATGAGGCTTCGTGGGATCGTAATAGCGATAACTTTGACAGCCCGAAAAAATCAAGAGGCCTGTCGCTGCAATAAGGGTCCATTTCATCGGAGCAGATTCGCATTGAGCCTCTGCTCTAGGCAAGAAAGATGTTGCCTTGCGCGCCATGAAATAATAGGACTGACCACTGACACCCAGATAGCAAGGAAACACCCGTGATTCGTGAATTTTGGAAGCAGCAAAGCACAGCGCAGAAAGTCACAATTCTCTTTATTCTCACACTGCTATTTCGAGCTTTTTTCTCTTTAAATATCGGCCTTATTGATGATGAAGCTTACCACTGGTCATGGTCGAAGTGGTTACAACTTTCTTATTTCGATCACCCGGCTATGATTGCCTGGCTTGAAGCGATCACAACGAGTCTTTTCGGCGACACTTACTTAGGCGTGCGCCTCCCCGGCTTCCTGTGTTTTGTCGGAACGGTTGTTTTGCTCTACAAACTCACCAAAGATCTTTTCGATGAGTGGGCGGCTATTTTTGTCGGCTTTATTTTGCTGTGGTCTCCGTTCTGGGGCTTTGGCGGTTATGTTGCCTCCCCTGAGCCTCCCTTCATGTTTTGTTGGGTCGCGGCTTCTTGGGTTTTCTGGCAAGGCGTGCGCGAAGACGATAAACGTTGGAGCGTGAAAAAAACGTGGCTATGGCTAGGTGTCTTGATGGGACTTGGATTGAATTCCAAATTCATCATCGCCTTGTTAGCTCCCGGTTTTGGATTATATCTTTTGGCAACTCCGCAACGTCGCAAAGATTTGCTGACACCATGGCCGTGGGTGGGTTTCCTAATTGCAACTGTGCTTTGCACACCGATCTTCTTGTGGAACCATCTGCATGAGTGGCCTGGATTTAAATATCAATTCCATGATCGCCACACCGGAGAATCTTTCACTCTCTCTCGTTGGTTCGTGTTCTTTGCAGCCCAACTTTTATTCACAACACCGTTCTTGTACGTGATGATCGTTTTGGCTTTCATCACATCCTTCGTGAAAGTCAAAGAAGCGCGCTGGAGATTCCTCCTGTGCTTAACACTTCCCTCCATCGCCGTTTTCTATCCGCAACCTTTGTTTGCAGAATACAAACCGCACTGGAGTGGCGCTGCTTACACATTGTTGTTGATGGGCGCGGGAGCTATTTGGTCCCAAGGTCTACACTGGGGCCGCCGCAAAATCGTGAAGCCACGCAACAAGATCTACACTTGGGGTATCGTCGGATTCTTCTTGGTGTTGGGACTTATCAGCTACACACCATTTGCTTATCCGTGGATTCCAAAAGCCTACAAGCTTTTCAATCCAAGCGGAGAGTGGAAAACCACTTACGACTTCAGCAATGAATTCACAGGCTGGGAAGATCTTGGCCGCTATGTGAATCGTCGCCAAAGAGAAATTCATGCCGAGAGCGGAAGAAAACCATTCATCGCGGCTCACCGCTATGAAAACACTGCGCAGACAACATGGGGCACGAAACAAAAAGTGTATATGTTGAGTTCAACAGTCAGTCACTACACGGTGATGCAATCGCCTGAAGAGATGAACAACCTCAAAGGACAAGATGCGATCTTTGTGAGTACTGAGAAGTATCCTGCTGATCCTATCGAATGGGCGAAGTGGGACTCTTGCCAAAAAGAAGAAATGAAAACATTCCGTCATGGAATTCACGCTCGTACTTTTTACGTCTACTACTGTACTAACTTTCAGGGGATTACTAAGTAGCTTATGATTCGCTTCGAGCGGGGATTTGAAGCTATGGAGAGTGGGCTTAGGGGTAGACGCTGCGGGCGGCACGCCTTCCGGGCTCGGTCGTCGCCACTGCTTCGCAGTGGTTCGCGCCATCGTGGCGCCGACGAAGGCCGTCCTTCGGTCCACCCCTAAGCCCACTCTCCATAGCTTCAAATTTTGCTGAACTTCGAAATACTTTGTATCTTGAATGGTTGTTTTAGACGTTGGAAAAACTGCGCGTTTTTATGACGATCATTTAGCGCTTGTTAGTCACGCTTCCCTGGCGCGTGAATGAACCTCAAATTCAAAAAGTTTTGTTATAACTTCCCAATAATATTTCTTAGTACATTTTCGTCGCACGATCGAAATTGGAATTTTATTTTCCCTGCCCGAAGCCCACTACAAAATTTAATTAAGAGAATATTCGATAGGCACAGTGATCACCCACGAAGTTTTTTGAATTTCTTGAGGGAATGGTTTCATTCCGTCGATGCCTTTCACGAGCTCGTGTGCAGCTTTGTTCAAAGAATCGTAGGGAGTTTTTTCGACGATTTCGCTCTCTTTGAGAGAGCCATCGGCTGCTAGGGTAAAACGCATTGTTACTTTTCCGCTCTGGCCCATTTTTTTTGCCATGACTGGGTAACGCTTGCGGCGCTCTAGGAGTTTTTTGATTTCGTAGAGGTAGCGTTGTTCTGGAGACACTTCGATGCCGTTGGCAACACCTTCTCGGCCTTCAAGGGCGCCCTTGTCGGAAGTTCCCGCGAGTGAGCCCATGGTTTTTCCAGAGGAAGCTTGATGAGGTTGTTCAACAGTTTCTGCTTTTTCGTTTTTCAATGCAGGCGCATCGGAATCATCAGCGACAACGGCTGTTTTGATTTTAACGGGTTTTACTTCTTCAACTTTTGGTGCGCGCTCAGTACCACCGTCGCCGTACATGAGCTCCACACCCACAGGTAAAGGCACGATTTCGGGAGCAGCCAAGGAAAGTCCCAATAAGAAAGCGCCTCCGTGCAACAAGGCAGAGAGGACTACGGACTTATTAATATTCAAAGAAATTCTCGGTAATTTCATAGACTTCGCTTAAGACGCAGTTATAAGGTTTGCGGGCGAAAAACTCAATTCCCCCCACTTAAAATGTATTAAATGCATTTTAGGTCAGATCTAGCCTACTCAGATACTTCCAAATGAAAGTCTATTGAAAAATGAATGCCACTTTTACGACGTCAACAGTGTGGCACTGGCTATTGTGCGCAGGTGGCCCAAAGTTCGGCTTTGCTGCGCACACTTCTTTCAATCTGAATGCCTTTGGGATAGGTCCCGGAGGCGCCCTGTCGGGCAACGATGCCAAAATAATTTTTAGTGCGATCCCAGAATGGATAAGATCCGTAGGCACCGGGGCTGGAGACGCGGCCGGTGCTGCTATTGCAGTTATAGGTGGAGTTCTGGCACTCATGCCAAATCCCGAGTCCGTAGTGCCACTCCTCATTGAGATCCGTCTTAGGCGGAGAATAGACGATCTGGCTTGAGGCCGTATGATCTTTGAGAAGTTCATTCATGGAAGACGTGTTAAGCAAAGTTCCATTCTTCAGGGCTCGCAAAAAATTCATATACTCTGTGGCCGTCCAGCGCATGCCCCCACCAAGTCGAGGGTTTGTCGCCGATGGAAGGTCATAGGTGGCGTTAGTAAAAAGTCCCGTAGCGGTTTTAAACTGGCCGAAGATGTCCTGCCACGAGGCCGCCGAAGACGCATACTGTGCCATGAGACCCGCGACCTGCATATGGACACCAGAATAGTAGAAGAGATTGCCGGGAATGTTGCCGTTTCCGGCATTGTTTGCGGCCATGTTCTTGGTACAGGTTTCAAAATCGGCGACGCCACTGTGAAGGCAAAACAGTTCGTCTGTCATACCTGAGCGAAAACTTAAAAGGTGCGACAGTGTCATGTTATAAAGGCTGTCACCTGAACCTAGTGGCCAGCTTGGAATATGAGTCTGGGGTTTGTCACTGAGGCTCAGCGCGCCTTGTTCCACCAGGCGAAGAATGATGGTCGAAGTGACCAACTTCGAAGTGGAAGCGGACTCATAGACCGTGTTCAGGCTGGAACTTCCGTAGTTATATGTGAAGGTTCGCCCATCTGCTCTTTCGATGGTGTAGGTGAACGGAACTTCCGATCCCGCACCACCACTGAGAATCGCCGACATATCCGTTTCCAGTTGCAGTGTAGAGCAAGCAGGTGTTGGAACGGGGGACGACGAGCCTCCCGAACTGGATTTGCAGGAGGCAATAGACAGCAGACTGCAAAGAAGAAGGATTTTCTGGATATCCACAACGCACCTGACCTGTGTTATGAGTCTGTTCCAATTATATCCTAATCTTAAACGTAAGATCCTCTTTTGATTTTTTCCAAGATCAGTTTTTCTGTCTTGATTGGATCATTCGGATCTACTGAGAAGAACGACTGTTGCTCGCAACGAATCTTTTCTTTGATCAACCAGCGAAGGATATCCGCCAAGTTTTTATTCTTTTTATCCAGGAAGAACGGATCGTTTTCCAAAGCATCTTTCGCTTTTTTCAAAGCGCGCGCTTCAGCTGGATCAGATTCTTTCACTTTGTAGTGAGGAAGATCGTATTTTTTCACGTCTTCAGGCAACACTCCCAAGAATTTCACATTCGGTGCAGAGAAGTCGGCGTTACGGATCAAAGAAGCCGCAGAACCCGCTTTCAAGGTACGGAAGATATTTTGCAATGTGTACGCATCGAGATCCCCGAAGAAGTACATTGGAACATCTAGTTCTTCTTGGATCAGTTTCGACCAACCACGAACACCGTTGGAAGGAACCCCTTGAGCACCCATCACGATACAGTTGTTACGTTTTGTGAATCCCATTGTGACCAATGTATTCGCCGTACCTTCAGACTCTACGATCAAGCAGAAGTCGATTTTCTTTTTTGCTTTCAACTTCAACGATTGCGGTTTGTTCTTTGGTTGGAACGGAGACGTACCCAAAGTCGAAAGATCGACAACAGCTTTATCGCCATCGGCCAAAGTTTCAGTCACAACCAATTGTTGAGAGTAAGTCTGTCCACCACGGTCATTGGCAAAGCAGTTCAACTCTTCACGGTACACTTCAAGCATGTCACCGATAAAATCGATGATCGCATCTGATTCAGGTTGATCGTCGAAATCCAAAGGTTTCAAACGAGGATTGCCTTTAATCAAGCCTTTGCACATGTAGTACAATTCACGCTTCGTATTTACCGCGCCTTTGTCCAAGTTATTCAATAGAATCTCAAGAACGAAAACCACGCGAGCCAATTTCTGAACAGAAGATACATTCAGTTCTGTGCGAACGACTTTATCTCCCGGAGTCAAATAACCCACTTTAGAGTTGTACAAAGAGTTATCTAAAGAAGTCTTTACCGCCTCTAAAACCGGGCGCTTTGAAGACTCAAGGTCTTTCAACATCTTGTCTGCCAAGATGCGCGCTTCCTTAGGGATATCAATTTTTAATTCACGAATGCTGAGAAGTTTTCCCATAATCTAAGCCTACTTCTTTTTAGCGGTTGTCTTTTTAGTCGTTTCTTTTTTTGTCGTGGTTTTCTTCGTACCTTGCGGTTCTGAAGCTTCTTCGACTAGATCTTCGCCGCGAATAACATCTTCTTCGATGTCATCGTGGTCGATCCCCTTTTTCTTCTCACGCTTTTTTTGCTCAAGAAGTTTTGATTCCGCTGCTTCCAAATCTGCCATCGCCTCTTCAGAATCGCGGCCCAAAAGTTTTTTCAAACCCTCTTCCGCTTTTTTCTTACGAGACTCTGGAGCTTTGATAATTCTTGCCAAACCTTCCACCAAGATCGGTCCGAACTGCTCGATATGAGCCAGTTTTCTTTCCAAATCCGCCTCTTTCACTTCTTTTTTGATGTGACGAGAAAGTTTTTGGCCAGCTTGGATCAATGCCAGACGAATTTCACCCACCAGCTCTTCAGAAGCGTCGATAGTTTCTTTCGAGGCATTTTTAAATTTAATGAACGGAGATACGATGGAAACCGCAAAAATATATGGTCCCAGTGGCAAGCTGTCTTTCGGCTGACCAAGACCATAAGCTTTCCAGTTTACAGACTCAATCGCCCATGTGATCGCACAACCTGATTTATCAAATTGCAAAGGAACGCGGTTTGCGAAACGAAGCAAAGTCACTGGAGAATCTGGCGATTGATTGCGGTCTTTGAAACGCGCCAAAGCCACTTCGACAACCACTGGTTTAAAGTCACAAATTGTCGGTTTACGAGTCACAACGGCGAAGAAGTCGATTTCACCCAAACGAGTGATTGATTTCGACAACGCCTCTTCACCCACAGTCAAAACAGACTTCGTGGAAGGGGCCATCAACTCTGTATTTTGAACAGCTTGGAAAACCTTTTTAAAGTCTTCTTCAGTCAAAGAAGTGATTGGTTTTTCAAGAAGACCTTTTGGCAGGCCTTTTTTCACGAATTCGGAAATGGATTGGTCTGAAATACGCGAGAATCCAGTTTTCAAAAACTTAGAAAGAGTCGTTTTTCCGAACAAAGTTGAATGCGTGATGAACTCACCCAATTTGAAGGTATGCGGATGAGGCAAAGAAGCCTCTGGAACTTGAGGAACGTCCGTGCTGACGCGGTTGACGGTGACGAAATCGTTTTCCATCAACTTGTAAGTCACAGTCATGTGCGGATTCACGAGGATTGTACCCTCAATATAAGTCACGATACCGCCGTCACCATTTAATTGAATACGTCCATCAAGAACGAATTCAACACGAGTTCCGTGCTCACGATCCCAATCCAAAGTTTCTTTATTCTTAATAACGCCCGTATTTGATTTGATATCCACGTCAACTTGCGCAGAGATCGCTTTACGCATTTTTTTCGTCTTAGAAATAACGCTCACACCTCGTGCGTTCGTCATTTGCGCCCATGTCGTCGCTGCAGAGATACCAATACCTTGTTGTCCACGTGAACATTGTCCACGTCCAAATTTAGAAGATGCGAGATATTCACCATAAACTTTGGCTAGATCTTCGCCTTCAATTCCCGGCCCGTTATCTTCGACAACGATGCGAATTAAATCAGTATTTTTCGTTGATCCTGTGCCTACCTTGGCAACTTCAATTAATAGATCAGGAAGAATGCCCGCTGCCTCACAGGCATCAAGGGAATTATCCACGGCCTCTTTTAAAGTCGTCAAAACGGCTTTTAATGGAGACGAGAATCCCACCTGTTGGAGGTTCTTCGCAAAATATTCAGCGGTACTACTTTTAGTAATCTTACTCACGGTCGCTTGATCCTTCACGAGATGTTAACGAATTTTGTCGCGGGCTCCTGCCCACGCCCCTTCGGGCTAACGCGAAAAATTCCCATCCTGGCAATTTTTTAATGAATGACTTTGATAGGTTAACTCCAACGCAGGGGGTTAAAGCAAGACTAAAGGCTCAACGCTGCGTGGTGTAATTTTGAATATGAGGAATCGCACCTCACAACTAAACAAGATTAGTGCTAATAGAATCCTATGAAATCTTCATCCGGACTTAGCCTAACACAAAGATTTAAAGTTCATAGCGAGAATATTTGTGCTTTGATTTTAGATGCCGGACTGGTGATTCGCCCCTATTCCAACCCTTCTCTGTCATTCTTTGCGTTACTTTCAGAAACTGAAAAAATCGAAGTGATACGCGATTTACAAATTTATTATCAAATTTGTCTCGATGTGAAAATGGAGGGCGGCTCTTTGCGAGACCCCAAACATTTCACCGAAAAAGCGCTGCTTCGCCAGGGTTTGAATGCCGATCCTTTTATCTTGGAACAAATAAAGTCCGACAACTTGGTTGAAGCTTACACCTTTTCTGGAACGCAGATTTTTAGAACTTTGCTCTTTTTTGAAGTTTGCAGCTACACCTTGGAAGATCTGTACTGTCGCAAATGGTATCACCTCTATGAACGGGCTCCTGAAGATCAAAAGAATATCGAAGACACCATCGGGCTTTTTATGAGCAATCCTGACAAAGCTTTAGAGGTTCCCAATAAAGAGCATGTGATACATGAGAGAGACTCATTAGAACGTCTTTCCATCCGTAATAAAATGTACTGGATGGCGCCCCTTAAAAAAGAAGGGAAAACGGAGGCGATCTTGACCATAGCCAAGGCCTCGCTCGCTTAGAAGACTCGTCGTACGTCTCAAATTGAAAAATATCGTATTGGTAATTCATAAAAAACCTGTAAAGAGCCGATAAGTTAGTCATGAACTTCTTCGGCACGTACCTGGTTCTTTTTTTACTGTTCGTTCTGTCGCCCTTTGCAATGGCGGCTCCGAATGCTTTGACTTATCAAGGTCGCATCCTTAAAGCTGATGGTTCTCCTCTTACATACAACAATACAAGTTTTCTATTTGAGGTCACCAATCCCAATGGCACTTGCGTGATCTATCGTGAACAACGCGATGGTATCAATATGCTGAATTCCGGTGGGGTTTTTGATGTGCCTATCGGTTCAGGTACAAAACTTTTCCCTACCGATCCTCTTGTTACTCTTTTAGATGCTTTTAATAACTCTAAAATCCATGATTGCTATGGAGGCTCTACCTATTCTGCCGCCGCGGGAGATATTCGTCTTTTGAAAGTTCAGTTCCATGATGGCAGTGGCTGGAAGGTGATTTCACCGTCCAGTGAGATTCGTTCTGTTCCTTATTCTGCTTATGCTCTTTCAGCACAGAAACTGGGAACAAAAACGGAAAGTGATTTCTTTGTAAAAACAGGTGTTCCTAGCTGTGCCGTCAATGAATTTTTAACTTGGAATGGTTCGGCCCTTTCTTGTGCTCCTGTCAGTGGCGCCAGCGGAGGAACTGTGACGAATGTGACGTCCGGAAACTCTTATGTCACAATCACCAATAACACTTCCACTCCCCTTGTCACTTTGAATGTGGGAACCACTGCGGGAACTGTTGCTGCTGGTAACGATGCTCGTTTTACGGATGCTCGTGTTCCAATGGGAACAGCCGGTGGAGATTTAAGTGGAACTTATCCGAATCCTTCGGTTGGTAAAATTCAAGGTGTGGCGATTTCTGCTGCGGCTCCTACGAATGGTCACTTCTTAAAGTTTGATGGAACTCAGTGGTTGGGTTCTGCCATTGCGATGAGTGATGTGACGAATTTAAATTCTACTTTGAGTAACTATCATACTGTGGCTGCATTTAACTCTGCGGTGGGAAGTGCGAACTGTGCGGCTTATGAAACGCCGTACTGGAACTCAGTCTCCGGATCATTCCAATGTCAGGCGATCAACGTGTCTGTTGCAGGTGATGTGAGTGGAACGATTGGTGCAGTTTCCGTTAATAAAATCAAAGGTGTTGATGTTGATACAACAGGGTTAGCCGCTGGCCAAGTTCTTAAATATGATGGAACGAAGTGGGCTCCGGCTGCGGATTCAAATGCTGGCGGTACTGTTACGAATATTGCGACGGGCACTGGCTTGAGTGGTGGTCCAATCACTTCTACTGGAACTATTTCTTTGGCAAACACTGCTGTGAGTGCTGGATCATATGGTTCAACAACACAAGTTGGAACTTTCACAGTCGATGCCCAAGGTCGTTTGACGGCGGCATCAAATGCAGCGATTGCATTTCCCGTAACTTCTGTGGCAACAAAAGCTGGTGCTGTGGTTCTCGATTATGGTGACATCAACAGTGCAGCTTCAAAATATTTAACTTACAAACCAAACAACGTCGCTTGTACTGACGGACAAGTTATTAAATGGGTGACGGCAAACTCTCGCTGGGAATGTGCGAATGACACAGACACTTCTTCAGGGGGAACAGTAACAAGTGTCACAAGTGCAAATAGTTATTTATCTGTAGCAACGGGAACAACAACTCCTGTTTTAACTGTGAATGTAGGAACTGCGGCGAACACTGTGGCTGCGGGTAATGATGCTCGTTTTACTGATGCACGCACGCCGACTGGTGCCGCGGGAGGAGATCTCAGTGGGACTTATCCCAATCCCACTGTTGCAAAACTTCAAACGAAACCTGTAAGTGCGACGGCACCAACATCAGGACAAGTTTTAAAATTTGATGGAACAAACTGGGCTCCAGCTGCGGATTCAAATGCGGGTGGTACAGTTACAAATATCGCAACGGGTACTGGCCTAAGTGGCGGACCTATTACTTCGACAGGAACTATTTCTCTCGCTAATACTGCGGTCACTCCAAATTCTTATGGTTCAACGACACAAGTTGGAACTTTCACCGTCGATGCTCAGGGTCGCTTGACTGCGGCATCAAATGCAGCGATTGCTTTCCCGGTGACGTCTGTTGCGACGAAGACTGGCGCTGTGACTCTTGATTATGGGGATATCAACAGTGCGGCTTCCAAATACTTAACTTATAAACCCAACAACGTAGCTTGTACCGATGGACAAGTTATTAAATGGGTGACTGCAAACTCTCGTTGGGAGTGTGCGAATGATACAGATACATCTTCAGGTGGTACGGTTACTAATATCGCAACTGGTACTGGCTTAAGCGGCGGCCCCATCACTTCTACTGGAACTATCTCACTTGCTAATACAGCAGTCACTCCTGGCTCTTACACAAGAGCTAGCATTACTGTTGATGCTCAAGGTCGCTTAACGGCAGCAAGTAGTGGAGCTGCGATCAATCTCGCTTCGGATGTTACAGGAACTCTTCCGATAGCCAACGGCGGTACGGGACAAACTTCGGCATTAGCCGCGTTCAATGGCTTTTCTCCTTTAACAACAAAAGGAGATATTCTCACTCGTGATGGAACAAATAATATCCGTCTTCCCGTCGGAACAAATGGACAAGTTTTATCAGCCAACTCGGCTCAAGCTTCAGGTCTTCAATGGATCACGCCAACAAATGGAACTGTGACGAATGTCACTGGAACAGCTCCCATTGTTGTAGCAACAGGATCAACAACTCCTGCGATTTCAATCAATGATGCAACTACAGGTGCAAAAGGCGCGGTTCAAGTCGGTGCAGGTATCGCGGTTTCATCGGGAACCATCAGCGCTGATCCTGCAAACTTCCCTTCCGCTGTTCCTGTTTCTAAAGGTGGTACAGGAGCAACATCTCTTACGGCGAATAGACTTCTTGCCTCCAACGGAACTGGTTCCGCGGTCACAACATTTAACTGTGCTATCGGACAAATGATTTCTTTCGATGCCACAGGGCTGATGATCTGTTCAACATTCACGACGGGTTCTGTTTTCCTCAATGGCGGAAACTCGTTTGGTGCAGATGCAACTCTTGGAACAAACGACAACTACGCATTAAATCTTGAAACGAATGGCTCCACAAGAGTGACTGTGACTTCTGCAGGTAATGTCGGCATTGGTATCACAAGTCCTGGCGCACAACTCCATGTCTACAACACATCGGCCACTCCTCCTGCCACAATGGCTAAATTTCAGATGTCACCGGCTCTCACCGCTGACATGCCTTCGAACTTACACGGCTCTTGGTCGACAATTACGCCAAGTACTTCATACAATTTTACCGGATCTCTTTACGGCGCTGTGAATCGTATCGAAACCGCTCCAGGCCAAACTGGCTCCATCACTAGCACTATCGGCTCTGTCAGCGACGTTTACCACAAAACTGCCAGCGCAATTTCAGCAGCCACAGGTATTGCTGGAACAATCTACAACCAATCTACAGGAACGGTCACTTCAGCCAAAGGCGGCTCCTTCGGAGTTACAAATACAGGCGGAGGAACCGTCACAACGGGTTATGGCGTTTACATTGCCAGTGTTGAAGCTACGAATAAATACGGTCTCTACCAATCAGATGCAACGAATACGAACTATTTCGCAGGAAACGTGGGTATCGGCGCAGCCAGCCCCATCCAAACTCTTCATATTGCCGGAGGTGGCGGTGAAGAGGGATCGCCAGGAATTTTTATTCAAGACCCTACGACAACAAATGCCTACGGTGGCAGCCTTTATTACGATGATCGTGGCGGTCTCAATGTTGTGAAAATGGGAGCTGTCAACAACAGTGCTGAATCAGGATTCGTTGCCGTGAGCCGTGACACTGGAAACGTGGGTATTAGCAACGCAAATCCCCAATTTAAACTTCATGTGAATGGCGCCTCTGCCAGCGGTGCGGATCAGACCGTGGTTCAAGTTGGTAACGCTATAGCAACAGGGTCTGGTCCCCTGTTCCTAACTTACAACGCTCCGATGATTTCTGGAAATGTGTATTTCAACTCTGGGTGGAAATACGCCGGAGGAAACTCGAAGCCGGCTTCCATTGGATTAGCCGGAGGAATTTCTTTTAATACGGATGATGGAGCTGTTGGAGCCGCTGGAGCTGCCGCCAATATGACGGCGAAGATGTTTATTAATACAAACGGTAACGTCGGTATCGGAACCTCCTCGCCTTCACAATTACTCCACGTTCAAGGGACCGCTCTCATCAACGCTATTAACGGGGGTAACATTAATGGATCAGGTAATTTCCACCTTGAGGCCCATTCATCAGGAGCAGATCGCGGTATTTATCTAAACTGGTACACAGGAACCGGAGGAGTGAAAGTCGGTAATGGAGCTTCTTCGTGGGGCCCCATCGCCGCCTCGGCATTTAACACTTCTTCAGACCAACGATTGAAAGAAAATATTCGCCCAATCCCTTATGCCCTCGACAGAGTTTTGCAACTGGATGCCGTGACCTTCACTTGGAAAAATGAAAGTCGCCACAAACAGGAAGGCGAACGTCTTGGTTTGATCGCACAAAATGTTGAAAAAGTATTTCCGCAAGCCGTGCGCGTAGACCACGGGGAAAACACTCTCCCTGGTGGAACGAAGCTTGTGACCTATCCGGATTTGATTGCTCCACTTATTGGTGCGATTCAAGAACTTTACCACAAGTGGATGGATGACTCGCAAAAACTGCATGAAACCGTTGATAGACAAACCAGAGAAATTGCTTCGATCAAAGAAGAAAACAATCAGGTCAAAGCAGAAAACGAGAGAATTAAAAAGGAAAACGACGAAATCAAAGTTCGTCTTGAACGTCTTGAAAAGCAATTATCGAAATAAAGCTCTTAATAAATAAGAACTTTACTCTGAAGCTTTTTTACTAGGACCAAAGGCCGTTCAATTCCGAGACACTACCGTAAAGATCCAATAAAGCTCGTTCGCTTATCGACCGATAAGATCTGTATCTATGCATATCGGAACGTACCTGGTTTTAATTTTTGGCGTCCTTATGGGACTTGTGGCGCAAGCATCGCCGAATGCACTGACATATCAAGGGCGTATCCTCAAAAACGATGGCTCACCATTAGAGTACAATAACACCAGTTTTCTTTTTGAAATCACAAGCCCCAATGGAAATTGTGTGATCTATCGCGAGCAACGCGATGGCGTGAATATGGTAAACTCCAAAGGGGTTTTTGATGTACCTATTGGTTCTGGTACAAAATTATTTCCGGCGGATCCCCTATTCACACTTCTAGATTCGTTTAACAACTCTAAAACACATAACTGCTCTGGCGGTGCGACCTATGCCGCCTCCGTGGGAGATATTCGACTTCTAAAAGTGCAGTTTCATGATGGCTCTGGCTGGAAAGTGATTTCTCCGTCCAGCGAGATCCGATCTGTGCCTTATTCAGCTTATGCCCTTGCCGCGGAAAAGTTAGGCTCAAAAACAGAGAGTGACTTTGTCGCAAAGACAGGAATTCCAACTTGTAATGCCAATGAATTTTTAAGTTGGGACGGGACTGCTTTATCCTGCGCTCCTGTTACTGGTGCCAGCGGCGGAACTGTGACAAACGTTACTTCTGCGAATTCATATATCACTATCACGAACAACACCTCTACTCCCCTTGTGACTTTAAATGTAGGAACAACGGCAGGAACAGTGGCAGCGGGTAACGACGCTCGCTTTACAGATGCGCGTATACCAACTGGGGCAGCGGGTGGAGATTTGGGTGGAACATATCCGAATCCTTCAGTCGCAAAACTACAAGGAACCGCTGTTTCAAATGCGGCTCCCACAAACGGGCACTTTTTTAAGTTCGACGGCACTCAATGGGGAAGTTCCGCCATCGCGATGAGTGATGTGACAAACTTGAATTCGACACTGAGTAATTATCTCACAATCACCGCTTTTAATTCTGCGGTGGGAAGTGCGAACTGTGCGGCTCATCAAACTCCCTATTGGAATTCTGTTTCTGCGTCCTTTCAATGTCAGTCAATCAATGTCTCCGTTGCAGGTGACGTGAGTGGAACAATCGGCGCTGTTTCTGTAAATAAAATCAAAGGTGTCGATGTCGACACAACTGGCTTAGCTTCGGGTCAGATTTTAAAGTATGACGGCACGAAGTGGGCGGCAGCAAATGATTCCAATGCCGGCGGTACAGTTACGAATATCGCAACAGGGACCGGTCTTAACGGTGGTCCTATCACAACAACGGGAACCATTTCCCTTGCGAACACAGCTGTATCTGCAGGGTCTTACGGATCAACAACTCAAGTGGGAACTTTTACAGTTGATGCTCAAGGCCGTTTGACCGCAGCTTCAAATTCAGCCATCGCTTTCCCCGTCACTTCTGTCGCGACTAAAACAGGTGCTGTGACATTAGATTATGGAGATATCAATAGTGCTGCTTCCAAATACTTAACTTATAAACCTAACAACGTGGCTTGTACTGATGGCCAAGTGATCAAATGGATCACTGCAAACTCTCGTTGGGAGTGTGCGAATGATACAGACACTTCTTCTGGTGGTACTGTCACAAATATCGCAACGGGAACTGGATTGACTGGTGGTCCTATCACTTCTACTGGCACAATCGCTCTTACAAATACAGCAGTGACTGCCGGCTCATATACTCGCCCCAATATCACGGTCGATGCTCAAGGTCGTTTGACGGCAGCAAGCAACGGTGCAGCTGTGAATTTAGCAACTGAAGTCACTGGTACTTTGCCTATCGCCAACGGTGGCACGGGACAAACTACTGCAACAGCGGCATTTAATGGTTTATCTCCTAGTACCACCAAAGGTGATTTGATTGTTCATGATGGAACAAATGATATTCGTCTGCCTGCCGGAACAAATGGCCAAGTGCTATCGGCCAATTCTGCTCAAGCTTCAGGTCTTCAATGGATCACACCCACAAACGGAACTGTGACGAACGTTACGGGAACCGCACCGATTGTAGTTGCAACAGGTTCAACGACTCCTGCGATTTCTATTAACGATGCAACGACATCAACGAAAGGTGCCGTTCAGGTCGGAGCTGGTATCGCCGTGGCTTCGGGAACTATCAGTGCTGATCCTGCGAACTTCCCTTCTGCTGTTCCGGTCAGCAAAGGTGGTACGGGCGCAACTTCTCTCACGTCCAACAGACTTCTGGCTTCGAACGGAACGGGTTCCGCCATTACGACATTTAACTGCAGTGTTGGTCAAATCGTCACGTTTGACGCTTCGGGAGTTATGGGTTGTACGAATTATTCTGCCTCAGGAGTTTTTGCTAACGGCGGAAATAGTTTTGGGGCCGATGCCACGTTGGGAACAAACGACGCATTCGCGCTGGGCTTTGAAACAAACGGCACAACAAAAATGACCATCACCTCCACAGGTCTTGTTGGTATCGGGACCGCAGCTCCCAATGCTCTTCTTGAGGTTCAATCGACCACAGCGAACTCTGGCGTGAGAGTGAGTGCTCCGACTGGATTAAATAGCTATATTGACTTCTTTAACAACGGAGTCAAAAAAGGAAATGTCTATTGGAACGGAACAAGTTCTACGTTGCAAATCAATGACGTAGGGACAACGAACACAATCATTAACGGTGCTGGAGGACGTGTTGGTATTGGATTGTCAAATCCTTCTTCGACGCTACAAGTGACAGATCTCTATGCAAACACCACGGACAGCTCTGGACTTGGCATCACTGTTTTTGGTTCAGCGAGTGATTATGGTGGCATCACACTCTGGGATCGTGATGCCGATACTGGAACGACAAACGATGGCGATACGACTTTGTTTTGGGGTGATGATATTGCGGAGAATCTGCGCTTTGCCTTTAAACTTTCTGGAGCCGCACTCTCAGAAAAAATGCGCCTCACTTCCACGGGATATTTAGGAATCGGCACAACAAGCCCTCGCGCTCCGCTGGATATCGGATTCCAAGCGGGATCTGGTGGAAATATTCGCTTAGGAAAAGCCTCTGCAACAGAAGGTGGACAGATCACTCTCGATGACGGCACAGGGTCCGGTGCGTGGGAGATCGACAGCAATGGTGCTGATGGATCTGAGTATTTAAGATTCTTCCGTGACAAGTCGGCCGAAAATGCCCTCACAGCGATGGTGATTGGAACAAACGGTAGGGTCGGTATCGGAACTACGAATCCGAATGCGAAGCTGCATGTTAAAACAGGCGGGATCACCTCAGAGCAGGATGATACCGGAGGTCTTTTAGGAAGCATCAATATCGCAGGGAAAAATCCTTCATCGAGTGCACCTTACTACAGTCAATGGACGCTGTGGAATATGCGCGATTATGGCGCGAATAATAGCGGTCTTCAATTTTATGAATACTATGATAGTAATAATAGCGGCATCTTGTGTGACGCCGGTGATGTCTGCGTTCCGCGCATGGCTATCATTCCGGGAGGAAACGTGGGTATAGCCACAACAAGTCCTTCCAGAACCTTCTACGTTAACGGAACTTCGGGAGGAACGAACGCGTGGGAAAACCTTTCCGACAAAAGACTCAAAAAAGACATCGAAGTCATTCCTGATTCTCTGCAAAAGTTGCTGTCTTTAAGAGGTGTGACGTTCAATTGGCAACACGACGTGAGAAAAGATCTGACTTTCTCCAATGACAAAGACATGGGTGTTATCGCTCAGGAAGTTGAAAAAGTCTTCCCGGAAGCTGTTCATGCTGACGACAAAGGCTTTAAAGCAGTCGCTTATACGAAGCTGATTGCGCCGATTATTGAGTCGATCAAAGAACTCTATCAATCTCTTTCAGGTCTCGACTCGAAAGTGGCCGCTGTTGAAAAAGAAATAGCTTCTCTTAAAACTCAGAATGAAGCCATCTTGAAGGAAAATGAAAAACTCCGCGAGCAAAATGCAGAACTGATGGAGTTTGTCCGTGTTCATAAAAAACAGGAACGCAGCCCTGCTTCGATCAAACAAAAATCTAAATAAAGAATTATTCTACTTCGCTGGTTTCAGTTTTCGCATTTTGAGACAGCTCTTCTAATGCCATCTCGGCCCGAGTTTTATAACCTTTTTTGGTATTGCAGTCTTTGCACGAAGTCACACAGTTGTTCTTGTTGGACTTCCCGCCGCGCGCGATAGGAATCAAGTGGTCCATCGTAAGATCCCCAGGTTTAAAGCGATTCCCACAGTGATAGCATAGACCTTTACCCAGCTCTTGCTTCCACCACTGACTTAAACGCAGCTCGCGGGCTTTCGCCTTTTCGCGCTTTTGGTGTTCTGGGGAAGCAGGGGTAAAGAAGTAATCCATGGGCTTCTTTATAGACTAAATCCAGTGCAACCGCAAGCGATCGCACATCCTCCGCAGCCGCGGAAGGAACTAGACCTTAGATACGAGGATTTTAAGTAAATTTTAAGGGCTTTTTTACCGATAGAGGCTTTGAGAAGCCCGTAAGGAGAATTGGCCTATGTCTGTAAAAACGTTCAAAAAAGGCGAAGTGATCTATAAAGATGGAGATAAAATCACATCGGTTTATCTTATCCAATCCGGCGGAGCGAACCAATGTTTGATCCGCGGTAAAAAGACCATCGACCTTTTCCAGTTGGGTTCTTCTCATATCCTGGGCGATCAAGTGATCTTGGGACAAAACACTCATCCCACTTCAGCGGTTGCGACGACAGAAACAAAAGTTCTAGAGATCCCCGTTGAAACTTTGAAACAGCAATACGAAGGCGCTCCTCAAATGCTCAAGGTGATTATCAAATCCCTGGCAGACCGTTTGCGCTTGGCTGTGAATGATGTTCGTTCTAGCAAACTGGAAAAAGACTCCTCGCCATGTCCTGAAGATCAAGTGGCAAAAGTTTTTGGCGCGGTTTTCCATACAGCCAATCATAAGGGCGATCGCTCTCAGCCTGGTCGCGTGATTGTGGACTGGAATATGATGAAACAATACTCCCAACGCGTGATGGGAGATTCGCCAAAGCGTATTGAACAGGCCATCAATGTGCTTGTGAAATTAAAACTCGCTCTTTATGAAATGGGCAAAGCTCCGGACAATCCAGATGGTCCCGATGAAATTCAAAAAGTTCATTTCTTGGATTTGGGTTTGGTCGAAAGCTTTTTTGAATTCTATCAGTATTACTACTTCAAAGGCGGCCGCTCCGATCTTTTAAAAGTCGATGAACTGTGCCAGCAAATGCTCGACGGTCTTTTGAAACTTTGTGAAAACGAGCAACCGGACCGCTTCGGTATTGTCAGTGTTGATTTCGCTAAATTTGGCGAATACTGCAAAAATGAAATCGGTATTAACTTAAATAATGACCACTTCAATCGCCTCGAAGGTAAAGGCGTCTTCATGAAAAGAAAAAATGGAGGCTCCGGCGTTCTTTTGCAATTTGAAGTGAAAGAGTTCCGTTCTATTTTTCAAAGTTGGAAAATGCTTCGTGAAATCGAAAAATGGAATGAAAAAGGTTTCGTGGACATGGACGAAAAAGAAGCTCCGAAGAAAAAAGCCACAGGCGGCCCTTCTTGCCCAGCATGCAGCGTAGAACTGCAAGCAGGTGCGAAGTTCTGCCACGAATGTGGCCATAAAATTGTAGCGGCGGCGTAGTATGAGTGAAGCTCTGATCGTTTTTAAAGCCATTCATAAAGATGCTGATAAGCAAACGATTCTCCAAAAAGTTTTGGCGAATCAAGAGACGATTTATTTACGCGATAAATTTGATCGCACTATTTCACTGAAACCCGTCAGCATCAATTCCAATATGCAGTTGAAATGCCGCCCTCCTGAGGATGCGAGCATGAATACCCAAGATGGCGACACATTTACGGCGAGCTTCACAATTGGACACGAAAAATACCTGTTTGAAACTCACCCCGTGGTTGGTGAAAACCACGTCACGTTGACGGTTTTAAATCTGTTTCACCTACAAAGACGTCGCAACTATCGCTACGTTTTGCCTGAAGACTATTCTGCGGAATTTGTGATCAACTATCTCAACCAAGTTGTTTGCGCCTACACGTGCCGCCTCTTGGATTTAAGCACGGAAGGTTGCGCTGTTGAGATTTCACTTGCTGAAGCCAACTTAAAACTGGATGACATGGTTCAAGCCGAAATCTTTTTAGGCGATCGCGAACCGATTCTTGTTCAAGGTATTATTAAAAATATTCGCGAGAAGGATGACATGCATCTTATTCTTGGAGTGGAATTCAATCACATGGCCAACGCCAGCGAAGGGAAGATCGTCCATTCTCTCACAGATTTACAGAGAGAAATCTACTTCCGTCGAGCAGCTTAAAGGACATATCTCCAGTTCCAAATCATCTGACATAGACCTTTACAGAATTTGAGCGCCCTCGGTTACCGGCCGCATCCACAGCCTCCACTTCTAGAATAACGTCACTCGATTTTTTGGGAGTTGTCCAGGAGCATTTAAAAGGTGCTACGGTGACCGTACACTTAACGCTTCCGTTCACATAGAATAAAACCTTTTGAACTCCGACATTGTCTGATGCAGTCGCCGTAATGATTACCTTCTTACCACGCCCCAAAATGGAAGACGTCGTCGGCGAAGTCACCGAAGCAGTAGGTGGTGATGAATCCCCAGGAACCATTTCATCTGCAAGGAGGTCTTTGAAAACTTGCCCTACCGCCGTTAGATTGTTACTGCTGTCCAAAAGTTCCGTATGGATATTGGTACCATCGGAACTCAACGAAAACCAAGCATGTCTTTCAACGAAAGGGAGATTATCCAACATAATCGTAGCTTCACGTGCGAAGGCTGCAGTTTCCGCAAGCGAATAGCGTTGAGGTTGCACCCAATCAACCAGCGCCCACTCCGTGATCCAAATCGGTAATCCGTACTGAGCATAGACCGCCTCCAAATAAGCTTTGAAAGCGGCAACATCATGTTTATCGGTGTAATAGTGAATTGCCACAAAGTCGACGCGATAACCCTTTGTCTTCGTTTGCGCCATGAATCGCCCCAACCAAGAAGAGGATCCCAAGATTTGTCCCGTGGTTGGCGCTGGAGAACCTAAGCGAAGACCTAATTTCATCAGCGAAGGCCACAATGTAATTGCCTGATCGACCGTCATATTTGCTTGAGACGCATTGTCGGGTTCATTGAAACCCAATAGAGCCTCTGAATTCACTGGAACTGTTTCTGAAACATGGGTTTCATCCCATATCATTGGAACAAATGGGACTGTCCGAGGAACCGAATTGACCGGAGCCCAAATATGGTCTGTGCGCCAATTGTAGTACCAACCAAAACCAACTTGTTCGATTCGAGCAAGTGATGTGCCTGCGGCATCGACTTCCCAACCACCTATACCTACTTTTTTTGGATAGCTTAGTTTTGCATGCGAGAAATTTAACAAGGCAAATAAGCCCAAAAGAAAAACGCATAGTGGTTTCATCGCGTGGTTCCTCCGCCTCTTCTTTTTCGGTTTCGGCCGGCCGAATCTTGATGTATTTCTCGAATACCACTGATTGTATCACGTGTTTACTGTTTATAAATGAAATATCGCAAAAATTGATGGGTCAGTTTTTAAATAACACCAAGATAAGCCCAGACAGAAATACCGGTGCCTAAAATTCCCAAGGCGCACATGCCACTAAAGAATAAATTCTGAAGTTTTTGTTTCTTAAGAACAAGGCTAAGAGCCCCGAGGACTAAGCACACTTGAAAGAACAGGTTTGCCATGTCGAAGCGATCACCCGCCTGCCCTAAGGATGCTAGATGGGCTTCCATCTCTTGAGCACCGATGATTTTACCCAATTCACCGTTGAGATCTTGCACCCAGTTGTCTTTACCAACAGTTTGCGAGCCTTTAAGAATTTCGTTTTTCTCTTTTTTATAGCGTAGAATCTTGCGGTTGAGATTTGCAATATGTGTATCGACACCTTGACTGGCTTTAGCCTCAATGGCTCCGGCTTCTTTTAAACTTTCTAGAAGGGACTTTTCCCCTTCCACCAAAGTTTCTTTGATACTTTTTGATTGGTACCACATATAGGCGGCGGCTTTTTCGTTGGTTCCGATGATTTCATCATCCCCATACTTGCCCGCAATTAAATCACTCATCGACATGATCGCGGCAAAAACCGCGATCACAACCCCACAACGGATCTCAAAACTTACATTTTCTTCCATAACACCAAAATACTACTTCGATGGATAATAAAGTTTATTATCCCACATTCCTTCGTTGAAGTACTGTATAGAGGCTTTTAATTTTTCAGTCAATTCTTGCTTACGTGCGGCTCGTTCTGGTGTCAACGTAACGCCGGTGATTTCTTTTTCACTGTCACGATCTGCGATGGCAAACATTTGCGGTTCCGTGTGCCCCGGTGACCAACGGATAAAATAATCTTTGGCAAAAAGAATGTAGCGTCCGTCGATAAAATTCACGGCAACTTTATCCCCGTCCGTAAACACAGAACTGCCCAGATAGTTTTTATCTTTCTCGGGAATATTGAGAATATCTAAAATCGTCGGCAATACATCCACGTGTTGCACAATCTTAGAAGTATCCGTTTTTGGAAACCGGTACGACGGATGATAGAAGAACATAGGAATACGGTAACTTCCGACATCGTTGGAATATTCGGGACGATAGTGCATCGACGCGTGGTCCGCCGTGATAACAAACAACGTGTCTTTAAACCAAGGTTTCTTCTCAGCTTCCTCAAAGAATTTCTTTAAAGCGTAATCCGTGTAAGAAACTGTTTTTAAAATCTCAATCGGTCCTTCCGGGAAGGTCTCTTTGTACTTGGCTGGAATTTTGTACGGTTGATGTGATGTCAAGGTGAACACAGCATTCATAAACGGCTGCGGCAATGAATCCATTTGCACCAGCATCCATTGCAGAAACGGCTCATCCCAAATACCCCAGACACCATCATCATCCGCAGAGTTTCCGTATTCATGTGAGCCATAGTATCTTTCAACTCCAGCACTCTTCATGAAAGAGTCAAAATACATCGTTCCATTGTGCCCACCATGGAAGAAGCTGGTCGCATAACCTTTTTGCGCCACCAAAGTTCCAAGGCCCAAGAAGTAGTTCGACGTAAAGTGCGAAGAGATAAACGGCTCGTTCATCATCGCAGGAATCCCGGCCATTACAGCACCGACCCCCTCTATCGAACGGCGGCCATTGGCATAGGCATTTTCAAAGACCAAAGATTTCTTCATCAAAGAATCCAAGAAAGGTGTGTAGGATTTTTTCCCATCCACGGGACCAAAATACTCCTCACCAAAACTTTCCAAGATAATGATCATCACGTTTTGAGGATTTGTCGGACGAGCGCCCTCCATCGCGGTTCCCGTGAAGGAGCCGTTCAGACGCTTGAGCATGTCTTCTTTATTCGCAAAGAACTTTTCTTGCTTCAAACCTTCAGCGCCGTAACTTTTGATAAAAGTAAACGTCGTGTTTAAAACAAGATTATTCAAAAGAGGAGCCGAGAACACGTTTGCATTGACGAAGCTGATCGGTTTACTTTGCAACCCGCCGCGAATTCCGATCACGGAAATCACAAGTGCCACAAAACACAAGAACGCGTGCGAGAGCCACAATTTAACTCCGCCCTTTTCTTCTCCTGGCCAAACGAGTTTATCCGGTGTGCCTTTCATAAGACGGCGCACACACCAAATAAAGAACGCCACCAAGAGCGTGTTAATAAGGAAGAGCCCCCAATAGCTGATGATAAAGTTCCAGACTTTTCCTTTGGTTTCACTCACAACGAAAAAACTGTCGTAAGTAAAACGGCGACCGACAAAGTTGATAAACTCCACGTCGACAAGGTTGAGGATCAAAAACGGAATCTGCAAAATGCAGAAAAGAACCCAAGTCAGGGTTGACCAGTGGATGTTCCAGCTTTTCGGCCAAGGGATAAAGGCGATCAAAAGCAAAGGGGCCGTTACAGAAAGGGCGGCTGCGGTATCAAATCGGAGTCCGACTACGAAAGACCAAAGGATGTCGAGGACGGGTTTATTTTTGAATAAACTCCAATTCCATAGCAAAAACTCGAGCCTTGCGAAGAAATAGAAGAGCAAAGCCAATAAAACGAGAGAAAAGATCTTAATCAGTCGGTGAGTCGGTCCAAACATAGATCCCAATACTACAACGACATCTAGCGTCATACAAGACGAGCCGTGGCTGACTTCACTCTCACCCTCTGCTACTTTCCCCTCCTATGACACCAGAACAAATGAAAGAACGTTTAGAGAAGCATTACACCGAGGCCAAAATCGAAGTCTACGATTTGACGGGCACTCAGGATCATTACGAAGTGTATGTGGAGAGTGCTGTTTTTGCGGGGATGACTCGCATTCAACAACACCAACATGTCATGGCCTGCTTTGGTCCAGAATTGAAAACTGGAGAGGTCCATGCGCTCTCAATCAAGACTAAAATTAAGTAATTGAAAAAGGACTATCTATGTCAACTACACACGAAAGAATTGATAACATTCTTAACCAAAACAAAGTCGTTCTGTTCATGAAAGGAACTCAACAGTTCCCTATGTGCGGTTTCTCGGCGCGTGCTTGTGCTATTTTGCAAGACATCGGCGTGAAATTCCACGATGTGAACGTTCTTGATGACGAAGAAATCCGCAGCGGTATCAAAGAGTACGGCAACTGGCCAACGATCCCGCAACTTTACATCAACAAACAGTTGGTGGGCGGAAGCGATATCATGATGGAAATGTACCAATCCGGAGAGCTTCAAGAGCTTTTGAAGTAATATGAGATGTAATGTCGCCGTTTGGGACCGCATTTTAAGATTCATCTTTGGCGTCATTCTTACGACTTACGCCATTGCCGGCGGTCCTTTTTGGACGTACATCGGAATTTATGGTCTAATCACAGCGGCTTGGGGCTTGTGTCCCTTGTACGCTTTCTTTAGAATTAGAACCTTAAGAGATTATCACCGAGCCATTCCCGACGAAGAATAGGATGTTGTTGTATGTCCACGGCCCTCATCGACCTTGAGAGTTTTTTGCAGAAAGACCAAATCAAAACCGACGAGGAAAGCCTCAAATATTGGGGTAAAGATTGGACGACCTACTTCGACATCAAAGCCTCTGCCATTGTTTTTCCTCGCAGCACTGAAGACGTCGTCGGCCTTGTTAAATGGGCACGCAAAAATAAAATCGCTCTGGTTCCTTCGGGAGGTCGCACAGGGCTTTCCGGTTCTGCTGTAGCCACCCAAGGTGAAGTGGTTGTGTCTTTTGATCAAATGAACAAAATCAAAGATTTCAGCCCCGTCGATCAAAGTGTTGTGATTGAGCCTGGCGTTGTGACAGAAGCTCTGCAAGAATTTGCACACTCCAAACATCTTTTCTATCCCGTGGATTTCGCTGCCACAGGCTCGTCACAAATGGGCGGCAATATCGCAACCAATGCGGGCGGTATTAAAGTTGTTCGTTACGGTTTGACTCGCGAGTGGATTGCCGGTCTGAAAGTTGTTACTGGCACTGGCGAAGTTTTAGAACTTAATAACGGTCTTGTGAAAAATGCGACAGGTTACGACCTTCGCCATTTGTTCGTAGGTTCTGAAGGAACTTTGGGCTTTATCGTGGAAGCGACAATCAAGTTGGCTCCGGCTCCCCCACCAATGAAAGTTTTGGTGATGGCCGTGAGTGGTCTTGATGCCGTGATGAAAATCTTTGCCGAATTTAAAACGAAGACGTCTTTGGTGGCGTTTGAAATGTTCTCGGATAAAGCTCTTAAAAAAGTTTTAGAGAATACCGGTTTGCCAGCTCCTTTGGAAACTCAGGCTCCATTTTATGTTTTAGCGGAAGTAGAAACTCGCAACGAACAAGATGAAGAACATGCTTTAGGCGTGTTTGAAAAATGTTTGGAAGAAGGTTGGGTTCTTGACGGCGTGATCAGTCAGTCTGACGTGCAAGCTGCGACTTTCTGGCGCTATCGTGAAGACATCTCTGAATCTTTAGCGAAATTTTCTCCGTATAAGAACGACATTGCTGTGACGATTTCGAAGGTTCCTCCATTTATGGAAGACCTTGATAAAGTTTTGGCGCAGGCTTACCCGACTTGGGAAGTGGTGTGGTTTGGTCATATCGGCGATGGAAATCTTCACATCAATATCTTGCGCCCGACGGGCATGACAAAAGAAGAGTTCGTCACTGAGTGCCGCAAAGTCGATGTGATGGTTTTTGACGCTGTTAAAAAATACAAGGGATCTATCTCTGCTGAACATGGCGTGGGTCTGACAAAAAAGTCATTCCTTAACTACACTCGCTCTGAAGCGGAAATCGAAATCATGCGTGGGATTAAAAAAGTTTTTGATCCCGATAACATCATGAATCCGGGGAAAGTAATCTAAAAGTGTCTACTTCAAATTTGGGTCTACAGCGTGTTACGCAAAAGTATGGCGTGCGGAAGCGGCTTTTTATATTAAAGTTCTTTGCGTTCTTCATGGGATGCTACTCTTGTTGGCTTTTGCAAAGTCTCTTTGGTTGGACGGCCGTTCTCGCGGCAGCCACTGTGGGTTTGCTAGGAACTTTTATTCCCGTGCCGGCTCTTTTAGATCGCCGTGGAGTTCAAGCGGCTATTTACGCAGGAACTTTCGCCGGAATGTGTTCTCCTCATATTCTTGAAAATCCTTGGCATATTTTGATTGTTTCATTCTTTGGAACGATTTTGTACTTCTTCACGAAACCTTATCTTAAAGGTTTTGGTGGAAAGCTTGGGACGATTGCATTCTTTTCTTCTATGTTACTGGTGATGGTGAAAGCTTTGATATGAATCTCGTTTGGATTTTAGGAACGGCTCTTTTTGCAACTCACATCACTTATCTTTTATCTCACAAAACTCAAATGGGTGCGATTCGCGCTTCGGCTTTACCGACAGTGCTTTTTGCGGCTCTTTCCGCTTTGATTTTTCCAGCGGCGCTAGCCGCCCTCACGCAACCTGTATTTTTTGGCGGATCTTTCGTTGGCATGAGTGAGTCCGCCCGCCTTTGCGAAAGAAAAGTTCTGGTCTCCAGCGCTGTCTTCGCTTTGATCTTTTACTTTTTTATTTCTTACTCACGCGGCCTGGGCGGGGCTCTGGGAGCCGCAGCGTTCTTGTCGTGTTTGCTTGTCTATGGAGCAAGAAAGGCGCTGGGTCGCGTGAAAAGGTGAGTGAATCTTCCTGTCTGGGTGAAAACTATCCGGGAAGAGCACCTTTTTTCAACGACACTTGCAGTTGAATAATTTGCGAGTTGTGACGAGTGTCGATCTCATCTGAAGAGCGCACAAGATCAAAGAGCATTTCAAGCTGCTTTTGAATCAAAGACAGATAACGAAAAGAAATTCGACGAATTAGCATTTTACTTAAGACGTCCTGAAGGTCGAATTGCTCTCCAAACTCGATATCCCACTGATCCAATTTTTCATAATATTTACCCAATTCTTCGGAGGTGTCCTTTGGAAAAATCACATCCGGAGAAAATGCCTGAATTCCCTGAGCACTCTGCACTACGATTTTCTCTTTGATTAAAACTTCTAAGGCGGAACTCAAAACTTTCTTTGGAAAAAAGGTCTCCAATTCCTGAACCTGCAGAGGGCGCCGGGCCAACGTGCACATCAAAAAAACATGATAGGGAGAAGAACCCGAGGCCAAAATGTGTACCTGTCTTCGCGATAGTTCCCGTTGCCCCTGATGAATCTCGATCGACTCTTCGGAAATAACGGAGCTTGCACCCTGATCAACCTCAAAGAGGTATGAAAAATCTTTAAATTGGTCCGCGCAAAAGGCCTTTACCAACAAAACCCCATCGGATTCCGGTAGAGATTTCGCAATCTGATTAAGAATGGAAGAAGACGGAAAGGCATCCCCTTTTTCTATCTTCATGTAGTAGGGATAATTACAGTCCAGGCCTCTTTCAGACAGAAATCCAAAGAATGTCTTCGCAGACTCATACTGCATTCGCAGACGGATTTCCTTGAGGGTTTTAGCAACCAGATTCATAAATCTCATATCGGAATATTGTCGCCAAACATGAGACTTGAGCCTTCCTATCCCGTTTTGATACAAGCAGCCCACAACAAAATAAGAGGAGAACCCCAATGAAAACGATGCTTGTGCTTCTGTTAACCGCATTTTCTTTCAACTCTTTCGCCGGCAACGGAGTCGAAAGACTGGCTTACCCTGTCGACTTCTCTCGTGCACAAGGTCTTCCGACAAGCATTCAAAATCGTATCGAAAAAGTTTTGGCCACACGCTGCCAACCGGCTGCTGACTCTGCGTCTCGTGTTTCAGTTAAGAACCTCGAAATTACAAAAGACAAAATCGACCAAGGCCAAGTAGATTACTACTACAAATTCGACGTTATTCTTCACGGTTGGGAAGCTTATGAAAAAGAAGTGATCTCTATGGAAATCGCGGAATACGCCATCCAGAACATCGATGACAACATCTCCGTTTTGAATCTTTCTACTTCTGCAGAAGGTCTTTGCAAATAATCCTTAAAGAATCTGACAGTGCGGCTCTCTACCCCCTCCTGAGGGTCGCACTAATACACGACTCTTGTTCTAATCGAACGATCGAGTTTTCCAATCTCCACCGCCAAGGCATCGGCATGCGTTGAATGCACATCCATGACGAGGTAACCAATTTTTTCGTCTGTCGAAAGATATTGTCCTTCGATATTGGCTCCGGCTTTTGAGATCAAACCGTTGATTTCACCAAGAACACCCGGCTCGTTTTTGTGCACATTCAAAATACGTGATGTTCCTTGTTTTACTGGCAGATCCACATTCGGGAAATTCACAGCCCCCGATGAAGAACCGATTTTTAAATAACGACGGAAACTTTCAGCAACTTCCATCCCGATTGCGTACTGAGCTTCTTCCGTGCTTCCCCCGATATGCGGAGTCAAGATCACGTTGGAAACTCCTTGCAGAGAAGATTTGAATTTTTCTTTATTGCTTGCCGGCTCTTCAGGGAAAACGTCGATGGCACAACCAGCGATGTGTTTTGACTTCAATGCATCGACAAGAGCTTCGATCACAACCACCGTGCCACGGCTGGCGTTGATCAAGTAACTTCCTTTTTTCATTTTAGAAAGTTCTTTGGCACCAATCATGTCTTTGGTTTCTGGAGTTTCAGGAACATGCAAAGTAACAAAGTCAGATACTTCCAAAAGTTCATCCAGAGATGCTTTCGCAACGGCATTTCCCAGAGGAAGTTTTTTAATCACGTCAAAGAACACAACACGAAGGCCCATAGCTTCCGCCAAAATACTCACCTGGCTTCCGATATGTCCATACCCCACGATCCCCAAAGTTTTGCCGCGCACTTCGCGAGAACCTTCTGCGGATTTCACCCACTCCCCAGCATGAGCTTTTGTATTGCGGTCACCCAATTGACGAGACAGAGAAATCATTTCGGCAATCACAAGTTCAGCGACGGAACGAGTGTTCGAATGAGGAGCGTTGAACACCGGAATCCCGCACTCACGCGCAGTCATTAAATCGACTTGATTTGTACCGATGCAGAAGCAACCGATGGCCGTCAGTTGTGGATTTTTTCTTAGGACCTCGGCGGTGATTTCAGTCTTAGAGCGAATGCCCAAAACGTCATAGCCGGGAAGAATCTTAAGAAGCTCTTCTTCCGAGGGAGCGTGAGAGATCAAGTCCACTCGAAACCCCTCTGAAATCAACGCGTCTTTCGCCACTGCATGGATGTTTTCTACAAGAAGAATTCTGAGAGCGCTCACGGACACCTCCAACTCTGATAAGTTTAATCACAAAGTAGCCTCTCGTCACTAGTGACTATGCGCGATATAGGTAGTCAAAGAGATCCTCACAAGCCAGACTAAACATCTATGGCATCAACTCGAGTTTTCTCTCTACTTATCGTCGACGATGATCCTTTGGTTCATCAGTCTCTAAAGATGTGTTTGCCGGCTCATTGGAAGGTTTTTTCGGCTCCCAAGCTTGAAGCCGTCCAATACGAGCGTTTCTATCATGCGGCTTTCGTGGATATGCACTTAGAACCGGGCTCGACCAAAGCAGCGGGACCTCAGGTCATTGAAAAGTTGATTAAACATAACAATCAACTGGAAGTCGTTGCGATGTCTGGGGACCTGAGCCGCCCTTTGATGGAAAGCTGTCTTAAAGCCGGAGCGCAAAGATTTTTAGCGAAACCTTTGATGCCGGAAGAAATTCTTCTGATTCTGGAGAAAATCGAAGCCCTTTGGGATTTGCGCAGCATGGACCCGAGTGCGAGCCGCCATAGTGCTCGCTGGGTGGGAAGCTCCCCTGCTTCACAAAAAATTAAAAAACGCATTGCCGATCTTCGGGGCGAAACAAGCCCTGTTTTGATTGAAGGCGAAACAGGTTGTGGTAAAGAGGTGGTTGCGCGACTTCTCCACGAGCAAGAAGGCGAACGTCCGTTTATCGCTGTCAACCTGGCAAGTATTCCTGAAAATCTTTTTGAATCAGAAATGTTTGGTCACGTGAAGGGTGCTTTCACGGGAGCTGAACAAAACAAAGTGGGTCTGACAGAAGCTGCCAACGGCGGAGATCTTTTCTTAGATGAAATCGAAGCATTGCCTTTAAGCCAACAAGCTAAACTTTTGCGTTTTCTTGAAACCGGCGAAGTGCGCCGCGTGGGTGCCAAAGAAAGTTCGCAAGTGAAAACTCGCGTGATTGCTGCCAGCAATAGATCTTTGGAAAAAATGGTGGCTGCGGGAGAGTTCCGTGAAGACTTGCTGTATCGCTTGGCTTCTCAACGTGTGGACCTGACTCCGCTGCGTGAACGTCTTGAAGATATTGATGAACTGGCAAAACACTTTCTTGAGGCGGAACGTCCGCGTCGCAATAAAACAATTGCTGAAGACGGCTTGGCCGCTTTGAAAAAATACAACTGGCCAGGAAACGTGCGCGAACTTAAACGCGTGTGTGAGCAACTGAGCCTGACTTCTCCCCTGCCATTTATTCGCGAAGAAGATGTGACCAGTTGGCTAAAACCCGCAGCGACTCCTGCGGGCGCACCTTCTTACACCGTGATTGATTTTAATAAGGGTCTTAACGCTTTGGTTGAAGAATTTGAAGCGCACACCATCCGCACTTGCTTAAAACAAACCAGCGACATTGAAAGCGCTGCGAAGATTCTGCAAGTTTCTCGCTCAAATCTTTATAAGAAAATCAAAGACTACAAAATTGAAGAGGAACCTTCATAATGGATTTTTTCGACTTTAATCTTCCTATTCGTTTGAATATGCCGACGGCTTGGGAAAGCCATATCTACCGTCAAACGGTCTTGATTGTTCTTTCGATCATTTTTGTTTCTGGGGCGATTGTCTTCTTTTTCCGTAACAAGAACTATTACTTCGTCCAATCTTGGGCGAGCATTAAGAGCTGGTTGATTGCGGCTCCACTGATGTTTGTCGTCATGGGACTGCCAGAGCCTTGGCCTTTGGTGTTCTTAACAATTCTTGCAATCATTGGCGCCAAAGTCTTTTTCCAAATCATGGGAATGTTCCATCGCAGTAATTTTGTGATGATTTGTTATGCCGGCATTATTGGTTTGGGCGTCTGCGCTTGGTCCGACCGCATCGATATCTACAACGGCATGCCGATCATGGTTTTAGGGGCTAGCTGCTTAGTCCCATTGATTCGCAATTCGTACAAGCGAATGATTCAGTATATGTCATTGACGTTGCTCGCTTTCATTTTCTTGGGCTGGTCTTTCATGCACTTGGGTTTGATCCTCAAATTCCCGAATGGCGTTTACCAAGTGATGTACCTTGTGATTTTAACAGAGTTCTGTGACAACACGAACTTGGCCGTGGGTCGCTATATCGGTGGCTGGAGAATGTTCCCGGGCATCAATCCTCGTCGTACTGTGGGCAGTACGGCCGTCTCTGTTCTTCTGACAATTTTCCTTGCGGGATCAATGAGATTTCTTTTACCGGACGGATCTGACAAGTATTGGCTCGCTTCAGGACTTGTCGCTTCTTTAGGAGGATTCGTCGGGGACCTCGTGATGACCGTGGTTCGTCGTGATGCCGGAATGAAGACGGTCGGTCCTTTTATCATCGGTCGCGGCGATTTCTTACACCGCATGGATAGATTGATTTTTGTCGCGCCTATTTATTATTACGTGATGACGGTTCTGCTATGAAAGACTGGAACTACGATAACGAGCAGTGGACGAAGCTGCCCACTTACTTAAAACACTTGCCGCTGTTCACACGTCATATCGACATGTTCAGCGTGTTCATGCGTTTTTTGTGGTCGATCTTTCTGAAGAATCTCGCTTTTAAGTTTTACATTCGTCTGCAAGTCAAAGGCACCCCTTTTAAAGAAATTTATGCGACTCAACCCAAACTGATTATTATCAGCAATCACGCCAGTCACCTTGATGCAGTTTCTATCGCCGCTTCTATTCCTCGTCGATACTGGTTGAACTTGTATATCGCAGCAGCGAAAGACTATTTCTTTACCAATAGTCTTTTCACATTCTTTTCAAAACACTGCTTAGGAGCAATTCCTATTGACCGCAAAGACCGTAAAGGTGAAGCGATCACTTTGATTTTGAAATTACTCACAGAACTTCCTCGTATGTGGTTGATTATTTTTCCTGAAGGCACACGCTCAAAAGACGGAAAAATTCAGGAATTCAAACGAGGCGTTTCTATTTTCTCGGAAAGAACTCAAACACCGCTTTTATTCACATATCTTGAAGGCAATATGGAGCTTTGGCCAAAAGGGCAGCCCATTCCCCTCCCAGGGAAATTGGTTTTGCACGTTGGTCCTGTTCACCCTCCTGGCCCGATTCAACAGGTGTATGCTGCTTATAAGGAATGGGTTCTGACGATCAACCCAGATGCCTTCGCTAAGAAAGAGGAGGAAACAACAAATGACTCCGAACAACTTTGAAGTCGATAAAACTCATCTGACTATTGGCTCCTACGAAGTCTGCCCGATTCCTACGGGAATTTTTGGTTTGGACGGAGGCGCTATGTTTGGAACGGTCCCGAAAGTTTTGTGGGAGCGCTCTAATCCTCCCGACAATAAGAACCGCATTCCTATGGAAGCGCGCGCTTTGCTTTTAAAATCTCCGGGTTGCAATGTCTTGATTGACACAGGTAACGGTAAAGATTTTGTCGCAAAGTATGGCGAGAAGCTGGGAAATAAATTTGCTGAGATGTATGCTATGGATGAAAGTGGGCCTTCACTGATGAAGTCTCTTGCTGCCCATGGTTTGAAACCTGAAGATATTCACCATGTGATCCTCACCCACCTGCATTTTGACCATGCAGGTGGTGCAACGACTGAACGTGATGGCAAACTTGTTCCGACATTTCCGAAAGCTCAATACTACGTGCAAAAGGGCAATCTTGAAACAGCCAGCACGCCGAATCTTCGTGAGCGCGCCAGTTATTATGCAGCCAACTTCCAACCCTTGATTGATGCCGGGGTTTTGAAAGTGATTGAAGGACCTCAAGAGATTCTTCCAGGTATTTCGACTTTGATTTCAAACGGTCACACACAGGCCCAGCAAATCGTGAAAATCACGGATGGCAAGACAACGATGCTTTACTGTGGGGATATGGTTCCAACTAGTTCCCACGTGAAAATTCCTTGGCTCATGGGTTATGATTTGCATCCACTGACTTTGATGGAAGAAAAACAAAAGCACTTGAGCGAAGCGGCCGATCAACATTGGTACTTGTTCTTTGAACATGACCCTTACTGTGATGCTGCATTGATTGAACGAAGCGGACACGACTTCGCCGTCCAAAAAAGATTTTGGCTCTAGCGCGGATGCGCAGGATGTGGAGCGAGCCTAGCTCGCGGAACTGGACTAGTGATGAACGTTTTGACAAACAAATTGGGACTAAAAACTTTATGGAGCGTTCTTAAGGACACTCTTCAACAAATGCGCGATGGAGAGCTGGCTCTGGTCGCGGCATCCCTTTCATTTTCAACCGCCATTGCTCTTGTTCCTTTTATTGCTGTTGTGCTTGCGACTTTCCAATCGATCGGAGGACTTGAAGCTTTTTACCCGAAGGTGGAGGCCCTACTTCTTAGAAACATGAGGGAAGCTGCCGGAAGTGACGTCACAAAGTTCATTCGTATTTTTCTAAAAAATATCAGTGCAGGAAAATTGGGAACGACAGGAGCGGTCTTTCTTTTCCTGACGTCGATCCGCCTGCTTCACGATATGGAAGTGGGAATTCACCGCGTGTGGAACCAACGCAACACTCGTCCGTTTTACAAACGTCTGATCTATCAATGGGGATTGATTCTTGCGATCCCCGTTTTCTTAGCGGTCTATGTGGGCTTTACATCTTTAGAGCAATTTCAGTTTGTTCATCGCGTGATTCCGGCAGTGGCTTCAAACACTTTGGTTTTGGTCGGCACTCTGTTTTTGATTTACAAACTCGTTCCCGACCTACAAGTGCGCACAAAAGCGGCATTTGTGAGTTCATTAATCGCGGCTTTGACTCTCTATGGAGTTCATAAGAGTTACGCACTTCTGGCTATCAAGTTCTTTGCTTACAATAAAATCTATGGATCCTTTGCAGCTTTGCCGATTCTTTTGCTATGGATTCTCACGATCTGGTACGTGATCTTGGGCGGAGTCGCTCTTTGCGCCTCCCTTCAAAAACGACACGTTGCGTAATTTCTATATTTTGATCTGAGGGGCTTGGAATTTACGAATCAATTTGCTACTTTGTGCCCCTTCAGCGATTATATTTCGCAGTGGTCCGGTAGCTCAGCTGGATAGAGCAATTGCCTTCTAAGCAATAGGTCGCACGTTCGAGTCGTGCCCGGATCACCAACACTTCAATCCTTCTGACAATAGGTCACAACTGCAAAAGGCATCATATTGCTATCCGCCTTCGCGCCGGAAATCGTGGTGTCTGCACTCGAATTATAAATCTCGGCCGTTCTACCAGAGGCCGAAGCGACTCCTAAATGGAGTAAGGGCGAGGGAACGGAGTCGGAGGCTCCTCCGGTAGATGCAGGAATACCCGTTGTGAACTCCCGTCCTCCAATATCTCCTAAGAAACGTGCCGTCAATGCTGTTCCATCGGCATCGGTATTTCCAGATCCGGCTCCCACTAAAACTCGGCCCTTTCCTGAGTCAAACAAACTCCATCCCGTTGGACAAGAAGATGCGTTGAATGCCAAGATCGCTCCTGCGGGTAATTCGGTTTTAATCGTAAATGCCGTTTGCGCCTGAGCAGTATTGACGAGAATTCGATAGATCACACCAGCAGTCAGCGTGATGTTTTGACTGGGAATAAGTTTGACGTTGCCACCATCTTGAACTGCTGAAAAAGTATAAGGCGTGTTTTCAATCACCGCAGATGAAACGTCATTTGCAACAACACCACGAACCGTGATTCCTGATGAGTCGACGTTTACAACCGTTCCCGTTTTAGGCAAGAGTGACGAAACTTCACTGGAGAGCGTGCATCCCGAAATAGTTAACGTAAGGACAATAACTAAAAACGTACACATGACTGTCTCCTCATGAGCTTTTCGGCACATTTTTAGAAGGTCTTTACGTTAAACCACCCCATCTTGGTAATTACATCAATACAGTCTCAAATGCAGTCAATCTTATAACTGACCGAGTGAACTATTTTTGAATAGATTGTTTTTCGAGCAGCTTCTCAAGCTTTTCTAATCTGCTTTTTAATTCGGCATTTTCTTTCTTAAGGGAAATGACTTCGCCTTCAACGCTTGCAAGGCGACGATCTTGGAGGGCTACTTGCGCATTGAGATTTTGATTCTGCTGCTCACTCATTTTACAAGCGATATCTAATTCTTTCACAGAGTTGATCAACGGTCCGACAAGCTCCGAATAATTAACACCGTAATACTCACTGTCATTCTTTGAAACGACTCCGACGTTGTCAGCGCCTTCCTTATTCACTTGTTCGTGCAGTTCTTGAGCAATCAATCCCCAATGAGTTTGCGCAGAAGAGTGTTCATCAGAACGCCACTTGAAACTCACAGGACGAAGAGAAGTAATAAAACGAAGACCCAAATTTAAATCCTGGATGTCTTTTTTTAGACGACGATCGGAAGTTTGAATCGTTCCGTTCGTTGCGTACACAGCCGACCAGCGTTTCGTGGAGGCTCCGAGAGTGAAGCTGTTATCCGTGGTCGGTTGAAAAATTCCTCCGACCTGAACCAAACCGCCAAAAGTATTGATGGTCAGAGCGGAAGGCGCGCCATTAAGGGACGTCTGGATTTCATTTGAGTCAATGCGCAGTTGATGAGTCGCCGCAGTGTGAACGAGAATCGCACCTCCGGCTGTGGCACTCGTAATATCCGTTGTCTCCACCACATTTAACGGAGTTTCGGGAGTGGTTGTGCCGATACCGACATTGCCTGCGTTCGTAATTATCATGCGATCTTCCAAAACATGACCGTTCGTGCTACTGGTTCCCATAATGCGAAGATTGTCGTTTGTATTATCTCCGAAATATAACACCATGTCCTTACGATCTACTCCCGAATCAAGAAAAGTAAGTCCCCCATAGTCAGAATCATTTTCCATACGGACGCCGCCATTTGTCGCCATTGCCGCATTTGTTGTTGCCGTCATCGGTGTGGGAGACAAGGAAAGCCCGCCACTCACGGACAGTTTGTGGAGCGGAGCTGTAGTCCCGATACCAACGTTACCCTCGGAAGTAATGCGCATCCGCTCGTCGCCGTAGCTTGCTTCATTCGAATTATTCGAAAGCGTTTTGAAAGAAATGTAGGAATCTCGGCTTGTCGTATCGTCAGTTTGGTTAGTTTCCCAACCCCATTGAATGGAACCCGCACGGACAAGTGTGTTGTTAGTGAAACCCTCCAGCCATAACGCTAAGGCGCCCGCGAACGAGGAGCTTGGGGCCGTAGCATCCGACCGAGTTCTTCGCAGAGAGAGGATGGGGTCGCTTCCGTTACTAGCATCGTCACGAATGACCACAAGCGGGGCTTGCCCGGAAACTTTGATGTTCGTTTCACCACGGACATCAAGAAGAGAGCCGGGGCTGGCGGTTCCGATGCCAACGTTACCGCTGACGATTAAGCCGTTGGATGGCGCAGCCGTCCCCGCGTAGGACCCGATCGCTGCTCTACCATTTACATCCAGCATGTTGGTAACAGTTGTCGTGCCGACACCTAAACCCGCTGTCGTGATGCGAGCCATTTCAAAGTTATTCGGACGGAATGCAATCGGCTGGTTGTACATATGAGTGATATTGAGCGGCACATTGCCCGTAGTGGTACCAACTTGGAAGACGGCACCGTTTGAATCCGCTCCGATAAATAAGGAGGTTTGATTGGGGAAAGTGTTGCTGGTTTTTGCCGTGACCGTCGCGGTAGAGCTGTTATATACTTCGAGCAATGATCCTGGATTCGTGGTTCCTATCCCGACATTCCCCGCCGAATTGATCGTCATACGAACAGCATTATTGGTTTCTAAAGACAAAGCGTTGGCATCATTTGTTCCAACAGAAATCGCAGCACCTGTTGAATTTCCTCCATCGACAAGACTCCCCCCCGCCCCTTGAGGAAGAAGTGAAACCGGAATTTTTGCAGAGCCATCCAGTTCAACTAAATTTCCCGCTGACGTGCCAAAGTTTTTTGTGGAAGCTGTTCCGAGCCCCGTGACTTGCGTGTTGGCGATAGCAATTGTCGTACAAGAAAATGAATCTGTGATGGCACTCCAAGTGAGAGTTTTATCTGCCGTCGAGCAAGACGCTGGAATTTGTGAAGTTCCCGTGACTGTGGAGCGCAATTGGCCCATGCCAAAATACTGCACATCCCACTGGGTTCCGTTATACACAAGAGTTTGCCCTGTTTGCACACCCGACGTGTTTAAAGAAATTACCGGAGTGGCTCCTCCACTGCTTGCCAATGGTGCTGTTGCCGTCACAGATGTCACTGAGCCCGTGGCAGGGTTTATCCAAGATAAAATTCCACTGCCATCTGTCGACAAGACTTGCCCCGAAGTTCCCGCACTTGATGGCAATTGCAATGAATAGTCCGGCGACAACGAAGCAGGCACCGTGATTGTAACTTTGTTGCCATTTCCGGTTTTATAAATTTGCAAATTATTAACACCCAACGTTCCTGTCGACATGCTGTTTGCAGTGACAGAGCCTGTCGTATTCAGTGCCGTGGAACCTCCAATGGTTCCCGAAGTGATTGCATTTCCAGAAACCTTTCCCGCTGTTGAAATCGTTGCGAGTTTAGAGTCCGCAATGCTAGCACTACTTGAAATATCGGCATCGACAATCGTGCCATCGACGATTTTTGCAGACGACACAATGCTATCATTCAAAGTGACCGTGGCCGTGGGATTTCCTGTCGAAGAAACATCTCCATTCAATGCCGTGATTCCACCGACGGTGCCAGTATCATCCGCAGGAACCCAACTTGTGCCATTGTATTTAAGAACTTTTCCAGAGGCGATGCCCGTCATGTCTAGGGCAACACCTTTTATTTTATCGACACTCGTTGCTGTTTGAGTTCCCGAAACATCACCACTTAAATTCCCCGTGAACCCCGCAGAGCTTCCCGTGATGTTTCCCGTAACATTCCCGCCCGCAACCGACGGTGCCGTACACTCAAAAGTTCCCGCAGGCGCAATGTGACGCAGGTATTGACCAGCAGCGCACAGTGGAACTGCTGATTTCAAAACAAAATCACTGGCAACATTACTTCCTAAAGAATTCGCAGTCTGCGCTATCTTCGCGTGTCCCGCAAAAGGAACGGACCGGATCTCACTATCCGGACTGATTAACTTCCATCCAGTGCCATCATAAAATTGCACACGCAAAAGACGCTTATCATCAGTAACAGGAGTATAAGTACCGCCACCTTCACAATTAAAGGTGGTGCTGTTTGTAAAGCTATCCAACAACTTAAAACCGGGATCCGCAGGATAGTTCTTTGTTCCCGGTCCAATGGGAACATCAAAAACACCGCCAGAGTTACGCATATCCAATGAGCCGGAGGTCTCCCGATAGAGAATACAACTGCCTGTGGGATTTACGATGGCAAACTCAAACTTGACCCCATTCACTTCAAGGGGAAGCCCATCTGCATTCTTAATTCGACCTTGATATGTTAATGAGCCCGGAACGGCATAAGCCGAAAAGGCATAGAAAAACAAATAAACAATTATTCCCGATACGTGCCAGTTATTCATTTGAATACTTATCGGAAAGATCTTAAGCCCCCTAAAGGAGTAGGATCAAATCGGTGCACTTTTTTGATCTATTGTAGAGAGCAAGTTTAGACAACAAGCTCAATGATGGCCCTGAAGCCATGGTTCTTTCCCATAGCATAAATGAGACGTCTCAATGTGGAGATATTTCGTCCTTGGATGCCAATGACCTTACCTCTAACACTGGCAGGAGCCACAATTTGATAAATGGTTGTTTGCTCCCCACTCGAAAACATCACGTGGATCTGATCGCAAGAAGTCATTTCTTGAATAACGCTTTTTAGAACTTCAGCCAGACGATTTTTAACTTCATTTTGTTCAACGAC
The DNA here is from genome assembly GCF_047323225.1 of Bdellovibrio sp. HCB-110. Lineage (GTDB taxonomy): Bacteria > Bdellovibrionota > Bdellovibrionia > Bdellovibrionales > Bdellovibrionaceae > Bdellovibrio. The sequence goes on from NZ_CP178750.1 coordinate 3,058,089, forward strand.
AGCCAATGACACAGGAGCCTCCATAACTCCATTGTGTAAGGCATTTTTTTATCTCAGCAATAGCTACAACAGAAGCTGGCCTTCAATGTGATCAATGCCCAAGAGCACATGCTATGGAGGGGTCTATCTTTGCCATCTTTTTTTGAGTTGCCAGAGATTGAAGGATCAAATGCAATATGCTTGTCTCGCAATGATCAACACTGGAGAATGAAACGAATTTACGTCCATAATTCTGCGACTTCTTCGTGAAAAATCCTTGCTGAGTTTGTAAATCACCTTGGATATCCATTGTATAAATATTGACACCTAAGGCTTGAAGAAAAATTTGACTGTCGTACATCGCAACCACTTTATCGTTTTTATATTGTTCAGCGACCTGGCAGAGTTTGTGAACGTCATTTTTTAAGTCCACCGAGAACGATTGATATTGAGACTGAAAACTCTGATAAACCTTATTTCTATTCTCTTCAGAAACGACCGAGAATTTGAACTGAGCCATAGGAAATGTGCACAAGCCTTCTAGAGATTTTACTTCAAGAACTTCGCGAATGATTTTTTGCAGTTCAGTTCCTACTGTAGAAAAAAACAACTGCCCCACCACAGGACGAACCTCCCGTGACTTTTGTTCGCAAACGTTTTGCTTGCAAGTCAATCTCCCCAAACCATAGATTCCTTCATGGACCAGTAAAGCCGCTTTAGATTCAGGGCTCATCTTTGTCCAAGCGGCGGTGGACATGTAAACCGTCTTGTAACGGCGAATGGCAATTTGCACTCGTTTCGAATCCGGAACGGAAGGGCTGTCGTTTTCTAGCAATTCCAATTGATCCACGAAAAGATAACTGTATTTATCAAGAGCCTCTAAAGTCGCAAAACCCAATCCTGGATAAATGTTCTCAATGTCCGTTAGTTTGCGAATGACAAGACTTCGCTCCTCTGAAAAATACTTTTCTAAATTCGTTCTGTTCCAGGCTTCGCGCAAGGAGGCCGCGCTATTTGTTCCGAACCACGGGTTTAAGTGGGATTTTTGTTCATAGAGATCGCGAACATAAATCTGCCCGTTTTCTAAAACACCTTCCCCGCCGTTTCCGATCCGCACATAAGCCATGGCAGAAAGAGACATCAAAAGCGTTAAGGTAAAAACAGATTTAATGAACATCGACTTCTCCTAGATCTACGGGAAACAATTGCACTGACAAACGGAAGACATGGTCGTTTCCCTGGTCTCGATTAAGAATGTGGGCCAACTTGTCGGTAAAATCCCGGATCTCTTTTTTTATCTCTTGAATGGCTTCTGAACTTCCCGCCACCGTGACAGTTTGAAACTCACGCTGCAGAACCGGCACTCGCTCCAAAGCCTTTTTTGCCAGATCCAAATTCGACTTGTGAAGCAGACGTATCGTTTCGCTTGATATATCATCCGTAGTCGCTAGGTATTCGACAGGCCTCTTGATCGTGCCATCGGCCTCTTGGAACAAGAAACGGCGGCGCAAAAGATCTTGAACAATCATCTTGATTTCAACGTCACTCACGCCCAGCTTTTGTGCTATTTTATTTTCTGAATTTGCCAAGGCAGGAACATCATAACAACACAGCACAGGCCAATAAGCCCAATGATCGATCGCCAGTCCCGAAAGATCTTGAATTGTTTTAATCTCAACTCCGGATGACTTGACTCCCATGCGGGCCAAAATTCTTTTACGCTGAGTCGGCTTAAGGTTCATTTTTGCAAGAACACCAACGGCCCATTCTTCAGAAATATTCCAAACTTTGGAGCCTTTGATAAGAGCAGAGGTCGGACCTGGGGCGATATCGAGATGTTTTGCCAAAGCTCGCATCGAGTAGCGAGGATTTTTTCTTTTTTGATTTTGATAGTATTCACGCAAAAGATTTAAGAAGTCATCCTGCCAATGTGCCATAGGAAATCATGCTCCCATCGACAGATTCTCAGGGTCAAGAGTCGCCAATATATTCTGATCGCTTAGAGACGAGAGCTATTGCACGCCTTTGCATGTACAAATGTAGTCTTGATACACTTCAGATCTATCTCCATGGGGTCCACAACTTCCCGACTTGTGAGCGCCTCCAACTTTTTCACACCTAACCTTACCAGAAGGACAACAATTTGCGTTCAGTGGGTAGCTGTCATACATACTCGCCGAGAAATCAGTGCATCCCAATCTTGCGCTGCCTCTGCATTGATAGTTTGAAGGTGCACTCACAGGAACACCGCACAGCATTTTTCCTTGGGAATCAAAGCCCGTTGTCGTTTCTCCCGACGGACATTGGCCGACGGAAGCAAGTAAACGTTGCTTTAAGCTCGACATATCACAGACCGAAGTCGTCGAGTTAAATGTACCCCCAAGACTTGCGCAAGCCGTACTTGCGATTCCAGCACCGTTTTCTCCGACGAAGCAACCCGTGATGGTATTTGTCGCATCAGCGACTTTTAAAAATAATTTTCCCAGGGTTTTTTCTTTATAGGAATTTTTGCGTCCATTAGTCGCCTGGACCTGCAAGGCCATGTCCCCGACATACAAGGTCTCTCCGGCGAAGGAGCTCACAGCCACGGAGATGTTTTCAAGAGACATCGACAAAACCGTGAGACTCCAATTTTGCAGAGTCGCCCCTTGGGTCACCGCACTTCCGGCAACCGTAGGGTTGAGGCGCACACTGATATTGCGCGACGAGGCCGCCGGATTAAAACTTCTGTTGCCGACATCAAACGAAGCATTGCAAAGACTGGGCGTTGAAAGCTGCTGACGAACCGCTTGAGCTAAAGAAAGTTCGTTACTTTTACTTTGCAGGGTCTGACTCTCAATCCACATGTCTTTCACTAACCCTGCAAACGCCAACCCCAAGATTCCAAGCAGCATAGCCGCCATCAAAGCTTGTATGATCATAAATCCATCGTTTCCAGGCCGCTTCATGAGTTCCCCCATGTTCAAGATCGGACTGAAATGAGGCCTTCTCAAGTAAGAAGCTGGGTTTCCAAGACTTGGAATTGATTTTTTTGATCTCTTCTAGAGAGCATTGACCGACACAACGGTATCGAATTAGTACACGATAAATACGTCGATCATGTGCAGTTGTTCGCGGGTATTGCTGATAAGGGCGGAAACACTTTTTCGCACATGCGCAGGTGCTTGAGACCTAAGAACCGTTTCTTCTAAGGCCTTTAAATCTTCCAAAACCATTTCATGATTTTCTTTAGCCTCGCGAAGAGTCTCGGCAAATATCTTTTTTCGAAGGATTAAAAGAGTCTTCCAGGTCATAGCCAAATCAGACTGCTCGATTGAACTGTGAAACGCCTCAGTGTCACAACGAAAGTAAGATGGCCTTAAAGAGGAGTCTTGGGACACATACCACTTCACATTCTCAAGGAGAGAAACGATCTGTGTCGGATCATCTTTCATAAAACCCATTTTTGCAAAAACCTTATCGGCTCCCAGAAAAAGAATCGCGTGAGTCCACTGCCCTAACTTATCGGACTTGTTACCTAGAAAAACCAGATCTCCGGACTCCAACTCTTTAGCAGAAGTCAGAAGTCGGCAAAAAGGACTGGCGAGCAGAGACTCTGTGAAATCAGAGCCCACGTAGGAAGCGTCATTAATAAGGCCTTTGGCGAAAAAAACCGATGCAAAACAGTTGGGTCCATCTTGTTTGTAAGATGAAGAAAGCCCCAACATAGATTGTATGCGGGCCTCATCAATGCTTCCCGAACTCGCAAAAGAGCTGAGAGTCATGAAGAATAAAATTAAAGATAACACCAAACGATTCACCATCGTGGTTTTAACATGCAAGCCTATGCCAACTCCTTTGGAGGCTCTATTTGACTAAGCTCTGCACAACTCTGACAAAAAATGTGATCCCTACACCCTGCGGAATTGCTGAGTGTTTTTATAAATTTATCGAACACAAATTCCAGAATCCTTGGAGCTTTGGCACCAATTGCGCATCACTTATTTCATGTAACCTTCAGACGAAAACAGAACGTACGTAACTGGGGCCGATGCCAAAAAATGTTTTCAGATGTTGATTACTTGAACTACGAAGAGAGGAAAATATTATTATGAGACAAGCCATCTTAGCCGCCCTAGCATTCACGATCTTGCCGTTTCAAGCCTTCGCGAGTAACGCAACAACGGAAGCATCTCATTGCGAGACATGCATTGTGCAAACAGCCAACGGTCCGCGAATGAAAAATAATATCAGCTTCGTAGCCACTAATATTGAACAGATCAATAGCAAACTGGATTGGGGTAAGAAGTGCGAGAGCTTCGTTGACGACGCCAAGCTCGGGCAATGGGCGAACAGCATTCGCGACGTTTATATGAACAATGAGTTCACTCATCTCAATAACGGGGCTCAAGACATTCATCGCCTCTGCCCTACCTATGATGAAATGAAACCCACGGACAAAGCGAATTTCTGGGTTCTGGTTATCAATGCGATGTCTCACTATGAAAGCACTTGCGACAAAACTGAAACGGCAAAAGGTCCCAATGGCAGTCTTATTGGTCTTTTGCAACTTCACGTCGGAAAAGAAGGCGTCTATTCAAAAGGTTGCAAAAATGGCGATGGAAAAACGGCGGAAGGCACATTCCGCTGCGCGCTCTCTATGATCAACGATCAGCTTCGTCGCGATAAAAACCTTTTCAGCAATAAATCTTATTGGGATGTTTTAAGACCTAAAGCGGCTTCGCAAAGAGTTCCAAGAATTTCGAAAGCTATCAGCACTTACACACCGTGCTTTGATGAAAGCAAACTTAATGTAAGACAAGCAAAATTCAACGATAGAAATATTTTAGAAGCTCTTCAGGCAATGGATGTAAAAACAGATTCTGCTTACGACATGTAAGAAGAACGACGACAAGGGCGGATCTCTCCGCCCCTTCTACTTAGAACAATTTAAAGCGACAAGATCTCCGTTAAATGCCAAATAGCTTTTGCCATAGACATTCAATAAAAGAACCACGCCTCTATTTGTAGGACTTCCTTTGAGATCTTCATCTTCGACGGCAACAATCTGTTCAGGATCACTCTTAAGAACCAAAAAAGTTTCCGTGACTTTTCCAGGGACTTTTACGTCTAAAGTTTCTTCTCCGCCATCGCGCAGAAGGGACACCTGCAAAGAGCCATCCTGAGCAACACAGTGAAGTTCGGCGGCATTGGCCGAAAAGCTCCCCAAACCAATCGCCGCAGTGAGAAGAATTCCTGCGGGTTTCATAGGATGACATCCACGATTTGATTTTTATTATTCACTTTAAGCTTAATCGTCACTTGTTGGTCACGGCTATTCATCAAGGCTTCAATCTTATTTTCTGGGAAGCCCATTAGATTTTTAATAATAAGAAGCTGTTGCACACCTGCAAGTTTGACCATGGCTTCATTTTCCATCGCTTCAACGTGCTCAACAACGCCATTGACGTAAACTTGGGTCACGGCAGGAGCCGCCATAACGGGAGAAGCAACTACTAGAGAAGACAAACAAATCATCCAGGCAAAAAAGAATTTCATCATAACTACCTTCCTAATCCTCTAATCTGATTTAAAATAAGCTGATTGTGTCCATATGCATCTTCGACAAAACGAATTACACCATCCGAGTTCATTTGCGAAGTTACAGGTATTAAATATACCGGAATTGGATTTTTTAAGTTCACAACCGTTTCCTGCTCCACGACCTGAGAAGGCTTCACTGTAAAACTCTCAATCTGAGTCCGTGACCAGCTTGTGCCTTCCAAGAGGTATTCAGCCAAATCCAAGGGCTTTTCTAAGCGCACACAGCCCGAGCTGCGTAGACGTTGAGCCTCACTGAAAAGTTCCCTTTGATTGGTGTCGTGCAAATAAATGGCATAAGGGTTTGTCATCATAAACTTAACAACACCCAATGCATTCATATAATTTGGTTTCTGTCTGATATAGAAATTCACGTTTGAAGAACTGATGCCTCTCCAATTAATTGTCGTAGGATCAATTTTTCGGGAAAAATCGGATGTATAGACTTCGAAATTATTATCCGCAAAATACTTGCGGATGCCATTGCTGTCTAAGTTTTTAATAATTTCAACTTTGTCATTCAAGAAAACCGTGGGAGGCACTGTCCACGTGGGATTTAGAACAAGATAAGTCACCTTGTCTCTCATCGTCGGTGTTTTTCTTTCTGACGTTCCATTGATGGCTTTAAAGCTCATCACTTTGCCCTGGGCTTTGTCGGTTAAAACAAAATGGGCAAAAGCCGTGTTGACGAAAATATGCCGGTCTTCCAACTGTTGTGGCAACCAGCGAATTTTCTCCATATCCGCTTGAATCTGGCGAACTCGCTCTCCGCAAAACACCCAGAAGAAGCCCCAAGTGCGACCCTTTGGAGAAATTTTTCCGTCGGCTTTCATACGCAAATTTGTTTGCACATCGTTGATCGCCGCCAGCATATCCTGGTCAAAAACATCATCCACGACTGAAATCTTATATCCCAAAACTTGCAGTCGCCCTTTGAGTTTTACAATAACCGGATGACGAACACCCATCGACAATTCTTTGTTAACGGGGCTTATGCGATCCCAACCGCCCTTCAATAACAACGGATAAAGTCTTTGCAGAGCTTCTCTTAAAGAACGATAAAGAGGCACTTGCGGAGCCACTTGTTCTAAGACCAAGTCCGCTCTGCCGCCACTTGCCAACACCAAAGAACGCATTTGTTCTACGGAGAAAAATTCTTTGCGTTTGATTTTGATATCCGAAGCAATGTTCTGTGGCGTCGTGCCGCCGATGGCAACATCTCTAAGCGCTTTATAATAAGCATTTAAAACTTCACGACGTGTCGTGGAATTTTCGAGAGTTCCTTCGCTGTAAGCGCGCTCGAAATCAGCCGTCCAATAAACGCTGGGATTTAAGCCATGACTCCAAAGACTCATCAAAGAATCCCGCACTGAGGATATTTGCAGTGTATCGAGTGCATTCAAATACTCCTGCACATCTGCATTCGCTTTTACAGAGCTGGAAGTCTGTGCTTGCGCCCGAGGTGTTACAGTTCCCAAAGAAACTGTCAGGGCCAAGATCGCAAGAACTCCGTGTTTATACATAGTTCACCTCACCGGAGAACTCGTTATTCAATAAGCCTGCCAGAGTCAGCGTCGCCACAGCAGGAAATGGCATCACAAGTGGGAATTATTTACTCAATTCCCCTGTCAGCGGTGACATTAAACCACCACTCAATGTTCTCGCTTTTTGATCGAACACTTTGCTGGCTAGGAGCGTCGCGCTATCGATTTTGGACTGAAGTTTAACATTGTACATCCGCCGATGGTGCTACTAAAGTCCCCCCAATATATGAAGACTTTGAATCAATTTATTCTATCTAAGTTCGAAGCTATTAAGGTTTCCAACCCGCGCTTTTCTTTGCGAGCTTTGGCTCTTAAATCCACGATTTCTCCGGGACATCTTTCGGAAATTCTGACTGGCAAGCGGGCCTTATCTAAAAATAACTTAGAAAAACTGATTGGAGCCCTTCGTTTAACCCAGTCCGACATCGACATGGCCTACCGTTACTTTGATTCAGAAAAGCAAAGAAAAAAGGCGACTCAATCCATCGAAAGAGTTCTCAATAAATCGGAGTTTTCTGAAATCTCTACCTCCGAATTCTTTTTAACTTTGGCAGCGATGGATTTGTCTATTGACGGAATTGACCTGGTCACGATCTCTGAAAAAACGGGCATTCCTTTGGAACAGACGGAGGCCATCGTCAGCAAACTTCTTAAGCTCGGCATCGTCGATTCCAACTCCGAGGGTTTGCTTTCTAAAAGCCTTCGCAGTCTTTCTACGGAAAGCGAGATCCCCAACTTCGACATCCAACGTTTCCATAAAGACGCTTTGACGACGACCCGAGATATCTTCCCGGAAGTCCCTTTAAATAAGCGTGAGATGGTCTATATGACTATGGCCATCAACCCTAGAAATCTTCCAATGGCCAAACGAGAAATCGAAAAATGCTGGAAAAAAGTTTATACGAAGCTCGCTCAAGGAGAACGTACTGAACTTTACACATTGGGCATTCAACTTATTCCTGCGACAGTAAACAAGGACAACCCATGAAAATCTACGTACTTCTTTTGAGTTTGTTGAGCGCGGCTCCCTCGTATGCTCAATACGTCGTCAGAAACGGCGGATACACAGTTCAATGCTTGAATAGTCCTATTAAAGCCCTGGAAATTGCCGAGGCCGAAGCTCAGAATATTCAAATTCGCTACGCTCCTTCTCGTACTTATTTGGCAAAATCAAAAGATCTTATTGCACGCATCGGAATGGTGAATCCTGCAAAAGAGAAAAAGTATCTGACTTGGCTTTCTCAATGGAAAAGTCAGATCAAGTGGGTATCGGCTTTAGATCAATACGGTCCTAACGATCAGGGGCACATTGATTTGCCAGGAACAAACTGCCGTATCAGAGTTGGCGTTGTTCAAGTCAATGAAACTCGTTTCGGCGTGCAAGAGTATTGGATCAACCCCTCTGTGTGGCACCATCTGAGCGAAGATCAAAAGGCCGCGTTGGTTCTTCATGAACTCGTTTATCGCGACCTTTTGGAAGAAAATCCGGATTCAAATTCAAGTTATGTTCGTAGTGTGAATACAAAGATCCACTCTCTTGATATCACTACGGATCGAAAAGAGTTTATTGATCTTATCAAAGCCTTATAGAAGTCCTGGACACACCGATCTTAAATACGAAAAGAAGTCTTTGTCATTTCTGTATTTAAATACGATGTCGCCGTCACTCATGTATTGAAATAGATTTCTATTTTTGATCGAGCAAGTGGCGGACGACTTTTTAATGGTCGAGTTTGTGTCTCGGCTTTCCGTGGGATCTTTATTAACAGTAAATCCCGTATCCAATAAAAGTCCGCTGTAGCTTTTAATTTCCACACCACCGCGATTGTTGCGCGTGACCTCATCTGTGACCTTGATGGTCGCTCCGGAAATGCTCTTAAGCTTTGCTTGAGTGGCATCAAACGTAAACACATCCCCTGTTGCATGGGTGATCAGAAGCTCCTTGGTGTCTTCTTTCCACTGATAAGTGACGACGTTGGTGGTGCGAGGAAACATGAAGAAGTCACGCACGCCAAAATCCCCTTCACTTCCATACAGATTGAAAACCATGAACATGCCGTCCGTAGATAAAGCGTAGTCACGGTAGATGAGGTTCACATAGGCATTTTCTGGCGAGACTGAAACCACACAGATCCCAGAGCTTTCATACCAGGTTCGTTGCAAATACGTTCCCATCTTAGTTTCTTTAACTGTTGAGCATGAAGATGGTGCCGCCGCATTGGCGTTTCCGAAAAACAAAAGTAACGATGCAAGTGTCGCAAGCATTTTTTCCTCCCACTTATCAATTCAGCTTAGCGAGCCGATGTAAAGGGTCAACAAGGCCGATGATATCCTGGGCTCAGACATGTTCGTGCAATTTGCTCGAACAGTTGCTTCGTTCTCACCGAGCGCATCTTTTTTGCAATCGTTCCCTACAAGAACGAAATGGTCATAATTCTGCATTTTTTGTGTAATTGCAGATCAAAATGCCCATTTTCCATGTCAGTTCGCAATTACAATTTTGTATTTAGACCGTTCCGTGGGTTTCTTTGTAGCTTGGCGCATGTGTTGACGAGCACTTGCTCATCACGCGAACAAACAATAACCACACCGCTACGGTAAGGAGTTCTTATGAAAAAGGTATTATTCACTCTTGCAACGCTTTTGGTTTCTACGAGCGCTTACGCTGTTCACGCCAACAGCTCTTGGGAACAAATCTTCGCGGATCGCAACGCTGTTGTGACACACGGGTACGCAATCAATGGCATTAAACTTGAAAATGCCTGCATGACGGACACAGAAGTGAGAGCCATCTATCCCACTCGCGAATGTGTGGAGTTGGTACCAAGAACCGTTAACAATCCCGGTGGCGAAGGTGGCGGTCCGTACACAGAATGGGTTTGCGCACGCTATGAAACAAAAATCGTGGCGGTGCCTCGTACTTACGAACAACCGGAGTGTTTGGAACTTAGAGGCGGCGGAGAACAATCTCATGAATGCGTGGAGTTCGGAACACGTTTGGTGACTGTACCGCAAACTATCGACACTCAAGTTATCATCACCCATGGTGAAGCCGACCAAAGTTTCTGGAAAAAATTTACTTTCCCAACTTGCCCTGTAGTGTCTCCTCGCTAATAAGCAAACAAGCCCTGATTTCGGTCAGGGCTTTTTCTTTAAGGAGAAACGACGATGTTCGTAAACCACTTATTCATCAAGACAGGACGCTTCCAGTTCAGAGAAACCGCTCCGGCAGCATAGCCTCCTGAACAACGATACTTACCGTCAGTCGTAACTCCACATGAAGCGGAGACGATTTCCGAATAGAGAGTTCCGGAATCAACAATGGTATAGGCTCCGTTTCGAGTTCCGCATTTTAAAACTCCGTTTGTCGTGATGCCACAAACTTCATTGTCCCAATAACCATTTTGTGGAGCCAAAACTTTGGCATACTGAACACCCGGATCCTGAACCGTGAACACCACAGGATCTGCTGCATAATTCCAATTGTTGTCCCAGCACTTAATCTCACCACTGGTCGCTGAAATTCCACAGCCTCTTTGATAGTGACCCGAAATCTGTGTGTAAGTATCCGTGTTATCAACGACCGTTGGATTCGGAAGAGAGTTATAGTAGTTGTCCCAACAAGACAGAACTCCCGCAGGGCTCAGATAACAACCCTGAGAATCAGATCCTGTATAATCTTTGATCGCAGCACCTGAATATAGATATTCAAAAGTTCCATCGCCTTTTTTACAGCGAATTTTTTGGTCTTGAGTAAAACCACAGAACTCATAACTCCACCCGCCTGCGGAACTAAAGGCCGTGTACTTTTCCGTATCCGTCTGCACGTAAGAGCCCATGATGCCCGAAAAAACATAGCCATCCGAATTCATCACATACCAAATGTTAAAGATGTCCTTGATATTATGGTTGGCCAAATCCATCTGATCTACTGGTGTTGATCTATAAAAACCTTGAACAGTGCCGTCAAAACACTTCACCTGACCACTGGTTTGAATCGCACAAGTCGCTCCGCCAATATTGCGACGAATTTTCGCTACATTCGTGAGTCCCTGCATTTCGGTTCGCACCGTGCTGCTAGCAATGACATCCACACCTTTCCAACCGCCCCAATAATAGTCAGAGGTATTCCAGCAAAGCATTTCTCCAGTGACCGTCACACCACATGCTCGTTGATAGTTTCCGCCGGAACCTGTGGTGTAAATATGTTTGAAGTTATAATTCAGTTCAACGGAGGAGTTATCACACTTCGCACTTCCATTAGCTTTGATCGCGCATTGGCGATGGAGGCCTGTGTAGGTATTTCCGGCATCGAGTATGGTTGGAGTACATCCACCGTAACCGCAAATGAGCTTCCACTCTCCCGTGGGACTTAGACCGTAAGTGTCCCCTTGTCCCGAGCTAGAAAGATCTGAATATTGAACGCCTGCATCGACGTCCTCGAAAGCACTCGGCGGACCATATGAAACCGAAGCGCAACGAAGAAGATTTCCCGTCGTCAGACCACAAATCTTAGAATAAGACTTTACAACTTTTTTATAAGAAACCCCAGCATCGACAACTTGCATGGAACCCGAGACCTCACACTTCAGTTCGTTTGTGTCCGTGACTCCACAAAGACCGTATTCTGAGTCGAAATCCAGATAGTTGGTCGCGCCATCGACAATCGTCATCGCCTGGTCTAAACCATTATTGCACTTGATTTTCTTTGTTGTCGTGAGTCCACAGAAAGACTGGTTATCGCCATTTCCCTGCTGACTGTCTTCCAATTTTGTATACTTCACACCACCGTCAACCTCTGCCGGCATCGAACCAAACTGTGCTCCCGCGCAGAAAAGACTGCCATCCATCCACAAGGCGCAGGTGATTTGCGAGCCAATCACAAAGGCTTTATCAATACTTGGATTAAATCCGCCATCATCATCGCGTAAAAATAAACGCGCCTGATAGTGTTCACCCAAACTCACCATCGGACGATTCGTACCAACAAGGTTGAGCTGTATCAGACGTTCGATTTGTCCAACTCCATTGTTGAGAACCTGAAAGCTCAAGGTTTTTGCCGTCTCGTTGGGAGCAAAAGTCACGGAGCCCGCAGGATTTAAATCCGCATCGAGCATATAAACATAATCGCCCGAAACATAGTAGTTAACACTGACAGCATAAGGTTTTGCTTCGGAAAGTTTTAGAGTAAAAGATTTTGCTCCGACCGTTTCACTCACTCGCTCTTCAAACTCTTCGACGGTAACGAGTGCTGCGCTATCCGCACCAGCAGAACAGCTAGAAAACGATGCGGAACCCGAAAGAACTCCGTTAGAACAAAGACGTGACTCTGAAACACTTGCACAAGTGTCTCCTGCCAAAACCGTCGCACTCGTATAAGCCACGACACTTTGTCCATCAGGAATTATTTGACTGTCGAAGGTGCAAGACAATTTTTTTGTCAATTTTACAGAGGTGCTCGCGTCTTTGACACCCTCTTTGCTAACCCCTACCAATTGAACTGTGATGGTCTGCCCCGAGAGGGCGGAAAGGTCTAAATTGATACTCCAGGCGTTGTCTATACATGGTGTATTCACGCTAAAAGAGTCCGTAGATATGACGATCTCTGAGATGTCTTTACATATTCCCTGCATTAAAAAAGAGTTCTGGTTGGTGTCGTTAATGACTCCCGAGTTATCGACTTTTTGCACAGCTAAGGTCGCGCCTTTTTCAGACATCAACGTCGCTTCTATTCCACAACCCAGAAGCGCAAAGACCATATACATCAAGGTGATTTTAAGAAGTTGATTACAAAACACGTCCCCTCCAACTCTTCCTTACATATCTTTTCGGAGTAAAGTTTTCGCAAGGCGAGGGATTTAAAATCAATTCTGTATCATACAGCCAGAAACGGATGACTAAACTTTCGCCACTTCTGCTGTTTCAAGACCTTTTAAACACTAAATCCCCGGATTTTACGACTGACTGTCTGGATTCTGGTATAATGCGTCCACCAAAAAAAGGAACACTATTTATGAACGTTCACGCAAAAGAGTTTCCTGCTTCGATGAAAGAACTTTTGCATCAAGAGCTTGGAAGACGCTGCAAAACAAATCCTCGCTATTCCCTCAGAGCATTTGCGCGGGCTCTCAATATCAATCCCTCTCATCTTTCTAAAATTCTGAACGGTCAAATCTCCATCAGTGAAGAAAAATTTGAACACTTTGCAGGTGTCTTAAGTCTTCCACAACAAACTGTTGAATATCTGCGCCGCAAAGAAACCCTTATCCGCGAAATCAGCGCCCGCGACGAATGGATGAAGAGAGTTGAAAAACAGGTGGACCTTCTAAATCTGTCTTTAGATCAATTCCACGTGATGTCGGACTGGTATCACTATGCCATTCTTGAACTCACACGGACGAAAGATTTTAAACCAAATGTTACATGGATTCAGCAACAGTTGGAAATTTCCGAGGAACAAACGGAAGCGGCCATCGAGCGCCTGTTTCGCCTGAATCTCTTGATAAAAAATGAACAGGGCCAATGGATCGACAACAGTGAACATGCAACGAACGGGACACCGGAGTTCACTGCCCAGGCCCTTCGCCATTTGCAAAAACAGATTCTGCAACTTGCCGTGAATGCTCTTGAAACAGTTCCTGTAGAAGAACGTCTTCAATCGTCCATGACAATGGCAGTCAGCCGCGACCAAATTGCCAAGGCCAAACAAAACATCGTCACATTTCAACGCGCCTTTGCGACTCTTTTACAGGAAGAATCCAGCTCTAAGGACGCCGTCTATCAGTTGTCGGTTTCTTTTTTCCCACTTACAAAAAATAATGAGGAAGCAAAATGAAGTATTTTTTGACTCTGCTTTCACTATTTCTGATCTTTTCGCTCTCAGCCCATGGGGGGCCTGCGTACTTTCCTGAAAAAGTTCATTTAGATTTTTCTAAAAAAAGGTTCGATAAGAAGGCCGGCGAAGCCAAGCCTCCTATTGATACGTGGAAAGAAGGTTTCGGCGGTGACTCCACAGAGTTTGACGTCGTCAATCTTCTGACGCTGACTCGTCTCACCCTTATCCAGTTGTCTTTGGATGAGATAAGACAATTATTTGAAACAACTCAAGCTGTAAAAATCTCTGAACAGATGATGAATTTAAATCTCGTGATCGAGTTTACTGAAGCTTCCTTATTTTTAGGCGGCACTGAGAAGATTGCGATCAACGATCCAAAATCCACGCCCAAAAAACTGCTAATTTCAAAGGGAAAGTGGAATACACAAACAGATACTCAAAAAAGACAATTAATGATTCACGAGTTCCTCAGCTTGGTCGGAGTCCCCGACTATAATTACTATTTCTCGCAGAAAGTTTGGTACTTCTTAACTGTCTATCCAACTATTCTAGAACCAGAAAAATTTGGTGTTCTCATTGAAAACAGCGTTAAGAAATGCGACCTTACGTTTTTCAAAAATATGGAACGCTGGAATTTTGACTGGAGTGATCCAACACTAACGAAAACGCCTCTTTCTTTCATCGCGGCAACGGCCAACTGCAAATACGCCATTGACTATTTGATAAAACTGCAAAGGGAAACTCAAGCGCCTCCTCAGTTCGAAGAATCTAAAAATCCTTTGGCTTTTGCTATCGCCAAACGAGCACAAGCCCTGAATGCTTTGAAATCCGACTTAGATCCCAACTACTATCTAGAGACGATTCGCTCTCTTTTGACGTGGATTTCTCCTACGGCGCGTGTTACGGCCTATGTCATTGCCAATCCCAAAGACAGTTTCTATATGAGTTCCATTGAAGTCGCCATTTATCGCGTGATTGACTCTCACATGGATGCTTCGGGAAAAACAGTTTATCTATTCGACGAACCGGTTATTAAAATGCTGCTAGATGCGATGTCGACGGAAGAAATTAGAAATTATCGCTCTTATAAAACAGGTCAGACTCTTTTGGAATACAGCCTCGACCACCAAAATCTTTACGCGGCCCAACTAATTCACTCAAGAATTAAAACTCCATAGAACAGCGCAGATACAAATTGTACCCGTTTCCCGACTGTTGCCACACTTTGTGAGGGCAACAGCTTCCCTCATGTAATAAGTTGCGCTTGAATCAGGGACAGGAGGCTCTCCAATGTCCTTGAAAGATGAAAGCTCACGGGAATCAGTTCGTCTGATTTTAGAGCTGATAATTCGTAACATCGTGCTTTCGCCCGATGAAACTTCGATTACTTTTTCAATCAAAGAACGAACGACACTTTATGAAATTGAAACCATTCAATCTGACTATGGACGTATAATCGGCTCCAGCGGTCGTATGATCACCGCTCTACGCACGATTGCTCTGAGTATGGCTAGTGTGCACGGTTTTCGCGCCATTGTGACTTTAAAGAATGAAGAGCAGTTTCATAAACGGCCCCTCACGGAAGCCGACTGAATTATTTGGACTTTTCCAAAGAAGATTCTGCTAAATTGCTTTGTTGCTGGGCTTTGACGTTACTCCACAGATGCTGGCTTACGGGCCCTGGCAACAAACGCTCTAGTTCTTGGCTTGTTTCGGGATGCATTGACGACATGTTAAAGAGAATTTCGGCTTTAACCCCTGCCAAAGATTTTCGGGTTTCAAGACTCAAGGAAGTGTCTTCCACCATCGGATTACTAACAGCGGCTTTAAGAACCTGGGCCGCAGGTCCATTGGGATCGTTTTGCAAAGCTTCAAAAAGTAAATCCAAAGCAGCATTCTGCATTTGCGTTGCCGAATCATCTATCGCAGGAGTTTGCAAAAGATCTTGAAGGGATCTTAAGACTCTTTCATTTGCGACAAGTTCTTTACGGAAGGCCTTCTCCCCTTCAGACGGAAAGATTTTAGAGTGCAGTCTTTGATACTCTTGCAATTCGGACTTATGAACAAAATTATTCCAAACCTCTGAAGAAGAAGATTCAACGACTTTCGATGTCTCATCGGCATCAACACTAGTCACATCCTGAATCATTTCATCTCGCGCATCCATTGTCGGCAATACAGGAACCCTCTTAGGAAGGGTTCCTGTCATCACCGTTGGATTTTTAATTTCATTCTTTTCAAGGCCGGGCTTGTAGTCAGAGGAAGTCATGATCATCATGACTCCTCCTACACCCAAAACTCCCAAACTGATGGCCGCTTTAAGATGCTTCATCTTAGAAAGCTCCTTGAGTCAGAGTTTTTCTGAACAATGCACGGTTCAATTCGATAGCACCCGCATTTTGGAAGTACGCTGATCCATTCAGATATCCATTGAGAACAAGGATATTGTGGTGGATGGCTGTGGACTTCACGAATACGTTGTAAACCTTACCGAAATATTTGATCGGCTTGATGGATACGATCGGATCAAGCACACCACCTACAAGGACAAGGTCATCACCAACTTTAAACTCTGCTGCCAATTTCATAAAGCCATTGGAAGCCACGATCGGATGGTTTGGAGTGACTTTCAATTCACGACCTGATTTCATTTTGAAAACCAAGATGTCGTGTTCTGTATCCACCATTTCAGATACCCATTGATCGACTTTGGTTTTTTGCACGGCTTTACTTCCCATGGATTGAGCACTTTGCAGTGATGCTACGAAGCCGTAATTATTAGTGAAAGCCTCAATGAACGAGACGTATTTCATTTTTTGGTTTGCCGCTTCTTCAGCCAAGATCAACTGCTCTGGTGTTGCGCACGATGAAACACACACTGTTGCGACGTAAGCTGTTGCAGGCATTTTACAAGCTGCATTTTTATTTTTTGGCGCAATCCAAGGTTTTTCTGGTTTGAATGCGCGGTCCATGAAGCTTGGATACAAGTGCTGACCTTTTGAATCCAACGCCACTGAAGTGGAACCTTTTCTCACTTTCAAATCTTCAAACTGCACCAAGAATTCTTTGATGACTGGAAGTTCATTTTGACACTTCACCATCCAATCATAACGACCTTGTGCATCTGTATTGCTCAAGCTGTCATGTGAACATCTGTGGGCCACGTAGTCTTTACAGTAGCTTTGCGCCACCCAAGGACCGTATTGCACATCTTGACCTTCAAACTGCACCTGGTGATCGATACAAGCGTAAGTTTTCACAGTTGTCACTTCACGAGTATTTACGATCACACCGATTTGATTTGCAGGACAAAGTTGCGAACTGTTGGCCTCTTCTGTTGTTGTTGATGACTCTTGTCTGCGAACAGCGTCCGGATTTGCATCACAAAGACGTTCTTCCACCGGATAAACACTGTCTTTACAACGGTCATTGCTGACTTGGGTTCCTTTGTCGTCAACACAGATGAAGATACGGCTTTGTTTTCCTCCGCAATCTGCAGTACAAGCTGTGAAGTTTTCAGTAGGAACATACTTGTATGTAGGGCATGAACCCGGAGTTTTAATAGAACCTTGACGAGTATTTGAAGTCACGATCTGGCCATCTGTACAAGCCTGATCTGAAACTTGCGTGAAGATATCAAAGAAACCTTCTTCACCGAAAGAACAAGTCAATGGCACTTTCACCTCACCAGTTACAACTCCTGTTTTCACAGTTCCGTGAGAACCGAAGTCTCCGCAACCGTTATGGCAAGTGAACTGATTAAAGACATCTGAACCTGAAAGAACTCCGTTGTTACAAACTCTTTCTTGGCTCACACTTGCGCACGAACCTGCAGGAGTTTGAGTCGAATAAAGAACTTTAGATCCACCATGAGGCAACACGCTTCCATCAGGCAATGTGCAAGACTGGCCTTGGCATGAACCTTCGTTCGTGACTTCTTTAGTTCTAGAAATTTCAACCCACTTCAATGTTTCGCCAATCATTTGGCATTGTTCTTTGATACGGTCTCTGTAAGAAACTTCTTTTGTTCCATTCAAACCGCATGTCAATGTTTCAGAGTACAACTCCCCTTGAGATTCTCTGGTTTGATCTTTGACTGAGCACGCAAGAGGTTCTGGAGTTGGATTTGGTGTTGGCTCTGGTTCTGGATCAACCGCCGCCTCTGTGACATTGATGTTGTGTTTCAAAGTGAAGAGAACTTGTGAGGAGTCCCCTTTATAAAGAACGGCCGTGACGACGTAAGCACCTTTAGCCGCATAAGAATGTTGAACTGTTTGACCTGAAGCTGAACTATTGTCACCGAAGTCCCAACGGATCGCCCCCACCTGATCCGCAAGACATTGAGGCATATAAACAGACAAAGTTCCGGCAGCACCGACTTTTAATTCTGAAGGACCCGAGATCGCAGCGGCAGCACTGCACACCACTTCGTCTTCTGGTTCAGAAATAACGATGGACTGAGTGAGCATTTTCTCCCCACCCGGATTTCCCACAACCACGACTTTTAATTGATATGTTCCAGCGGCTGTATAGGTGTGCTGGATAGGATCGTTACTATATTGAGATGGAGTTCCATCCCCGAAAGTCCAGTACGCTTCAAGAAGAGTGATCTGACTAGGTACACCGATATCAAAGCTAAGAGGTTTTCCTACCGTACCCACTTGCGGAGCAATTAAGACAATCTCTTCGCCCACCACGACGGTTTTAAATGAAACTTCTTGAGTTGTCGCCTCAGCCGTTGCTTTTGCGGAAACACCCGAAGCAGAGACGGAAGTGTCTTCAACTTGCGCCGTCACTATATAGGTACCGGCCTTTTTGAAAACTGACGTCACACTTGGAGCGACCTGCGTGCTTCCACCCACAGTCTTCCAAACAACCTGTTGTGAGCTGTCGCAAGAAAGCTGCTCATTCAGTTTATAACTGATAGCCTCGCCTTTTTGGCCTACGGACTCACCTTGAATTTGCAAAGAATCCGAACTGATTTTTTGAGAACCCGGTTTGCAGCTGACTGCTGAAGTCGAATTAGAAAGTTCTACATCAGCACTTGTCTCCGGAGCTTTTTGACAACCGGCTGACAGTGCACATAACCCTAATGCGACTAACAGAATCCTTGTGTTCATGGGCGACTCCTGTGTGGTAATTAATACTAGGATTGCAAATATCTCCGCAGAGTCTCAACTTTTTTGGCCGCATTGGATCATCATGACCTACGCACCTCTCTAAAGATTTGACGCTTTCAAAGACTCTCAAAATATGTTTATTTTTTTGTCTAAAGTTTATTCATCTCCGAGCGTGATTTGAAGTCCTGGCACAGCGTTTGAGATTCCGCTCTCTTTTTTAAAAAAATCAGTCAAATTCGCAAAATCCTTGTCACAAAGAGGGCTTTTGCCTCTTATTAGAGGCAGTCACGGCAGAGGAGCCTTTTCATGTTAGATCGAATCATACGTTTTTCTCTCACACATCGCCTTTTTGTTATCGCTCTGGGCGTTCTGATCACCGCCTATGGACTCTTCACCGTGAGTCAAATGCCAGTAGATGTCTTCCCCGATTTAAATCGTCCCACGGTCAATATCATGACCGAAGCGCCAGGGATGGCTCCGGAAGAAGTGGAAACACTCGTTACCCTTCCCCTAGAAACCGTCTTAAACGGCCTTCCGGGGGTTGAAAGAGTTCGCTCCACTACCGGTATTGGTCTTTCCGTAATTTATGTCGAGTTTGGATGGGATACCGATATTTACAGAAATCGTCAGCTCGTTGCAGAGAAACTGCAGTTAGCCAAAGAAAAACTTCCTCAAGGTGTGACTCCGGTGATGGGACCCATTGCTTCCATTATGGGAGAAATTCAACTCATCGGTCTTTCCTCGGCGGATGGCAAAGTCAGCCCTTTGGATCTTCGCACTTATGCAGATTGGACGATTCGCCCCCGACTGTTGGCAATCCCTGGCGTGGCGCAAGTGATCTCCATCGGGGGAGGCGTGAAACAGTATCAGATTCTTCTTTCTGCTGAAAAAATTCAAAAAGCTCAACTCCCTCTTGAGGATATTGAAAAAGCTCTTTCTAAAATCAGCCTTAACACCACAGGCGGTTACATTGACATCGATAAAAAAGAATTCCTTATCCGCAACATCGGAACGATTCGTTCAGAGGAAGATATTGAAAACACCGTTGTCGGACTGCATTTAGGAAAGCCCGTCTTCGTTAAAGACATCGCCGAAGTAAAACTTGGCGCCCAAATCAAACGCGGCGATGGCAGCGTTAACGGACAACCCGCGGTTATTTTAAGCATTCAAAAACAACCCGGTGCCAACACGATTGAACTGACCAAAACGGTGGACTTGGCTCTTCAAGACCTTGAAAAAGCTCTTCCTCCGGGAGCGACTCTGACCAAAGATCTTTTTAAGCAGTCTCATTTTATTGAAGCGGCCACGGATAACGTGAAAGAGGCTTTGCGCGACGGAACTATTCTCGTTTTCATCGTCTTATTCCTGTTCTTACTAAATGTCCGTACAACCGCCATTACTTTGACGGCGATTCCATTGTCATTACTCGTCACCGCTATCGTATTTCACTACTTCGGTCTTTCCGTCAACACGATGACGCTGGGTGGATTGGCCGTTGCCATCGGTGAACTTGTCGATGATGCCATTGTCGATGTGGAAAATGTTTTCCGTCGTCTTAGAGAAAATAAAAATCTCAAAAACCCACTGCCTGTCTTGCAGGTGGTTTATAATGCGTCCTCAGAAGTTCGTAACTCCATCGTTTTTGCGACGATCATTGTGGTTCTGGTTTTCCTTCCGCTTTTCTACATGAGCGGCATCGAGGGGCGTCTTTTTATTCCACTTGGGGTCGCTTACATTATTTCCCTGATCGCTTCTCTTTTCGTGTCTCTCACGATCACCCCCGTCTTGTGCTCTCTGCTTTTGACGAAAGATAAACTGATCGAACATGAGGATGGAAAACTCGTTAAAACTCTTAAAACGTGGGACCGCAAAATCCTGATGAAATCGCTGGATCACCACAAGACCGTAATCTGCGGCGCTTTGATTTTATTTGCGGCATCTCTGGTTTTAATCCCATTTATGGGCCGTGACTTTTTGCCAAAGTTCAACGAAGGCACGGCGACGATCAGTGCTCTGGCACAACCGGGGATTTCTTTGGAAGAATCCAATAAACTGGGACTAGAGATCGAAAAGATTTTACTCTCTGTTCCCGAAATTAAATCCGTGGCCCGTCGTACAGGACGTGCGGAACTCGATGAGCACGCGGAAGGTGTTCATTCTTCTGAAATCGACGTGGACTTTAAAGAGTCGGGTCGTCCCCGCGAAATTGTTCTGCAAGACATGCGCGAAAAATTGAAACAGGTTCCTGGGGTTTATATCAATATCGGCCAGCCGATTTCCCATCGTCTGGATCATCTTCTTTCGGGTGTTCGAGCGCAAATCGCTGTGAAAGTTTTTGGTAGTGATCTCAATATTCTTCGCGCCAAAGCGGCAGAGATCTATAAAGCCCTGGACGGAACTCCGGGCCTTGTGGACTTGCAGGTGGAACAACAAGTTCTGATTCCTCAGGTGAAGATTCAACTTTTGAGAGAAGAAGCCGGAAAATATGGCATCGTCTTGGGAGATCTTTCTGAAACTTTGGAAAAAGCTCTCAACGGCGAAGTCATCAGCCAGATTTTAGAGCAGCAAAGAACATTTAACGTGTACATGCGATTTGATGACCACTCGCGAGCCAACCTGGATCTGATTAAAAAAACGACGTTAAAGATCATGCCCGATGGCACAAAAATCACGCTGGAGAAAATCGCTGACGTCTACGAGTCCCAGGGACCGAATCAAGTCAGCCGGGAAAACGCGCAAAGACGCATTGTTGTTTCCGCCAACTCTTCCGGTCGAGATCTGGATGGCTTGGTGTTAGAAATTCAAAAGCGCATCCAAGACAATGTGCAAGTTCCCGAAGGATACTTCGTCCAATACGGCGGTCAATTTGAAAGCCAACGCTCAGCAAGCCGTTTGATTCTTTTGTTAGGCATTCTGTCTTTAATTGCGATCTTTGTCGTTTTATACGCGCACTTTAAATCTTCATTTATTGCTGTGCAAATCATGCTGAATATCCCGATGGCCCTGATCGGAAGCTTGGTGGCGATCTTCTTGACGGACCGCTCTTTCTCAATTGCGACAATGGTGGCCTTTATCACTCTTTGCGGTATCGCAAGCCGTAACGGAATTATGATGATCTCCCACTATCTGCATTTGATGAAATACGAAGGCGAGCAATTCAGCAAAGACATGGTGATTCGCGGCTCCTTGGAAAGACTCGTTCCTGTTTTGATGACAGCACTCACAGCTATCTTAGGTCTTTTGCCTCTGGTTTTAGCCAAAGGAGATCCAGGAAAAGAAATCCTGCATCCGGTGGCGGTCGTGATCGTGGGCGGTCTTATCAGCTCCACACTTCTGGACATGTTTGTAACTCCAACGGTATTCTATCATTTTGGTAGGAAGTCTGCGGAACAGAATATAAAAGCTAAAGAAATTGAACTACAACCAACACAGCATTAGGAGACTTATGAAAAACGTATTACTTGCTCTTAGCACCGTCCTTTTTCTTCAACCCGCTTTCGCCCACGAAGGCCATGAAACTCCAGGAGTGATCAAAGCTCTTCACGGCGGTACGGCCCTTTCTGGAAAAGAAATCAATTTGGAATACATGGTTTCAGGCACTGAGCTTAAAATTTATCCTGTTTCCCACGAAGGCAAAGATCTTCCAGCGGCGCAAGTTAAAGTCTCTGCGACGGCGAAAGCTCCTAAAGGAAAAGCCGAAGCGCTTAAGCTTGAAAACAAAGACGGTGCTTTTGTGACTCAAGTGGATTTCAAAAATGCTTACCGTCTTGAAGTGAATGTAATTACAGAAAGTGCCGGCAAAAAAGACACTTTCAAATTTCAAGTTGAAAAATAGTACACAGGAATATCTATGAAAACTGGCTCTCTTTTGATGATTTTATTATTGAGTTTCAATGCCCATGCTCTGAAGGGGCTTGCTCCTTTAGAACAAAAGTTGGCCGAACAAAACCAAGGCCTTCAGGCTTTGAAAAATGAAATAACATCCAAAGAGAGACAGCGGAAATCCTCTTACTCCGCCTACTACCCGACATTGGAGGCCGTGAGCGGCTGGGGCGAAAACCGACTTGATGATCCCAATGAAAATGACAAAGGCTACTTTGGCTATGCCGACGGGAAATTAAATCTCTTTAAAGGTTTTAAAGACGTTTCCGTTTCTAATAAAAAAGAAGTCGAAGTTCAAATCGCCAAAATCGAACACGAAAAAAAGCGCCGCGAACTGCGCCATCAACTGACGGAAGTCGCCAGTGAGATGATTTACTTGCACCGCCTGCAAGAAATTCTCTTAAAAGAAGAAGAGATCACTAAAGAACAAAAGAAAATGGCCGCAAAAAAAGTATCGTCGGGTTTAACAAGCTCTGTCGACAACCTGGAGTTTGATCTTCGCGAGGAAGAATTGCGAATTCAAAAAAGACAGATTGATCAGCTTCACTTAGAAGCCCACAACAAATTGATCCAACTTTTTGGCAATGATGTGAATGATGCTGAACTCGACAAAGTGGCTTACGAAGATTTCGCGACACTTTCTGAAGTCTCTAATCAATCTTTTGAAAATAATCCGGATGTGCAAAAAGCCCAACTCCTCAGTCAATTGAGCGAGATGGAGAAAAAAGAAGTGCGCTCTGAATTTCTTCCGTCATTGGATTTTGTCTACAGTTTCGGACGTATTACACCGACAGAAGAGTCCCAATGGGACTTTAACGAGTCTCAGTACGCACTGAAGCTGAGCATTCCCTTATTCAGTGGCTTTGATACTTATCAAAAAAATAAAGCCGCTGGGGCCGACGTTTTGGCTAAAAAGTCTCAGGCTCAGCAAGTCTCTTTCGACTCTGCCAGTACGGTTAAAATTCTCAAGGATAAAATAAAAGAACTTAGTGATCTTTATAAAATCAATGAGCGAAAACTTGAGACTTCGAAAAAGTATTTTGACATGACCGTGAGCGAATACAAAAGAGGCATTAAAAACTCCCCAGACTTAGTGGGTGCGACAGAGAGATGGTTCTCTTCACAAAAAAGAAAGTATGAAATACTAAAGGAACTTGAGCTTTCCAAAGTTAAATTAGAGAACCTCTATTAAAGAAAATCGACACATAGATTCATTTTTTTCTCTGCATTAGCTCCTTGCCATGATAAACGAATTATTATTGAAAAATATCGCAGCAAGGAGAGCATTTGCAAAAACAATCCGTTATCAGACTTGTTATCGCCTGGGTGTCTGTTCTTTGTTTCTTCATATTTGGTTCTGGCTGGCTCAGTGAACTTGGTTCACCGATTCTATTGACGGGTCTATTTCTTTGGCTCTTTATTGTTATTCTATGGTCTGCCTTTGGTGTCGTTCATGAAGCTGAAGAACTGGCGGCCCTCTTAGGCGAACCGTTCGGAACTCTGATCCTCACTCTCTCTATTGTCATCATTGAAGTAGCTCTGGTCGCAGCCGTTATGCTTGGGGCAAAAGAAGCGCCAACACTAGGTCGAGACACCATGTTCGCAGTCCTTATGATTGTTTTAAATGGCGTTGTCGGCCTGGGACTTTTGATTGGCGGTTTTAAATATCGTGAGCAGTCTTACAATCTTCAAGGATCTGCTTCCTATCTTGCCATCCTGATTCCTTTGACATCGATTGCCTTGATCCTACCCAATTTTACAACTTCTACTTCGGGAGGAACTTTAACTCCGCTGCAAGCCACGGCATTTTCTATTTTCACCATTGTTTTGTACGGCATTTTTCTGATCACACAGACAGGCCGTCATCGTGCTTTCTACGTTCATCCTGATGCTCTTGAAGCAACAAAGGCCGATCACTCCCATGAAGATCCACAGTCCGTTAGCAAACATACGGTGTTCCTGCACACACTTCTATTGCTCGCAAATATCTTACCTATTGTTTTTCTTTCAAAGAGCCTCGCAAAAGTTTTGGATCACGGCATTGGATACTTGGGACTGCCGCCAGCTCTGGGCGGGGTTGTCGTTGCCGCCATGGTCTTCACATCTGAAGGCATCAGCGCTCTGAAAGCTGTGGCTCGCAATGATTTACAACGTGCTATCAACTTGTGCTTAGGTGCTGCCGCTTCCACCGTCGGCTTGACTGTGCCTGCGGTTCTTATGATTGGACTTATCACGGGTCAGACAGTCGTATTGGGCCTTAAGCCAACAGAGATGACATTGCTTGCGCTCACGTTACTTTTAAGTACGCTGACATTTTCCAATAAACGTACTACGCTGCTGGAAGGAGCCGTTCATCTGACAGTGTTTTTGGTCTACATCGTTTTGGTTTTTAATCCTTAGACCACCATAAAAAATATCAGCCACCCAACTGCCAAGGAAAGGACGAGTTTGAGTGAATAGCTCACAACTCGTCTTCTAAGTCCTTCATTGGCGAAAACAATGATAAGAGTCATCTTAGCCAAATACGAAGCCAAAATTCCAAGGGCTAATAAATGTCCTAGACTTTTCACACTTAGAACATCGGACTCATGGAGTTGAACATTTCCAATAATGGATCCATGCAATTCAAATAAACAGACAAAGAAAGTCAGTAAGTAAAGACCATATGGACCGAGAACTCTTTGCAGCACTTTGGACAAGATTAAAAAAATCGCCACAAATAGACTTAATGTCAAAAGAGAAGTCACACCCAATGTCGGAATAGGATCTTCGTCAAAAACCACATGACTCAAAGTTTTAGCTCTGTGCACTATCAAGAAAAGAGTCATCAAAATTGGAGCTCCAAAAATATACAGCAAAACCCAATGCTTTTCAGTGAGTCCAAGAAACACCAATAGAAGAGCTTCCAAAGCCATCCCTAATAAAGCGCTCAAATAAGACAGACTGAGCAGACGAACTTCATCTTCGCTTGCTTCATGACTCTGCTTAGCCAAAGAAGCCGTAAATGCCGTGCTGGAAATAAGACCTCCGACAAATCCCAAAGCAATCCCGCCAAATCGTTTACTAAAGATCCGCATTACTAAAGCGCTTAAAACTTGTATCAACGACAAAAATAAAATGAGTTGAAGAATCTTATAAGGATTAACCAGCCCCCAAGGATCCACAGATTGTCGCGGAACCCATACAAGAACCAGAGCGATGGCCACGACGAGAACGCCAAAATACTTTAAAGATTTTGAGATCGGAGCTGCTACTTCCATTTTCTTGACCCACGTCCCTAGTTCAATTTAACCACGAAGACCATCCTATTTTAGCCATTTTTGCTCTGCAATTCCACAATCCACCCCCGGGGTCTATTGTCATAGCTGTGTCAAAGAAAAATAATGGAAGCTATTTCTAGCGAGGTCCAAATGAAAATCTCCTTTTTGGGTGGTGTCGGCACCGTAACTGGATCTAAGTTTTTAGTCTCAAATGATTCGGAACAACTCCTCGTCGACTGCGGGCTATTTCAGGGTCTTAAACAACTGCGACTTCAAAATTGGGATGAGTTTCCCGTAAACCCAAAAAAAATTAAGGCCGTTTTGTTAACTCATGCTCACTTAGATCACTGTGGTTATCTTCCTCTTCTGGTAAAGCAAGGATTTCAAGGACCTATATACTGTACAGCCCCAACTCAAGAGCTTGCTAAAATTATTCTGATGGATTCTGCAGAAATCCAGATGGAAGACGCCGTCTATGCCAATAGGAAAGGCTTCTCAAAACACCACCCCGCAGTTCCATTGTATGACATCGACGACGTACAAAGAACATTGGCATTCTTCAAATCCGTTAAAATGAATCAGATTATTAATACGGAGTCGTTTCATTTTGAATTTAAATCCAGCGGTCACATTTTGGGAGCCACTTCCGTTTATCTTTCCGACGCAACAACAACAGTTCTATTTTCCGGAGACCTGGGCCGATACCATGATCCTTTAATGTTTCCTCCAGACAATCCAAAATCCTGCGATCACGTCGTGATGGAGTCCACCTACGGAGACCGTCAACACGATAAGTTGTCATCCATGGAACAATTGGGTCATCTCATTAACAAAGCTTGGAAAGCAAAAAGCGTTCTCTTAATCCCCGCCTTTGCCGTCGGAAGATCACAAAACTTAATCTATGAAATCATTCAGCTGAAAAGACGGGCGCAAATTCCTTCCGATATGCCCATCTATTTTAATTCCCCTATGGGTTCTGAGGTCTCTGATCTCTATAAGAAATATCATGACTTTCAAAAACTCGATCCCGGAGAATTCGAAAACTACACTTCTCAGATTCGTTTCGTTAGGACCGCCGATGAATCCAGGGCTCTGAATGAAAGAAAAGGCCCCATGGTTATCATCGCTTCTAGTGGTATGCTCACTGGCGGTCGCATCCTCCATCATTTAAAAGCTTTTGCCGGGGATCCTAGAAATATTATCTTGCTTGCGGGATTTCAGGCGATGGGTACCCGCGGCTGGACGCTGGCTTCCGGGCAAAATAAAGTGAAAGTTCACGGAAGCTACATTGATATTTTCGCTGAAGTCGTCACCTCGGATTCTTTTTCAGCCCATGCGGATCAAACCGAACTTCTACGCTGGCTTTCAGGCATTCCTGCTAAGCCACGCTCTGTCTTTCTGGTTCATGGGGAACCCAGCGCTTCTGACGAACTGAGAAAGAAGATAGAAGACAAACTTGGAATGAAAGTCATCATCCCGAATCCTGTGACCCCTTATGACCTTCGAAAATAACCTCGACTTCTGCACTGACCAAGCGTTTGTATATGCGGATGCGATCATAGATTGGATACCAGTCAAAAAGTAGAAGCTCGAGAGGTTTCCACATCGAAACCCAACCAAAAATTACAACCCCTTCCCGCAAAGTGGTACTGACAATCTCAGATTCGATCTGCTTGATAAGCTGAGCCAACCCCAAACACACGGCCAGAATAAATAAACCAATAAACAAAAAAAGCTGGGCGGCTCTGATATTTTTAGAAAACTGTCCCTGCTTGATCTGAATTTGATAGAGAAAGTATTCATGAATAGCATCCCGAATCACTTGTTCAGTTACATCGCCACGCGGTCGCGCAATGTCAATTTGGATTTTAAAAGGACGATGAACAGACAGTTCGTCGAGATATGCCTCAAGGTAGTGTGTGAAGTTTTCATCCAAATCCCTCTCACGAAAAGGCGCCGGGTCCCGAAAATCAAAAAGCTGCTGGATGTCGTTGACACGAATTTCAATGATCTGCACACCACCGACTACTTTATATCTCTCAGTGGTCACTAACGACCTCCTTTTCGATGAACGATCTCGATACTATCACCACCATTTTTAGCCATCAAAGAGATTCCATATTGAATCATTCACGCCGTAATCTATCTGCCGCCTCTATTCAAACTGAAATTTGGCATCAATATTCAAATGATCCCTACATTTTTGAAATAGACAAAAATCTGCACAAATGCATCTTTGCAGAAGCATCGCAAATCATAAGACTTCTTTTTTTGTTACCTCTAACTTGATCACAAGAAAAAATTCATGATCAAGGAGGACACATGAAAAAACTTATCGCTGTTCTATTTACGATCTGCGCCCTCGGGGCTTCAGTCTCTTCGGCTTACGAGATGACGGAAATGAATCCGACAACCAGTGAAGAGACCGCCGTTCTTGAACCCTTTCTCAGAAACTGCAACTCGCCTTATGTCGGAGTCACGGAAGATTGCTTAAGCAACACTAATCATTGTCCTCCGGGTTATGACGGTCGTGCCAACTATTGCTGCGGCAAAGACGGCAATTTCTATCGCTGCGGAACCATCTGCGAATCCATATATAAAGGTGGAAATTAAAAACTCCTTCAGGTTTCCTGGCATTAAGGAGTATAAAGTTTTTTTCTAAAACAAGAACTTGGGACCCTTTGTGAACAATGATACATTCGTTGCTATCAAAGGGTTCTCATGAATACCGCCTTAAGTGACTTCAAGAAACTGATCTACGCCCGATTCTTTTTTACTCTCGCTGTTCAGATGCAAGCCGTTGTTGTCGGGTGGCGAATCTACGAACTCACTAACGATCCACTCTCCTTAGGATTGATTGGTCTTGCTGAAGCTGTGCCTGCATTAAGTCTTGCGCTGTATGCTGGATATATTGTGGATCGCAGCCGTCCCGTGGGAGTTTATCGCTGGGTTTTGGAAGGCAGTTTTATCGCGACGCTGATTTTAATGACCTCCGCTCTGCTGCAAAATCATATTGGTCTTTTTTGGCAAATCATGGCTTTGTACGTGGCTTCTATATTTACGGGTGGAGCTCGCGCTTTTTCCCAGCCCGCGATGTATGCCATCGTTCCCAGAATCATTAAACGCGAAAACCTATCTCGCGCACAAGCCAAGATGGGATCGACCATGCAAATTGCGCGAGTAGCGGGCCCCGCTCTGGGCGGACTGGTTTTTGGTTTTCTGGGAATCACGGCTTCCTTTGTGATCATCTCGTCTCTTCTAGCAGCTAGTTTGATTTCCACTTACTTAATCAAAACGCAGATCGAGCCACCTGCTATCACGGGAACTCCTCGCCCTGTGAAAGATGAATTGGTCGAAGGTGCGCGCTTCGTCTTTAAGCATCCCATTTTATTCCCGGCTTTAACTCTGGACATGGTTTCAGTTTTGTTCGGCGGAGTCACCGCTTTGCTCCCGATCTTTGCCAAAGAAATTTTAAATGTCGGCCCCAGAGGTCTCGGAGCTTTGCGAGCCGCTCCTGCAGTGGGCGCGGCACTTATGGGACTTTATCTTTCAAGAGTTCCACTTAAACAAAGGGCCGGCTCTTGGCTCTTCACGGCTGTGTCAGGATTTGGTGTTTGTATTCTTGTCTTTGCCGCGAGTAAAAATTTCTTCCTATCCCTATTCGCGCTGGCCATGAGTGGCGTCTTTGACAGCGTCAGCGTCATCGTTAGAAGCACGGCTGTGCAACTGGCCTCTCCCGATCATATGCGGGGAAGAATTTCTGCGGTGAATTCGATGTTCATCGGTTCTTCCAATGAGTTAGGTGAACTCGAGTCCGGTATCGCCGCCAAACTGATGGGCACTGTGCCTGCCGCGTATTTTGGGGGAATCATTTGTATTCTCACTGTCGGAGTCGTGGCTTTCTTCTCCCCAACTCTAAGGAAACTCGATTTAGAAAAAGTCTCGGCTTAAGTTTGTTGCGTTTCTGCAAGGAAACTCTTAAAACGCCTCCATGCTTCAGGTCTTAGCCATCATTTTACAACTTCAGTGCGGAACTCAACAGGTGGGGTCCGTCACCTTGGCTTATGGGACCGCCGTCTATCTAGAGCAAAATTCCTCCATTCCCAAAGCGGCCTTCTTTAAAGATTACTTCCCGGAGTTTCAAGAGCATCCTCTTTGTGCCGAACTCAAGTCAGCGATGGAAACACATCAATCGGTTGAGCTTCATCTAAACGCTCACGGCGAAGTTCAATAGAACTCAAACTGGTCCCTTTCACTGTGGATAGAAAAAACCAATGACATCCCCTCCCGAGAGTACCCTCTCAGGAGGCTCGTTCGAGCCAGAAATTGTTGAATGAAAGAAACGGCCTCTCAAGAACGAAGGATCAAAAACTCATGTGCTAGGATTTCTGATTAACTCTAAATTGTGATAAAGAGCATAGATCGCAATCGCAACTGCCAAATGCTCCTTCTTCTTTGTCGTATTCCAAGTCCTTCTAAAGAGTCGGTTTATGTTAGCTCTAAACATCGCAAATGAGTGATTTAAACTAAAAAGAGGATCAAATCCACCGGACTTAAGCTCCCCTTGACCGACAACGCATCCCTTTCTTCCTTTGAAGATCACATGAGGGGACTTTGGAAAGAAGGCCTTTACGTGTTTTTGATAATGCGGATTCTCATCTGATTTGATAAGAGCCCCTTCTTGAATATAGGGCTGGATCTCCTTAAACAAAGCCTTCCGGTAATAAGCTCTTTCGTCAGATATTTTTCCATATTTTTCTAAGGATTTCTTAACCAAAAGTCCTTTGGCCGGCATCCTGGCGACTCGAAATCCCAATATTCTGCGCGTTGAAGACTCGACTGCCATTACTACAGAAAGAGGTTTCAACTTACTGTGTTCGAAGGTCTCTAGATCATCAAACTCTATTTCAGGAGAAGGAGGATAGTGTTCTCGGTCATGAGTCAAAAATGCATGGGCATAAAGTCCCATAAAGAGGAACTTTCTAACCACCGTCTTTCTATTAACTTGAAGTATCCTGGCAAGTCTTCTTTGAGAGTTGCCACTGGCAAAAAGAGTGAAGATCTTAGGATTTATGTGCCTTTTCTTTTGTCGGTAACAAGGATGAAGACTCGCCTCCGAGAAAGTCCTCTGACATCTCTTACATAAATACCTTTGAATCTTAACTCCATCGCATTTTCTTCGGAAGTATCCGATGGCAACAATAAAGTTCCGAGATTCGGCAGATGAATTCTTAGAATGACAATAAGGACAAGAAATACTCATGAAGAATGATCAAGAGCAATCTCTTGGCCATCAACATTAAAAGGGACCAGTTTTAATAGAACTTGTTTTTAAAGACGACTCCAGGTTAAAAGAAGGGAAATGTCTTCAATCAATCCGCATTTCACGTTCAATTATTCGCAGCCGGAGGATTACCGATTTTCCCACGATTCGGTTTTCTTGGCCCGCCGAGTGTTTGAGCTCTATCGAAATGTGCCCCTGGAAAACCTGCACGGTTTGGATCTGTGTTCCGGATGTGGAGTCATCGGTTTAGATTTTCTTTTTCACTGTAACAACGAAACTCAAAAGTCTTTTCGCAAATTCGATTTTTTGGAAGTGCAGAATGTTTACGCTGAGCACTTTTCAATCAATGTGGAAAGATTAGGTTTCATTCCGACGGAACTGAAGTTTCTGAATCAAAACTATGCAGACCTTCTTTCTAAAAACTTTGCTGACACTTACGACCTGATTCTTTGCAATCCGCCCTATTTTCACCAAGGACAGGGAAAGCTCTCCCCTTCAGAGTTTAAAAATCGCTGCCGCTTCTTCCTGGATTCAGATTTTAAGAGCCTGCTTTTGGGAATAGCTCACGCATTGAAACCCGAGGGACAGGCCTATGTTTTATTGAGAGATCAAAAAGAACATGGCTGGAACTCTTTTGAAGAAGCTCGGAAAATTCTTTCAGATATGCACTTGGAAAAATTGGAAGACATTCGCGGAACCGATCTTGTGAAAATCACAAAAGCTCCGCGAAAAACTTAAAGATTTGTGGATTTCTTTTTCTTTTTTTCTTTTTCGGCTTCACGTTCAACGTGACGATTTTCCTGTTTTTGATTTGCGAACATGTTAAGAGCGTTCACACGTACGTCCGCTAGATCCTCGCATGTCTTTCTTAATGCCGGATCTTTACAAGACTCATAAACTTTTCTGCGCAGGATATTCCAAGTCTGAAACCACTCTGTCGCGTCTTTCATTTTCTCTTTAGAAATTTTCTCTAAGCCCGGCACTTTCGCCGCGAGAGGAACAAACTTTTCTAAATAAAAATCCTTCTGAGCTTGCTGCATATCGCTGAACTCTTCATAGGAAAACATCCAGAAAGGAGGCTCTGACATGTCAATCACATCAGGTCTCGCTTCTGGATCGTCCGCAAATGATGTTGTGCTAAATCCCGCGATCAATAAACCTGCAATCAAGATCAGTTTCTTCATAAACGCTGCGTTCATTTATCTTGCTCCACTTGCTGCTGAGGCGATCATAACTTTCGGTGATGAGTGTGAACCTCTTAGAGCGTCTTCAATGGCTAACAACTTTTGTTGATAGCTTGGAGAGCTTCTGCGAACAACTGCATATCTTTTGTGATTTCTGCAAGACGTCTTATCAAGCATCTGCATTTCACTGTCGGCCTTTGCACCGAAAGAATTCTCGGAATCTTTCATACCCAAAGAGCCGGTAAAGAAGTCAAAACGGTTTGGACCTTTAATCGCGCCACCCGTGTCTTGAACAATGAAATATCCAGGGTGAACCATCGTTTTTCCATTTGGAAGAGTCACAATTTTGCCTTTGAATGAAGGCATATCGATGATATCACCCATACTGTAATATCGTGGGTCCGCAGCGACAGAGATATAAGGCGTAAGACAGTTACCGCTCGCACCAAAAGCCGTCTCACAAGAACCCAAGTCGACGATCTTACCCGTGTAAGTAAGAAGCTTGTTTCCAGGAAGAGTCCCAGAACCTTGCATTCTCACTTGTCTTTTAAACTTAGCGCAAGGTTTTGAAGTTGGACAGTAGTCCTTCACATGCGGAACGAAATACACTGTCGACTCCGCAAGACCTTGAGGGCAGCTGTTTCTAGCGCTCCCCACTTCCGCCATCGCTACAAGCGAGCAAACAACCATCGGAAGAAACTTAATATTTTTTTTGAGACTGTTTGTGTTTTTCATACAGAACTACAAAGCAAAAAGAGGGCCTCTCACAAAGTGCCCTAAATTGTTTTACAGCGTCAGGATGTTAAACACCCATCGTCACATTCTACACTTTCTCAAAATGAAATGTCTCAGTAGATGGCTCCACTGAGACATTTTAACTCTCAAAGCGCGACACTTTTTAATGTGCTACGCGACCTTTGAATTTGTTTTCAAAGATGGAATAAAGCGTAGGCAATACAATCAACGTCAGAATCGTTGAAGAGATAATTCCCCCAATCACAACCGACGCCAGAGGCCTTTGGACTTCAGATCCAATTCCCGTCGACAACATCATCGGAAGGAATCCAAAGATCGCCACCAAGGCCGTCATCAAAACGGGACGAAGACGAATGAGGGTTCCCTGCACAACGAGCTGCCGTCCGGTCATGCCTTCTAGTTTCAACTGATTAAAGTAATTCACCAGAACCACACCATTGAGAACGGCAATTCCCGAAAGCGCAATAAACCCCACACCGGCTGAAATACTGAAGGGAAGACCATTGGTCATCAGACCAATCACTCCCCCAACCAGAGCAAACGGAATGCAGGAGAAAACCAAAAGAGTCTGCCCCAAACTTTTAAAGGCCGCATAGATCATCAAAAGAACCAAGAGAAGTGCCACAGGTGTTAGCACCAACAGACGATTTCGCGCTTCTTGAAGATTCTTAAAGTTTCCGCCCCATTGCAGATAGTAACCGTGAGGAAGTTCAATCGCTTCTTCAACAGCCTTCTGGGCTTCAGTGACAAAGCCTTCGGTGTCTCTTCCGCGCAGATTGATCAATACTGCGGAACGACGATTTGAGTCTTCTCTATTGATAGAGCCAAAAGTTTCTGCAAACTGAGAAGTCGCAAGATTGAAAAGAGCCGTAGTCGTATTTGACCCCAATCCAACCGGAAGAGCACGGATCGTGGCGAGATCAGAACGCTCGTCGTCGCTTAAGCGCACAACGATAGGATATTTCTTTTCATTCTCATAAAGATAACCGGCCTCTTGCCCGCCAAGAGCGATAGAGATGGTACTAAGAACTTCTGAAACATCTGCACCGTATTTCTGAATCGCGTCCTCTTTCGGCACGATTCGCAAGACGGGACTTGTCCCGGCTAAATCCACTTCGACATCTCCCGCCCCTGGAACTTTAGAGACCACTTCCTGAACTTTTTTAGCCAGATCCATATTGGTTTGCAGATCAGATCCGAACACTTTCACAGAAACATCAGCTCTGGTTCCCTCTAACAATTCATTAAAGCGCATTTGAATCGGCTGGGATGCCAGATAGTTTTGCCCCGGCAATTCTTTTTCAAGACGCGCCACCAACGAGGCCACTAAAGATTCGTAGGTGTGTTTCTTTCCGTTATTAGAATCCGGCCACTCTTTTCTTTCCTTAAGCATAATATAAGTGTCAGAAACATTCACACCCATGGGATCTGTCGCAATCTCACTGGTTCCCAGACGCGAGAACACGTTTTGAACTTCTGGAAACTCTTTAATGATCCGATCTGCTTTAAGTTGAAAAGCCATCGACTGATCTAAACTGATATTTACTGGACGAATCATGTGGAAGGCGTAAGAACCTTCACTGAGCTGGGGCAAAAACTCAGCCCCTCTTTTTGCAAAAAGAATAGCGCCGACAATCACCGACAGAACCGCTGCCGTCAATGTGATCTTGCGATGCTTAAAGGTCATCTCTAGAAGAGGTTGATAAGCACGACGAATCCATGTCATAAAACGCGGTTCTTTATCCTCAGCACTACCTGAAAGAATCAAGGATGCCAATGCCGGGGCCGTTGTGAATGAAAGAACCAAAGCAGAAGCCACGGCAATTCCGAATGTCGCAGCCATAGGCTTAAACATTTTTCCCTCAATGCCCACCAACGCAAAAATCGGTAAAAAGACGACAATAACAATCAACTCGCCAAAGCCCGCAGCAAGACGCACTTCGACAGCGGCTTCGTAAACGGCTTTTTTAACTTCTTCTTTAGTCAGCTTTCTTCCGAACACTTTGCTCTTTTCATGCACAAAGCGCACGCAGTTATCAATCAGAATCACAGTTCCATCGACAATGATCCCAAAATCCAATGCACCCAAACTCATCAGATTTCCAGAAAGACCCAAAGGTTTCATCACAAGAAAAGTCGCCAGCAGTGACAGAGGAATGGTAATGGCCGTGATCACCGCCGCGCGAATATTTCCGATAAGAAGGAAGAGCACGATAATTACGAGAGTCGCACCCATTAATAGGTTATGTTCAACCGTTCCCAACGTCGCATTGACAAGGTCTGATCTATTATAAACTGTCGTCATTTCCATTTCCGCTGGAAGACTTTTTTGAATTTCCTCCACTTTGCTTTGCACTCGGGTTGAAACCGTACGACTGTTTTCTCCAAGAAGCATCATCACAGTTCCTAGAACTGTCTCTTGACCGTTCAAGGTTGCAGCTCCCGTGCGCAGTTCTTTTCCAAGTCGCACTTTGGCGATATCACCAATTTTTATGATACGAAAAGAATCCAACTGTTTGACTGGAACTTTTTCGATGTCTGCTGCAGATTTAAAGAGTCCAATTCCCTGCACTAAAAACTGCTCGGCAGTTTGCGCAATATATCCGCCACCGACGTTCTTATTGACCTTTTCCAGGGCCTCGACAATTTCCTCGAAATGAATTCCATAAGAAGCCATTTTTTTGACATCGGGTTGCACGTGAAACTGTTTTTCAAAGCCGCCGGATGTGTTGATCTCAGCCACTCCTTCGACCGTTAGCAAGCGCGGTTTGATAAACCAATCTTGCAAAGCTTTGACTTCCATCAATTGCTTCAAACGTTCATTCGCTTCTGCCGCAGGTTTTTTATAGTCGATCGCATACTGATAAATTTCACCCAGCCCCGTCGAGACGGGTCCTAGCTTAGCTTCCGCTCCCCGAGGAAGTTCTGGCAAAACACCTTGCAGACGTTCAGTCACCATTTGTCGTGCGCGATAAATGTCGACTGCATCTTTGAAAACCACGGTCACTTGCGACAAACCAAAACGGGTGATGGAACGAACCTCCAAAACACCTGCAAGTCCGCGCATGGCAGATTCCACTGGGAAGGTGATTGTTCTTTCAATCTCCTCCGGAGCTAAGCCTTCTATCGTCGTATTGATTTGCACCTGGTTATTGGT
The DNA here is from genome assembly GCF_047323225.1 of Bdellovibrio sp. HCB-110. GTDB lineage: Bacteria > Bdellovibrionota > Bdellovibrionia > Bdellovibrionales > Bdellovibrionaceae > Bdellovibrio. Next base: position 3,094,670 of record NZ_CP178750.1, read on the forward strand.
GATATCCGGAACGGCATCAATAGGCAGATGTTGAAAAGAGTAAATTCCGGCAAGTGCCAGCAATCCCGTAAACAGCAGCACTAAAGCGCGATTATAAACTGAGAAATGAATAATTTTATTAATCATAAATATCCTTAGTGACTGTGTCCTTCAGGAGCACCGCCTGAAGCCACAATCTCGGCTGTCCTTAAAAAGCCAATTCCTTGAATCACGACGTGATCGTCCATTTTTAAGTCCGCTGACTTGATTTTCATTTGTGATGCACTTTTGCTTACGACGACAAAATCAATGCGCTTGTAAAATCCGTCACGAAGGCGATAAATATTAATCTCTTCACCAGAATACAGAATAGCCGAGTTAGGAACTTCCCAAGATCCAGCCCCTTTTAGCCGCAAAGATTTAAGATCAAAATTTTTGATCGCTTCAGCAGAAAGTTTAAACCCATCGTGCTCGTCAAACACCGTAATTCCCTTTTCAGGTCCGACGCTATTATTTTCCTCAGAATGTTCTTCTCCAGCCCATGCTGAGTTCAGAAAAATCATAGACAATAATAAAATAATTAATCTTTTCACAACTTCCACTCCACAGGCTGACCGTCAATGATCTGCAAATCTAGATAAGCCTCGACAGCTTTGCTTTCCCTCTCATTGCGAGTTCGTTCAAACTCCACAAGAGAGCGATGGGCTTCAATGACCAAAGAACTGGGTACAACACCTTTAACAAAATGGCTCTCCATGCGTTTATGATTTTTATCCAAAGCATTCCCGCCGGGAGTTTGTTCCAAAATCACCACTGAACTTTGATAAAGTTTTTGCAGTTTTAATTTCTCGGCTTGCAGCTCTCGCAAAGCCAAGCTCTTACGAACTTCAGCCGATTGCAAAGAAGTTCCTGCGACCGCACGATTTCCGCCATTAAGATTTAATACCGGAATCGGCATGCTTAGATTCACACCGAACTGCTCATAGCTTTGTCCGCCTTCTTTCGCAAATTTGGCGGAAGGTCCAATATTCAGGGTCGGCCAAGAATCCCCTTGAGCCTTCGCGAGGTCCGCCTTGGCAATAGAGACATCCGCCTCAAGCATGGCTAAGACGGGTGATTTCGCAAGATCTCTTCCCTGATTCAACTTCGGCCACGGCGCTCCCGAAGATGACAGCGATTTGCGAAGAGTCACCAAGTCCAAACCGACATTGACTTTGAAATACGACTCTAACTCTGCAGACTCTTCGTCATATTGCATTTTCTTGAAGCCATACTCTCCCTTTGCAATCCTATAGACCGTCAAACTGACATCTTGTTCAGGAGAATGAAGAGGGCGAGATTCATACTGCTTCACAAGTCTCGTGAAAGTCTCTAAGGATTCTTCAACCAACGCTTGCTCTGTATAGAACTGGCGCAGTCTAAGAAGTTTGAGAATGGTTTTCTTACGCACGGAAGCTTTTGCTAAAAATAGCTCTGCCTCTGCACGAGCAGCTTCTCCCGAAGCGACTTCTTTACGCGCACTTCTCTTGCCACCTAATTCAATAGGAAACGCTAAGGAGATATCGGTCTCAGTTATATTTCCTGAATTGACCAAGCCTGTCACCGTCTCAAAGCTCAGTTCTGGATTCCGCAACTGAGCTGACGCCTCTTTAAAAGCATTTTTTTGTTTTAACGACGCCTCCGCCCGGACAACTTCCGGAGAACGAGACTCCGCGCAAGCGATAATTTGTTGATAGTTACTAATATTTCCGCACACATCAGACTCTGCCCACGCTATGGACGAAATCAAGAATGCAAGCGGTGCGATTCTTAAAAAAGACATAGAAGCACCTTATTTAAATTTTTCTAACTTTTTATAGGGATAACAAGCGCACTAAGCGCTGTACTTGGGCGGCTGGAAAGGACTTTCCATAAAGCGATTCAAAGGGAACGAATTCTTAATTAAATAAAGAAGCGAATTTTCAGAAGGAAGATTCAAATCTTGAGCTAAAGACAAAAGGACAGCGCAATGACCTAAGTGACAATGTCCCGATGCACACGGATCTAAATCTTGATGCTCACAGTTCGCCGCTGAGTCATGCATCTCCGAAGTTTCATGAAAAGAGGATTCTTGAGAGTAAAAAAAAGATTCATGCGTGTGAAAAGCAAGCGCGTTCCCCGCCACCACCCAAGTCAGCGAAAACGCAATCATTAGAAAGAGAAAGGATCTAAAAACTCTTTTCACACCCAGAATATAAACAAAAAAAGGAGCGCATTACAAGTTCTTTACCGAGAAATGACATTTTCTCTCGGACTGAGATAAAGTTTGTCACAAATACCGAGCCCCTCTCCTATAGCAAATGCAAGTGCCTTGCTCTCGCGAAAATGCAAGTAAACTGCGACTATGTAAAACCCCAAACTTCCAGGTTTTATTTTGTCTAGCGAGCTCCCTCCTTAGTATAAAAATTCATCCACTAACGGAGGGAAAAAAATGAAGTATCTATTATCATCAGCATTGATTCTTTTTACCTGCACACAAGCTTTCGCAGCAGAGCTTTCACCTGGGAATCTGGTCGGACGCTACAAAGTTGAAGCTAAAGCTGGCTTTCAACGCGTTTATTTAAATTTCCGCGTTGTGAACACTCAAGAGTTTGAAGTGCAACGAACGTATCCTAACGGCAATGCCGACGAAGTTTGCAACGGAACTTACAATTTAAATCCAAGCTTGTTCTGGGAAGATATCATCCTTGCCAGCGGCAAAACTTTTAAAGGTGTTTTCACTTGTCCAAGCAACCGCTCTCGCAGCATCAACTTCAATATTGAATTCGAGAACAAAACCACGGAAGACCTTGTCAGAGGAACCAGCGTGACAGTGACAAGCTCTATGGCTCCAGGCCGCCGTATCAGCGCCTACGTAAAGAAACAATAACCGAAACGAAAAAGCCCCTAAAGATGTCTTTAGGGGCTTCGACTTTTTATTTCGAAGAGCTACTTAGTCAATGGCATCAATTCTTAGCTTATCAATCCCCACTTGAACTCCGATACCTTTAAGCAGTTGCAATGAAATGTTAAACGCCAATTGAGGCAATCCCACTTTCACTGCCGTGAAGGCACCGACGCCACCGATGATAGCGGCTTCACCTTGCGCCACTTTATATTTTCCCAAAATGGAATCTGGAGATCCATTGAGCAAACTGATTTCAGAAGAAACACCCGCCAATTTAAAGTAACCAACACCCACCGTTGGTCCGATCCAGTGGTGACCAATAGTGATCATCACGTCACGATTATAATATTGGCCAGGGACACCTTTACACTTCAATGTTCCGTAAGCGACAGTTTTGAAGTGACCGACAATCAACTTGATCCCTTTGGATGTTCCTTTGAAAGCCAGTCCGCAAGCCCAAACACGAGCATTGATAGAAGCATCACCTCCCTGCGGTTGCATTTCAGGAGTTTCCGCGTGAGCAAAGACTCCCGCCAAACTAAGTGCCAAAATCACAGCTATTTTTTTCATCGATTTCTCCTTGTTAAGAGTTGTACTTGTTCTCTATAAGGACGTAATCAAATGAGGGAAGCAAGCCATCGGATGAAAGACATATCCCAAGCGTTCCACGAAACACTTTTTTCCGACGAGAGTTGGTAAGTGAATAAAACAGATGTGCTGAGCTACAATTGAACTTGTTCGACTATTTTCGTCCGACCATTAAAAGAACGAGCCCGACAAACATCACCCCCACACCCAAAAGACTCATTGGCGAAGGCAAACTTTTTTGTGTATAGCAATCCCACAGCATACTCACCGCAAGCTGCGTGCAGATGATTGCCGCAAAAGTTAGGTTGGCACCCAAAGATTCAATCGCCAAAGGAGTTGAAAAGACGATCAGAAAACCGCAGATCCCAGGAAGAAACTGCCACCACTCGATTCCGGCAAAGGGTTTTGCGGACAAAGTGGCTCCTCCCCCGATCAGTTCGTATTTCATCAGAAACCACAAGGCTCCCGAAAAGACCAAGAGGATCATCGCATTGAGAAAAATCGCGGAAACCAAACCGATTTGGCTCGCAGAATTTCGGTTGAGAGTGCCCTGAAGTACAATAGAAAAGCCCGCCAAAATCGGAAGAAGAAATTTAATCGTCATCCCTCTACGCTACTGGAATAAGCCTTGTAATGAAAGTGATTTTATGAGAGCAATTTAAAATGGCTCAAGCATCTATTCGTAATCAAATCCATCTCCTTATTAACGGCGTCGAGCACACGATTCGTGGCGATGAGGCTTTTTTGCCTCTGGCGCAATATCTTCGCTATCACGCACATCTTCCCGGAACTAAGGTCGTTTGTGCAGAAGGAGACTGCGGTGCCTGCACATCTCTTGTCGCGCGTTGGAACCAGGACTCTTGGTCTTCTTTCCAAACTTTAAATTCCTGTATCGCTCCGGTTTATCTTTTTGACCTGGCATCCGTCGTCACAGTGGAAGGACTGGCGATGGAAGAAGAACTGAGTGAGGTGCAAATAAAAATGCGCGAGTTCCATGGCGGACAGTGCGGTTACTGCACTCCGGGTATGGTTTGCGCACTTTCAGGTCTGGCGGAATCTTGCTCACAAAAGAAAACTCCGATCACAGAGAAAAAGGCCCGCAATCATCTCACTGGAAATCTATGTCGTTGTACCGGATATGAGCCGATCCTGAACTCTGCTTTGCACATGGATCTTAAAAAATGGCGTCCTTTGGCTGAAAGATATTTATTACCTGCCGAGCAGACAAAGTTTCAAAAACTTTTTGCGGACGATATTTCTTTGGAAGCTCCAAATAAAAAGGCCTATCTGCCAAAATTTTTAAGCGAAGCCTTAGAAATCAAAGCTCAGAATCCTCAGGTACGCATTGTTTCAGGCGCGACGGATCTGGGTGTTCTTCACAACAAAGGTAAATCTTTCCTAGATCAAGTTTTGGTCGTGAACCGAATTCCTGATATGGGAAAAATGGAGAGCACAGAAAAAGGACTTTGGGTTGGCGCAAAAGTTTCCCTGACGGAGTTTGAAAATTTCGCTGAAGAATCCCACCCTGAACTCAGCCGTTTGATGCGTATCTTCGCTTCTCCGCAAATTAAGAATCAGGGAACTTTGTTGGGTAATGTTCTGAATGGCTCTCCGATTGGTGACAGCATTCCGGGACTTCTCGCTCTCAATGCCGAAGTTCATCTGCTTTCAAAAAAAGGTGCGCGCGTTGTGCCCCTCACCTCTTTCTATAAAGCATACAAGTCCTTTGATCTTTTGCCGGAAGAAATTGCAACCGGCATTTTAATTCCTCACCTTCAAGATTCTTGGCGCTTTAAGTTTTATAAAGTGTCTTTAAGAAAAGATTTAGATATCTCTGCTGTGACCTTCGCGGCGGCCTTAAGAATGGACGACGACAATATTCTCGAGGCGCGTATCGCCTTAGGTGGTGTCGGCCCTACTGTTGTTCGTCTTGCCGATATCGAAAAAGATCTGACGGGAAGTAAATTCAGTGAACAGCTCTTTAAGACAGCCGGGAAGAATGCGCGCAAACACATCAAACCGATCTCGGATCTGCGTGCGACAGAAGACTACCGATTGAATGTCGCTGAAAATTTATTTCATAAATGTTTTGTCGAGCTTCGTGAAGAGGGGGCTGTATGTCTATAGGCCAAAATATTCCCCACGATTCTTCACGGGGTCACGTTACAGGCGGAAGTGTATTCATTGATGATCGTGGCTTCACACAAAAAGAAGTTCTTGTACTGCCCGTGGGCGTCCCTGCAGCAGCAGGAAATTTGAAAAAAATCGACATTGAATCGGCCCTAAAAGCGCCTGGCGTTTTGGCAGCGTTTACTGCTAAAGATTTGCATCACAATATGTGGGGCACAATCATTCCTGAGCAGCCCATCTTAGTGGATCAAAAAATTGGTTACTATGATGAACCCGCCGTTATTCTGGTAGGAACCTCCATGGATGCTTTACTACGTGCGAAGCCCCTGGTGAAATTTGAAATCGAGAAAGCTCCCGCTATTTTGACTATTGATGAAGCTATTCAAAAGAAAAACTTCATCTATAAAGCCAATGCTTTTGTGTGTGGAGCTGTAGACGAAGCTCTGCAAAAAGCACCACATCGTTTGTCGGGAGCTTTTGAGTGCGGTGGCCAAGAACATTTCTATATGGAGTCTCAAGCCTGCATTGCTTACCCTCTTGAAGACGGGCAAATGGAAATCCATTCCAGCTCTCAGCATCCAAGCGAAACTCAGCACGTTGTTGCCGAAGCCTTGGGTTTGCAATTGCATGAAGTCGTTTGCATCGTTAAACGCATGGGTGGAGGTTTTGGCGGTAAAGAAAGTCAGGCGGCTCCATTTGCTGCCATGGCCGCTTTGGTTGCTCAGAAAATGCAACGCCCGGCCCGTCTATGTCTTTCCAAAGACGACGACATGATGATGACAGGCAAACGTCATCCATTTAAAAACTTTTATGAAATTGGTTTTGATAATGACGGTCGCATTCTTGGATTAAAAGCGCAACTTTATGCCGATGGCGGCGCATACGCCGATCTTTCAAGCTCTATCTTAGATCGAGCGATGTTCCACATTGATAGCGCTTACTACTTACCAAATGCCCACATTGAAGGTTATGTCTGTCGTACAAACATTCATTCTAATACCGCCTTCCGCGGCTTCGGTGGACCTCAGGGTTCTATGACCATTGAAAGCATCATAGAAGATATGGCCAAGCATCTCAACATGGATGCTCTCAAAATTCGCGAAATCAATTGTTATGGCAAAGAAAAAAACAACGTTACTCACTATGGTCAAAAACTAGATCACAATCCTTTGCCCGATTTGTTTGCGCGTCTTAAAAGCGACGCCGACTATGTCAAACGCCGTGAAGAGATTGAAAAATTCAACGCCTCACAAACCGGAAAAATTCGCGGCCTTTCAATGACGGCGACAAAGTTCGGGATTGCATTCACCGCGCGCTTTCTCAATCAAGGAAACGCTCTGGTCAACGTCCATAAAGACGGAACTGTGCAGGTCTCAACAGGCGCTACAGAGATGGGTCAGGGTGTAAATACAAAGATCCAACAAATTGTTGCTCATGCTTTTGGAATTCCAGCACCGGACGTCAAAGTTATGGCGACGTCCACAGAAAAAAATCACAACACTTCGCCAACGGCGGCGTCCAGTGGTTCTGACATCAATGGTTCCGCAGCACTTAAAGGCAGCGTCGAAATTAAAAAGCGTTTGGCATGGCTCTATCAAAATATCTTGGCAGAGACGCCCATGAACGACATCGCTGAATGCCCACACTTGGACGAAAGCAAACTGCGCCTCGAGGATTTTGATTTCAACAACCGTCAAGTGAAACATCTGCCTTCAGGAAAATCTATTGAGTGGCAAGATCTTGTGAAAAGAGCTTACCTCAATCGTATGTCCTTGGGGGAATATGCTCACTTTAAAACCGAAGGTTTGGGCTTTGATAAAGCCCGCAGCATGGGTACTCCATTTAACTATTTCACAAATGGCGTCGCGGTCAGTGAAGTGCAAATTGATACTTGGACAGGTGAATACAAAGTTCTAAGAACGGATATCCTTATGGACTTGGGACGCCCATTGAATCCGGGAATTGATCGTGGTCAAGTGACTGGCGCTTTCGTGCAGGGCATGGGCTGGGTTACGTCAGAAAAACTTTTCTATAACAAAGACGGAAAACTTTTAAGCCACTCCCCGACAACTTATAAAATTCCGAACATTCAAGATACACCGCGAATTTTCAATGTCGATTTTATCGAAAATCACGAAAACCGCCAGAATGTGCACCGCTCTAAAGCTGTTGGTGAACCCCCTTTTCTTTTGGGAATCAGTGTCTGGACGGCCTTGAAAGACGCCTTGAAATACAAAGGCACGGCTATTCCAAACATTAAATCTCCGGCAACACCGGAAGAACTTTTGATGGAGCTTGCTCGCTATGAGTAAAGGAAACTTTGAAGATTTTCTTAGCGCTATGTCCACCCTCCAAAAGAATGCAAAAACTTTTGTAGTCGTGACCTTGGTAAAACAAGTGGGTTCGTCTCCTCAAGATGTCGGGGCCCGTGCTATTGTCAGCCAAGACGGTCTTGAGTTTGGCACCGTGGGTGGTGGTAAAGTCGAAAACCGCGCCATTCAAGAGGCGCAAAAAATGATTCGCGAGAAAACCCGTCATCAATTTGCCGACTGGAATTTGCAAAGAGATATCGGTATGACCTGTGGTGGAGTCGTCAGCTTTTTCTTTGAACTTTTTGAACAAGAACACCCCTTCCATGTCGCGGTTTTTGGTGCCGGTCATATTGCTCAAGAATTTGTAAGGCTGCTTCTTAAATTGGACTGCAGGATTTCATGTTTTGATTCGCGACCTGAATGGATCGAAAAACTACCTCAGTCTTCAAAACTTACCACCCTTTGCACCACTGCCATGGCGGACGAGGTTTCAAAACTTCCCGCGCGCTCTTTTGTGACGATCATGACTATGGGGCACGGAACAGATCTGCCTATTCTGATTGAAACGATGAAACAACGTGATCGTTTTAGCTACGTTGGAAATATCGGAAGCCAGCAAAAATATCTGCGTCTTAAAAATGATTTGAAGGCCGCAGGCCTTCCCGAGGAGGTTTCACAGAAGTTTTATTGCCCCATGGGAGAAGACTTCGGCAGCAATTCTCCCGTGGAAATATCCTTCAGCATCATTGCGCAACTTTTAAGAACCAAAGATCAGATTTTTGGTAGAACCGAAGCCACAACATAAAGGAATCGTTCATGGCCTCTTCTTTGGCAAAAAAGAAAACTCAAAAAATTTCCGCAAAAGAACTGCCACAGAGACTGGCCCAAGCCCGTGGTGACGCGGAACTTGATCTTCTTATCACAAACGTCAAACTCCTTGATGTCATTACTGGCGAAATTTATCCCACAGCGATTGCCGTCGGTGGCGAGTATATCGTGGGAGTCGGCCTTGACTATGTGGGCAGTCCCGCGAAAAGAACTTATGATGCCCAAGGGGCTTTTGTAACTCCGGGCTTTATCGACGGTCACTTGCACATCGAATCTTCGATGATGTCTCCGTTTGAGTTTGAACGCGCGACTTTGCCGCTGGGGACTACAACAGCTATCTGCGATCCCCACGAGATCACGAATGTCTTAGGCTCCAAAGGTTTTGAATGGTTTCTAAGAAGTTCTGAATTAATGCATCAGAATCTTTTCGTACAAATGTCCTCGTGTGTGCCCGCACTTCCGGGCTTTGAAACAACGGGCAGCGATTTTCCTTTAGAAGAAATGAAACTTCATAAAGATCATCCCTCCGTTTTGGGCTTAGCGGAAATGATGAACTTCCCCGGCGTCATTAATGCCAATGGCGAAGTTCTTGCCAAGATTGAAGCCTTTGATGACTTGAATCTGGATGGACACGCTCCCCTCTTAAGAGGCAAAGCTTTGAATGCCTACTTGCTTGCCGGAATTCAAAACTGCCACGAAACGGTGACAATAGAAGAAGGCCGCGAGAAACTACAAAAAGGCATGGGCCTTATTATCCGCGAAGGCAGCGTCGCTAAAAACCTGAAAACTCTGGCTCCCCTTGTGAATGATTTTTCTTCTGCACAGTGTTTGCTCTGCACGGACGATCGCAATCCTTTTGAAATTGCTCATGAAGGACATATCAACTTCCTGATCAGTGAATTGATCAACAAGCATCAGGTGCCTGTTCATGTGGCTTATCGTCTGGCGACGTATTCTGCAGCAAAACATTTTGGATTAAAACGATTGGGCTTGGTAGCTCCAGGGAAAAAAGCGGACCTCGTTCTTTTAACAAATCTTGAAAAAGTAGCGATCAAAGAAGTTTTGGTCGGAGGGAAATTCGTCTCTGAACTCTCTTTGGAAAAACACGTTTCAGAAAAACTCGAAAAGTCTCGTCCGCCCCTTCAGAACACGATGAGCCGCCAACTTCTTCAGCCCCCAGAGTTGAAGTACAACCTGACGGCCGGAACTTACAACGTGATTGAAATCATTCCCCATGAAATCATCACAAAACATCTGACGGTTCGCTATGACGGAAAATCTTTTTCCGAACCCGATGTCCTCTATATGGCAAACATTGAGCGTTACGGACAAGGTCTGCCGCCAGGATTGGGCCTCGTGAAAGGAATGGGACTTAAGAGCGGTGCTTTGGCAAGTTCCGTGGCTCACGACTCTCATAACCTCATGGTGATTGGCACAAATGCCGATGACATGGCCTTTGCCGCAAATACATTGGTCGAATGCGGCGGCGGTTTTGTTGTTGTCGATCAGGGAAAAGTCCAAGCCCTTGTGAAACTTCCGATTGCAGGTCTCCTCAGTCTGCAAAGTGCCGAGGAAATTAAATCTGGCATTGAGGTTTTAAAGCAAGCATTCCGAAACCAAGGTGTCGTTTTGGATGAGCCTTTTATACAAATGGCATTCTTAGCATTGCCGGTCATCCCGACGCTCAAACTGACGGACCGAGGTCTTGTCGACGTCACTAAATTTTCTTTTATTCCACTCTTTCAAGAGGCCTGACTTAGGGCCTCTGTTTTCTGTCATTTATCGTTCCTGAAACATGATTTTCCCCTCTGAAAAGCTCATAATTTAGATGTGAAAAGGAGCTTTTTATGGAACCCGAAAAACAGAGAACACCGACTCCGCCTCCCTCCAATGTAACTCCTCTACCAACACAAGCGACGAAGACTTATCAAGCTCAACCGACCAAGACTTATCTTCCTGTTCAAAAAAATTACGTTCAAGAAGTCTGTGTGATTATGGGAACGCTTTTACTTATCACAGGGCTTGTTGGTTTTGTTGTCGACAATCTTTTAGGCGCCCACCTAAGTTACACCCACAACGCCATTCATGTTGCTTCCGGAGCCTTGGCTTTGTGGTTCGGCTTTGACAGCCCTTTAAATGCAAAAAGATTCAGTTATGCTTTCGGCACTATCTATGGACTCTTGGGTGTTTTGGGGTTTGCATTCGGCGTGCGCGGTATGGCCACCGTTGGTAATATCGCTGAAGATCGTTATTTGTGGAGAGTCATTCCCGAAGTCTTAGAGCTGGGAACCGTCGATCATGTTTTGCATCTGCTATTTGGCGCGATCTTTATTTTGGGTGCGTTATTGACGTTTAAGAGATTTCAAAAAATTTAACGATATAAAAAAGGCAGGACGCTGAGCTCCTGCCTTTTTATTTTTAAGACTAACGCTTCAACTTTTGCAGAGTTTCCGCGATCCATGTTTTGTAGTACACGGCATTGGTATAAACACCCACGCTATCACAAAGAGCACTGCCACGACTTGTAACACCGAATAAATAATATTGACCATTTTTCTCGATATAAGCCGGACCACCAGAATCACCGCTGCAAGTGCCATGACCTTTTGATTCATCCAAGCGTACTTCCGTTTCTTGAACGGAAGAGATCGGAGCTTTTGTTTCACGCAAAACACCATCGCCAGACATGTCGACCTTAAGGCAATTGCGAAGATCGTCATCACAAACTACTTCGCCGTACTCTAAGGCTTCATCCAAATTAGGAACTTTCTTCGCGTCAACGGGCTCAACATCTACTTGAGAAACTCCGTACCCCGCCAAAGTCACAGTCACACCACGACGAAGAATGCTGTCATCAGTGAGCATGTTTACTGGCTTAAATCCTTCAGGCAAAGTTCCTGAGAATCGGATAATGGCGATATCACCCCAATCAAATTGTTTTTCTGAATGTTCATCAGGATTGTAAGAATCGTGAATCTGAACGTCTGTGACTTTGCGAACGTATTCCTGAAGAACATCGGGTTCACGTGTCGCCATTGTTACATCAAGATCCACACCAAAGACGACTTTAAGCTTAGAAGGCTTCGTCATCACACAGTGAGCCGCCGTCAAAACAAAGTTCTCAGCAATAATAGATCCCGTGCAAATCGCGTTATCTTGAAGGTCAAAAATACCCACGATACCCGAGGATAAAGGTGCCTTTTCCGAAACCAAAGTCCCGCCCATAATCCCTGTTTCGCTCTTAATCTCGACCTCTGGTTGAGATTTAAGTCCACAGGACACCAAAGCAATCAAGCTGATAGCTAAAAAAATACGGGCCACAGCCCCTCCCTCTAAAATGAGGGGCTCTTATAGGCACTCCCTTACAAAACGGCAAGGGTTTTCTTAAAAAAGGCGAGGCGATTGACATATTGTTGTCCAGCCCCCTCTGAAAGCCTAAACTAACGGGTATGAAAAACTTTTATCAAGACGGGCCCAGCCTAACGAACACGTATCGCGCAGACGAAACTCTTCAAAAGTTTTTAAAAAAAGTCCTCCCACCCGAGGCGCAGAAAGAGGCTTTGCCTCATCTCGATCATTTGGGTGAGCGTGCCTCCACCGACATGCTTCAGTGGGCGCAAGAGGCTGAATCACAACCACCGCAACATATTCCTTTTGATCCTTGGGGACGGCGCATAGATGACATTAAAACCTCCAACGGTTGGAAGCAGCTTGAAAAAGTCGCCGCCGAAGAAGGCATTGTCGCCACCGCTTATGAAAGAAAGTTCGGGGCCTTCTCTCGCGTTTATCAAATGTCGCTCCTTTATTTGTATTCTCCGAGTTCGGCTATTTTTTCTTGTCCTTTGGCGATGACCGATGGAGCCGCTCGCGCTTTGGAACTTTATGCCGGTAATGATTTAAAAGAACGTGCCATGCCTCACCTTCTTTCTAAAGATCCCAAACACTTCTGGACTGCGGGACAATGGATGACAGAAAGAACTGGGGGCTCTGATGTCAGTGGCACATCCACGGATGCTCATCCATTTCGGGAAAGCAGTCCATTCTCAGCGACACATTCTTTACATGGAACAAAATGGTTCACCTCGGCGACAACATCGCAAATGGCCTTAACCCTGGCGCGCCCTGATGGAGCACCGGCAGGATCAAGAGGTTTAAGTCTTTTCTATCTAGAGCTTCGTAACAACCAAGGCCAGTTGAATAATATCCAGATTCATCGTCTGAAAGATAAGTTGGGAACAAAAGCTTTACCGACGGCGGAGCTCAGCTTGCAAGGAACTCCGGCAAGAATCATTGGTGGCGAGGGCGAAGGTATTAAACGCATTGCCAGCGTTCTTAATATCACGCGCATCTACAATTCCATCTGTGCTACGGGTCACATGCGCCGTGCTTTGGATTTAGCAACAGACTATTCTAAAAAGCGCAAAGCCTTTGGTAAAATTCTGATGGATCATCCTCTGCATCGTGAAACTTTAAAATCGTTAGAAGAAGACTTCCGTCGCGCTTTCGCCTTCTGCATGTTTGTCTCTCATCTTCTCGGACAGGAAGAGGTCGGAGAAATCTCGGCATCGCAAAGAGTTCTTTTAAGAGTTCTCACTCCTATTCTCAAATTGTACACGGCAAAAAAAGCGATCAATATCTCCAGCGAAGTGGTCGAGATGTTCGGTGGCGCTGGATATATTGAAGACACGGGACTTCCTCGCTTGCTTCGTGACGCCCAAGTATTTTCTATCTGGGAAGGAACCACCAACGTTCTTTCGCTAGATATGCTTCGCGCTTTTGAAAAAGAACAGGCTCTTCCGGTCCTCTTGGAATACTTCAAAACATGTCCGGCTATGAAAGACTCGGTTTCTTCATTCATTGATAAATGGACAGCGTTGCAAAAAGTTTTAGGTCAATTGGCAAAGGGAACCCCTGAAGACTGGGAGTCCAATGCCCGTCGTTTGGCTTTCATGGTCGCTGATTTAATGACTGAAAATCTGCTTTACGAATATTCTTTATAAACTTTTACAAACTCAAAATAGAAAAGGCCACTGAACTCAATCAGTGGCCTTTTTTATGATCTTTCCAACTAACTATTAGAAAGTCACAGGTGTCATATGAGGAACTCTTCCGGCATCGGAGTTACCGATGATCATACCGCGCACTCGTGAGTGACGAGTTGCTGGGTTGAATGGAAGCCCCTTATACTTCGGTCTTTCAAGTGCTGGAACCCAACGTCCTTGAGAGTTAATAGACCACTCACGGAAGTACATCGAGATGTATGTACCTTCGATAAGATAATCAACACCAACTCCAGGGCCGGCAAGTTTCATAGCCGTTCTGAAAGTGAAATGGTTTTCTGCCATACCTTCACCGAAGGCACCGTATGCCGCCGCAAACGCCTTAGGATCTGAGTTCATGTATCTGTACATGGACTTCAGAGCAAAGTACATTTTGCTTGCTGCATTTGCAGTTTTGCGAGTGACAGAGTTTACGCAAGGTCCGCCACGATCCAAGATACATAGATCGTAAGGATCGCTGTTCGTACGGAAGTAATCATAGATTTGATCCGTCGCTACGTTGATGAAAGCATCTTGGCTCATACGCTGAGCTGCCGCCATCAATCGCGCCGTGTTCTCATCACTGAAGTTCACGTTGAACTCAAGGCCTGTGTAACCCAAGTCTCTGTCAGGTACGCTCATCATCAAAGTATCCAAACCTGTTCTCTTCACAAGTTCTTTCATACCTGATCTTAGACGAGCACCGTTACTCTTCTCATGTCTGAATGAGTAGCTGTAAGTACCGAACATGCTGTCCATGCGTGCTTTCGTATCCCAGTTTTGCACTGAGTACTTAGCTCCGTAGAACATGACTTCTCTTTCTTTATGCTTCGTCCAGAAACGAGAGTCTTCCGCGTCAGAGAAGATACCGTAGTGCACGCGTGCCGTGTTGCGCTCAACATGCATATCGGAAGTCGTAAACGAATTGATACGACCTTTGCTGTAAGTCTTATCCCAGATGATTGGGATTGAAAGCGACTTGCTCGCAATTCTTCCAGAAGAAACGCTCGTGAACGTCTCGATTTTTTGAACCGGTGCTCTTTCAACAAAATTCATTGGCTTTTTCTTCGCGAATGTTTCAGACGCAAGAACGTTACCACGGATAATGTCTTCATAAGCTTTTCTACCGACATCCGTTGAGAGATCAAATAGGAATGAGAATCCATCATCCGCATATTTGAAATCGCTCAAAGCCAAAGTCACAATAGAAACATTCGTGAACATAGAGAAACTGCTCAACTTACCGCGACTCATTTTCACGTAAGCCTTATCAGAACCCACTTTTTCTACGTATGTTTCCCAAGTACCAGAGGCAAGCTTAGCAACACCCACTCCCACAGGACCTAAACCAGCACCTGCAGAGAAGATGATACCACCGTGACCCATGTAAGTGATGCTGTCTCCAGCGTCCCATGTGTCAAGATCTGAAGCGTTTTTAGGAACGGCCCAACGACCACCCATTGCATAAGCTTTATCCAAAGTGCTTACGTAACGAACGGACTCTGTGTCTTTTCCTACGATTGGCAACACGCCCACATAAGCCCAGAAGTGATCCAGAACTCCAGTTGCGTTGTCGAACCAGAATTGCACCTGAGCACCCAAGCCCACTTCGATGCTACCATAAACAGTTTTTTGGAAACCGTCACGGAAGTCGCCATAGATCAAGGCATCAGATGAAGCCATCGGTCTATAATCGTATTTCACGAGTGTAGAGCGAGGTTGCACGTCTCTGAATTGCGGCGTCAAGTTGACGATGTAAGAACCGTAGTCAAAGCTCAAGTGGAACAAAGGTTTCAACTTAGCTTTAAGTTCGTTTTCTTCTTCTTCTTCGAAGCCATCGTCTGTACCGTCGTCAGAGTCACCAGTGTCTTCAGTGTCGTCTTCTTCAGTACCTGTGTCGTCATCGCCAGAATCTTCTTCTGTGCTGTCTTCGTCTTTACCAGTGTCTTCTTCGCGTCCGTCATCTTCGTCATGACCAACGTCTTCTTCTTTACCGGTATCTTCTTCACGCCCGTCATCTTCTTCATGACCAACGTCTTCTTCTTTACCAGTATCTTCATCATGTCCGTCGTCATGACCAGTGTCATCTGTTGACGTTCCGTAAGTGCCATTAGTTCCGTTGCTACCACGAGTACCGTGAGTGGCACTTGTACCATTAGTTCCAGTGATACCGTTACTGCCCGCTACACCATGAGATGCCGCGTTTGTGCCATTTGAAGCGGCGTTTGTGCCGTTCGATGCAGCATTAGTACCGTTTGAAGCGGCGTTCGTGCCGTTCGAAGCAGCATTAGTACCGTTCGAAGCAGCATTAGTACCGTTCGAAGCAGCATTAGTACCGTTCGAAGCAGCATTAGTACCGTTTGAAGCGGCGTTAGTGCCGTTCGAAGCAGCATTAGTACCGTTCGATGCAGCATTAGTACCGTTCGATGCAGCATTAGTACCGTTCGATGCAGCATTAGTACCGTTTGAAGCGGCGTTAGTACCGTTTGATGCAGCATTAGTACCGTTTGAAGCGGCGTTAGTACCGTTTGATGCAGCATTAGTACCGTTTGAAGCGGCGTTAGTGCCGTTCGATGCCGCATTTGTACCGTTTGAAGCGGCGTTAGTGCCGTTCGATGCCGCATTTGTACCGTTGGTTCCAACAATACCGGCGCTGCCAGCAACACCGCTAGAAGCTGCATTTGTTCCGTTGGTTCCGACGATACCAGCGCTTCCAACGACCCCTGCAGAACCACTTGTTCCGCTTGAAGCTGCATTCGTACCATTTGTTCCAATGACACCGCTGCTACCAATAACTCCCGCGGAACCGCTTGTTCCATTCGAAGCTGCATTCGTACCATTCGTTCCAATGACACCGCTGCTACCAATAACTCCCGCGGAACCGCTTGTTCCATTCGAAGCTGCATTCGTACCATTCGTTCCAATGATACCACTGCTACCAATAACTCCCGCGGAGCCACTTGTTCCATTCGAAGCTGCATTCGTACCGTTGCTTCCAATAATTCCACTGCTTCCGATAACGCCAGCACTACCACTTGTAGCCGCAACTCCACTGCTTCCCGCTACACCAGCTGAAGCTGCGTTGGTTCCGTTGCTTCCGCTGGAACCCAAAACACCGCTGCTACCAGCAATACCGTTTGATGCCGCATTGGTTCCATTGGTGCCGAGGATTGCATTTGGTTGTGCTCCTCCCAATTTAAGTTCTGAGCACTGAACCCAGACTTTGTTAATCAAGCACATCCCATCAGCGCGCTGTTCTGATGTGCTTAAATTAATAAATCCCCCTTTACCGTTAATGTCGACGATCGGTCTCGCATTCTTCGAGTTCTCCGCCATCACATTTCGATTCGGGGTATTTTTCCAAGCCGGATTCACGTTGGGCTTGTTCGCGAGTGCGAAGTTAGCGACCAACGAGACACCAGCCAAGACAAATACCTTTCTTGACTTGCCAGTCATTGCATTCTCCTTTGTGTTGTTTCTTGTCTGTTTGCGTTCGTGATGAAAATTTCTAAAAGGGGTAAATAATTTTGGCACTTTAAATAAATGATGGTTTCATTCTTTTAATTGACAGTTTTCACCCCTGTTACTGCACATGCATTTGAAAAATAGAAATCTTGAAAAAGAAAATGAAGTCTTCGCATTTTCTTTTTTTGCACAATTCTCGAATGAAAATCACCACAGAATGACATGTCCTAAGCATGCTAAGGTTTCAAAAAACAGATCTCTCTCTCGCATTTTGACGTTGCACACAGGAAATAAAAAACGTCGGAAGTTTCATGATACTTTCAGAACAGTAAAGAACGTCTTCTCATCTTTTATGTTAATACTCACAGACCTTAAAACATAAACAACTAACACGATGGGGGTCAGCGTGTTTAAACTTCTGAATTCCAAGAAAGGACAGATCATCTTTAGAAGAGTAAAGAAGACTGTCATTATAACGTTCTTCACTCTTAACGTCAGCATTATGATTGTTGACGGCTTTCCTGATAGAAGCGTGCTGGGCGCAAGATTTATAAGTCTTGTCAGTAAATACCAAGCACTCGCCATGCTCTATCAACCTTGGGCGATGTTCGCTCCCAATCCAATGAGCACCAACGCTTTTGTCCAAGCCGAACTGCAGTTTGACGACGGCTCCACGGAAGTATGGCCTTTATTAAGACAAAAACTTATGTCTGGTCCAAGACGTGTGCTCGTCGGCGACCGCTACCGAATTTTTGGTCAAGAGAGTTTGCTGCCGAATCAAAATGAACTTGCGTGGTTCGATATTTCAAAATTTATCACACGGCAAGTGACCGTCCGCGAGCTGAGCGGGAATAAGCGCACCGTAAAACAAATTGTTTTTAAGCGCTATTCGAATCACATTCAGCCTCCCCCTGCGGCTCCCCTGATTCCGCATGGTGCAGGCAGTTCCCACTATAATGTAGAACCTGTTTTTTATTACGTTCCCACAGTGGAAAAGGTGAGATATGAAGCTAAAAACACTTTTTAAATCTATCGACGATTTTTTATTTTCCCCACAACCCGTTTACAACGTGGCTCTTATCCGCATCGGAATGGGGCTTTTACTTTTATTTAACTGGGCCATGATCTTTTATGACCTGGATGTATTCTATGGACCTCAAGGAATCGTTTCTCTTTCGACCGCTCAACAGTATGGCAATCAGTTGAGATTTTCCTTGTTTGACTATCTTCCTAATACTCACAAAACTGTGACGCTTTTAGCGATCGTCAATCTCTTGGCGGTACTTGCAATGACCGTGGGAGCCTGGACTCGCGTGGCCATCTTTGTTGCCTTTGTCACGTTGACCTCGTTCCATCATCGCAACGGTTTTATCTTAAACAGCGCCGATTCCGTTTTGCGCGTATTTTTATTCTTATTGATGTTCACACCTTGTGGAGATGTCTTCTCTGTGGATCGGTGGCTTCGTTTACAAAAGGGAACGGCTCCAAGAATTCCTGAAGAAAAGAGTCCTTGGGCATTGCGGATGATTCAAATTCAACTTTGTGTGATCTATGTTGCCACTGTGATGTTTAAAATAAAAGGCAGTCAGTGGATCGACGGGACTGCCATCTACGTTGCCACCCGTCTGGATGAATTCTATCGCTTTGAACTTCCACTTTTAAACAATATGCTCTTCATCAAATTCCTGACTTGGTCGACTCTCGCAGTGGAACTGGCTTTAGGAACCCTGGTGTGGATCAAAGAGTTGAGATACTGGGTTTTGTTAGCTGGTGTTGGACTGCATCTCGGTATCGAATACACCATGAGTATACCGGTCTTTGAATGGGCGATGATCGTGATTATGATTTCCATGATCGACCCGAAGGACCTCAAATCTTGGATTGAAAAGATTCAGGAAAAGAAGTTTCAAGCTCTCCTTCCCAAAGCTGCTGCCACAAAATAGAAACCTATAGCACCAAATACAAAAAAGCCGATCAGATTTCTGATCGGCTTTTTTATTTAGACTGTCTGAGGATGTAAAGTCGTTCGATAATTTCGCAGTTTCTTTAGCCACGCTTCAATATCTCGGGAATCTACCATGCAAATCATCGTCGCAATCATGATCCACTCAAAAAGTGGAATGCTCATTGTGACCTCAATTCCCAAATGAAGCCCTATTCCCGCGAGCAACACCCAATATCTCAACTCTTTGATCCACACCAGGGTTCCTAAAGCCAGTTCCACTGCGAGAGTTGACCATGTCAGAAATTTGATCACCAGCAAAGAATTCAGAATATCCAACGGAATTTTAACGAACTCATCCAAACGAGTCGCGAAATAGACGGCCGTACCATCTGCCCACAAAGGTCCCTTCATTTTGTAAAGAACCGTCGCGATGTAAATAACTGAAAATTGAATCTGCATAAGGCGGAGGGCCCAGGGGCTTTTCTCCACCGCGTCGCCTTGAGCAAGTCCCCTCATTTTTGCGATCCAACGGTCCAAGGAAAGCACATCTCCAGAGGGTGAAAAGAACAGGAGGAATAGAAAGTTTCTAACGATGATGTCCGAGCTATTAAGGATAAAACTATTTCTTGAGTGAAACGAAAGAAGAACAATAAACGTAATACCAATGGAGATTCTGGTGAACAATCCCAAGATCATCCCTATTGCGCCTAAAAGAAGCATCAGCGCCAAGAAAATGGGGGTGCCTGCCGTTCGTGGCAGATAATCAAACAAATTGAAGCGCAACGAATTGCCATACTTCATCGACGTCTGCATAGACAAGATTCCATCGACACCCCAGAAAACTTCGAGATTCTTCCACATCGAAAACCAGGTCAGCAGAACGATAACACCTAAAGCGATGCGCAGAAGAGCAACACTATAGGCCGATTGCGGTTTAAAAAAGAAATCATTAAGAGCATTAGTAACTATTTTTAGCTTCATATCTCACCTTCTGGGCTGCTTGATATTGGAACATTGATACGGTTTTGAACTCAGTGCTGAGCTTTCCATGCTCTACAAATTTTTCAGTGGGAGGTTTGATCACATTGGAGTGTCGATAGAACTGAACACTTTCAAACACACGCCCCTTTCCCGTCTTTTCTACCTTATTCACCTCGCGCTCTAAAAAACGGGCCAGGTCATGCCACATCTCTGGTTTTTGCATAGCTCGCAGATTTTCCTGCTGATACTTGCGAAATCTCTCGCCTGAAGTAAATCGTTCCCACGGACTCATTCTTGAAGAGCGTGGAAATGTCCACTTTTCCGTTGACCCATCTTTGAACGTGATGTTGGCGTCAATATAAGAATTCACTGACGAAGGGTTCGGCGCAAACATCCTCCAGGGCTGGGTCAGTCCGAAAAATCCTTGATACACTTGAAACTGCTTCAGGATTTTTTGCCGGACCACGCTTCGATCCGGTAAGGCACTTGTCACCATCACAGTTAGATGAACCGCAATGAAAATTGAAATAAGGGTTTTCCCAATAATTCTCATACTCACTCGCTTTCGTGTTGATAAACAGGCTTGAGAATCTACTGAGCACCCTGAGGCGGGGCAATGTCATTTGCTGTTATGTGGATTAAATTAAGTGCGAATAGATTTCCAGTTTTTAACAACCGGAGAAAAAGGGAGAGAGAAATTCTGAAGTTTCTCTCCCGTATTACAAAGACATTAGAAAACTCTTACTTTTTCTTTTTGGTGTCTTTAACTTCAATTTTATCAGCCGCCATTGTGTACTCGATAGTGACTTTGTCGCCAACTTTAAGATCTCCCATCACTTTTGTGGCAGCCGTACGTTCGATCTCCCATTTATCCTTCCCTTTTTCGACAATGATTTTTGAATCGGTGATTTCCACCACGGGTCCCGTCACTTGATAGGTCTTCGCGGCAAAGGCCCAAGAAGTAGAAAGCAAAACTAGCACGCTCAGGATTGTCTTCATAAAAAACTCCTTTTTTATTTTTTTACTCCTCTCAAGAAAGAGCAGACAACAAGGATCTTATTGTCGATGTCACCCCACAATCACGGCGAAGGTGCTCCCGGAATCTCACCGGACACCTGTCAAACTTTCAGACAAAGCGACTGAGTACGGCACCGCCCTGGAAATCAAATCTAAAATACGATTCTTATGGGTCCAAATAGAATGGCATGCACCTTGTATATGTTCCCCATGACCTTCTCGTAGAACGTGAATTAAAAAGGACCTTACAATGATCAAAATCCTGGGCATCTTGACGATCACCCTCTTCAGCATTCAAAGCTTTGCTAGCAGCCTGTACGACGTTAAGGTGAATGACACCTCCATCTATGACCTGTTTAAAAAACAAGGCGTTCCAGAAGCCGCCCTGCAAAGATCCTTTGAGTTTTTGGATGTGAATGCGGGAAAAACAATTCGCGTGAAAGCAAAATTTCGTGAGAAAACTAAAACCTACATGAGTGAACGCGAAGTCACGATCCAGGAAAATTCCTTGGCGATCATTGATTTCTCAAAACCTTCCAGCGAGCGTCGTCTTTATGTTCTTAATCTAAAAACGGGAGCCGTCTCTAAACACTTTGTAGCCCACGGAAAAGGTTCCGGCGTCAACGTCGCTGCCAAGTTCTCAAATGTTGATGGATCAAAAATGTCTTCGCTAGGATTGTACGTCGCCGGCAACACCTACTACGGCGGTCACGGAGAGTCTTTGAATCTTTATGGACTTGAGGCTTCCAACAATAACGCCGCTGAACGTGATATTGTCGTGCATGCTGCCAGCTACGTATCTGAAGATTTCGTGAAATCCCGCGGTCGCTTGGGAAGAAGCTGGGGCTGCCCCGCTGTCGCTCCTGGAATCATCAAAAAGATGATCACAAACTTCAAAGACGGCGGAGTGATCTACGCTTATCACAAGGATCTGACAGGTGCTGCGGCGAAAAACCCTACTGTGCAAGAAGTAAAACCTGACCAGGAAGAAGAAGATATCGATTTGCCAGAGGAAGAAGAATCTGTTCGTAAAGCTCTGGCAGAAGTTCAAGCCGAGAAAAAATAGGCTACAGTCTCGGGGACTTACCTCAACGGTAAGTCCTCTCCATTATTTTCTTTGATAATCGTCTTGATAACGGACGATATCGTCCTCACCAAAATAAGTTCCCAACTGAACTTCCACAAATTCCAACATCTCATTCGTATTGTTACGAATACGGTGTTTTGCACCAAGTGGGATATGAATGTGGCTTCCCGCTTTAACAGGGATCACTTCATCGTTAAGAACCACTTCGCCTGAACCTTGTGTGATCGTCCAGTGCTCTTCACGTTTAGCATGGGACTGATATGAAATCTGCGCGTGAGGATTTACACGAATCACTTTTGATTTAAAGAAGTTCGTGTCTTTAAGAATTTCAAAATATCCCCAGGGACGGTACTCAAACACATGTTCTTTCACCAACGAAGACTTCTGTTGAGTCAAAGCCTCCACCACGTGACGAACATCCTGTGATTGTCCTTTTTTAACCAGCATCAAGGCGTCCTTGGTATCGACCAAGATCACATCTTCCATGCCGATCATGGAATAGTTCTTCCCCGCTTCACCAAAAACAAAATTATCCCGGCCCTTCACATTTAAGATCTCATGACCTTTTTGCAAAGATGCGACGGCATCCCAAGAACCCACATCACTCCAGCCAAATTCCGCCGGGATGCAAGCCAGCTCATCACCGCCGAGCTTTTCCATAATCGCATAGTCGATAGAAATACTTTGGACTTTGGAATACACTTCCTCAAGATTTGAAGAATCATCTTTCAAACTGGAAATTTGCTTCCACATTTCAGGTTGGTGTTTTTCAAAAAGGCTGACCATGTGAGAAACTTTGAAAACAAAGATCCCGGCATTCCAGCTAAAACTTCCTTGAGCAATAAATTCTTTGGCTTTTTGCAAATCCGGTTTTTCGTGGAACTTCACAACAGAGTACGCTTTCAACGGACCTTTTTCTTTCAAGCTCACAGCGCGAGTTTGAATGTAGCCGTAACCTGTTTCAGGATAAGAAGGCGTGATTCCTAAAGTCACCACACGATTTTCTTCTGCCACTGATTGAGCAAAAGAAACAACATTCAAAAAGGCGTCCTCTTTGCCGATCAAATGATCCGATGGGAAAATTCCCACGATCTCATTGCCCTGACCTTGGGACATCAAAAGCTTACAGAGCGCCGCGATAGCCGGAGCCGTATTTTTACCCATGGGCTCATAAACAACACGAACATTGTCCGCTTTATTTTGTTTTAAATTTAGCTCCGTCAAAGTTTGCAGAGCTTTGGATGTGACAATCCAAGAACTCCCCATTTTCAAACATCTTTGCAAAGTCAGAGTTTGCAGGGGCTGACCAAAAATATCACAAAACTGTTTAGGCATTTGTTGGCGGGAAACGGGCCAAAGACGTGTTCCGCTCCCCCCTGACAATATAACCGGTATCAAAACTACCTCCGAGCTGAGTTCATAATCTATATCACCAATCGCCTAGAGTGCGTAATTATAGTCACACCATGGCTCAATTCGTCAAAAAACTGAGGACTTTTGTAAACAGAAAGCCGTGGCGCTTTCACCACACTGGCCAAAAAGCTCTCGACCCAAAGCCGTAAAGGCTTGTCCTGATGGACATTTCCCTCGAAGAGGAGGATACTTTTTCATGTTTTCACTTACATTTTTTGGAGGCTATTAATGTCTATTCCTTTTATCGATCTTAAAACGCAGTACAAAGCACTTAAGACATCTATCGATTCTCGCATTCAGAAAGTTCTCGACCATGGCGCTTACGTCAACGGCCCTGAAGTTGTTGAACTTGAACAAACTCTTGCAAAATATGTTGGAACAAAGCACTGCCTCACAATCGCGAACGGCACGGACGCTTTGTGGGTTCCATTGATGGCGTTGGGTATCGGTCAAGGTGATGAAGTTATCACGACGGCATTCTCTTTCATCGCTACAGCAGAAACTATTGTTCTTGCTGGCGCAAAACCAATCTACGTAGATATCGATCCTAAAACTTTCAATATTGATCCTGCGAAAATTGAAGCAGCCATCACTCCTCGCACAAAAGCGATCATGCCTGTATCTCTTTACGGTCAAATTCCTGACATGGATAAAATCAATGCGATCGCGAAAAAACACGGTTTGCACGTGATCGAAGATGCCGCCCAAAGCTTTGGTGCAAGATACAAAGATCAACGCAGCGGCAGCATGACAACAGCGACAGGCACAAGCTTCTTCCCTGCAAAACCTTTGGGTTGCTACGGTGATGGTGGTGCGGTTTTCACAAACGACGATAATCTCGTGAAAATCATCAAAGAAATCCGCGAGCATGGTTCTGAGTCTCGTTACTACCACACACGTCTTGGTATCAACGGTCGCTTGGACACTCTTCAATGCGCGATCTTGCTTTCTAAAATGGAAAGATACGACTGGGAATTGGAACAACGTCAACGTGTAGCAGATCGCTACAACGACGCCTTCTCTTCAATCAAAGCCGACGGCTTCACAACGCCATTCGTAGAATCGACGTGCAAATCTGCATGGGCGCAGTACACATTGACGGTCAAAGACCGCGCAGGCTTCCAAAAGAAAATGACAGATGCTGGTGTGCCAACATCCATCCACTATCCTCGTATCATGCCAGACCAACCTTGGTACAAAGAGCACACGGCAGATCCAAAACAAGAACTTCCAATCGCACGCTGGGCGGCGGAACACGTCATCAGTTTGCCAATGTATCCTGACATGGACAATGCAACTCAGGATAAAATCATTGCGGCTGTTAAAGGGGCATTTTAATGAGCACAGGAACAGGATTTGGTTCCCTAAAAAAACCTGTCGTCATGAAGACAGGCAACGAAACCATCACATGGGGTGACGGAAAGAATTTTGTTCTTTTCGCGGGTCCCGACATTATCGAAGACGAAGGAATGGTTCTAGAGACAGGAAAAGAAATCCAAAGAGTCACTAAAGCTTTGGGTATCCCTTGGATCTTGAAATGTTCTTTCGATAAAGCCAACCGCCAAAGTGCTGCAAGCTTTCGCGGTCCCGGCGTGAACTCAGCTCTTAAGAGTTTAGAAAAAATCAAAGGCGAACTTGGTTGTGCGCTTTTGACGGACGTTCATGAAACAATTCAAGTCAAAGAAACAGCGGAAGTTGCCGACGTTTTGCAAATCCCTGCCTTCTTGTCTCGTCAAACAGATCTTTTGGTGGAAACGGCAAAAACAGGCAAAGTGATTCACATCAAAAAGGGTCAGTTCTTGGCTCCTTGGGATATGAAAGCGATTGCACAAAAAGCAGTGAACGCAGGAAACGACAAAATCCTTCTTTGCGAACGCGGAACAACGTTTGGCTACAATCGTCTTATCAACGATATGACGGGCCTTGTAGAAATGCGCAACCTCGGCTTCCCTGTCATCATGGATTGCACTCACTCCACACAGCTTCCTGGTGCTACAGGCGAAAGCAGCGGTGGACGTGGTGAAATGGTATGGCCTCTTGCTCGCGCAGCCATGGCTGTGGGAGTGGATGGTATTTTCCTTGAGACTCATCCAAATCCAGAGAAGGCTCTTTGCGATGGTCCGACGTCTTTACCATTGAAAAACCTTGAAACTGTTCTAACAAACCTTAAAAAAATCTGGACGACTCATTTCTAAGTAGAGTTCCCCGATAATTTCAAGTAAGACTGAACCATGGTTAAGCAATCAAAAAAGCTCCTGGTTCAGTCTGCAAAGATCCTGTTTTCCGCAGGCATCATTTACTGGCTCATCCAATCAGGAAAACTTAATTTCGCCGCCCTTAAGAATCTGCTCACTCCGGGTGCCGCAGCGTTGGCGTTGTTTTTGGTCTTGCTCAATCTTTTCTTTGCCAGCGAACGTTGGCGCATTCTCATTCGCTCTCAAGGAATGGGCGCGGGTCCGTGGTCCGTTTTCAAACTCAGTTTGATTGGCACCTTCTTTAACTTCGCTATGCCTGGCGGAGTGGGTGGCGATGTTATTAAAGCGTATTACTTCACGCGTGAGCACCCCGGCAGCAAAGTCGTGGCAGTCACCAGTGTTCTGATGGATCGCGTATTAGGAATGTTCGCGATGGTGCTGCTAGCGCTGGTTGTAATGGTCTATGACATCAACCACATCATGAAGACTCCAGCCCTTTTGACTTTGTTGTGGTTCATTGGTGGACTTTTTGTCGCCTTCGTCATTGCCTTGTCTTTGATTTTTTCGCAAAAAATTTATGCCAATGGCGGCCTTAAAAGAGTGATTCACAAGCTTCCTCTTTCAGAAAAGTTTATGAAACTTTATGAGAGCATGCATCTTTACGGAAAAGACGGAAAACGTTTTCTATTGGTGATCTTTTTGAGTCTTGTCTCTCAGGCTTGTGCGATTACTTTCTTGTATCTCGCAGGCAGCATGGCGGGTTTTGATGTTCCGGCAAAAACTTATTTCCTAGTGGCTCCATTGGGCTTTATGGCGACAGCCATTCCCATCTCCCCAGCAGGAGTCGGCGTCGGACAAGCCGCTTTCTATTTCCTTTTTAATCTTTACACAGGTCAACCATCAGAAATTGGTCCAACAAGCATCACGGCTTTCCAAGTGGGAACATTCGTGATGAGTCTCTTTGGTGCTTTCTTCTATCTTCGCCGCAAAGACCGCGTTGAAGCGACAAAAATAGAAGAGGTCGGCTAGTTCATTTTAAAAATTATATTTTGATTTCTGAAAAATCCTTCACCACTGAAAAATGGAGCGCGGGATTTTTTATTTTAAATTGAGCAAGCTCAGCCTGCTCCTTCTGAAATTTTTCTGATGAAAATAAATACATATTTCCAACTCCCGCCCCAAATGCGGCAATCAAATCTGAAGCACTATCCCCGACCATCACAGATTTTTTCAAATTCACATTCAATTTTGAATTTACAAGCTGAAACATACCCGCGCGAGGTTTGCGAAGTCCTGCGTACTGACGCCCTTGTTGGACGGGTTCTTGATCGTAGTATCCAGCCCAAACACATTCGTCAATCCAACACCCTTTTTTCGCTAACAACGACAACATTTTCTGATGCACTTGTTGATACTCACGCCATGAAATCCAACCACGCCCTAAGCCCGATTGATTTGTCACAAGAGCCACCCAGTACCCTTGCTCATGAGCTTGTGAAAGCAATGTTTCAATGCCTGGCATAAGCTCCACCAAAGAGGGGTCCTTATTATAAGGCACATTTTTTACAACAACATCGTCCCTATCCAAGAATAAACAAGGAGCCTCGTGACTTCCCGGGTAAGCCAGCACAGGTAAAGCCTGAGTCCATGCACTGTGCAACTTCTGCCAAATATGCGTCCAAGCTTCCGGAGTACAAGAAGACCAAGTAAAATCAAGCAACGGGTTTTTGTCTGCCGCAACTCCCGTCGTCACTAGCAACCTTTGTCCTTGAAGAGCCGGATTGAGTGTCGCCAAGAGTTCCATTTGCGATGGGAATATAATAACAAGATCTTGATAACTCGTTTGCAAACGCCCGGATACAAGGTCATGAGCACGTCGTCTCACAAAGGGGATCTCCCCCAAGAACATACGATGAAGGGGCTCTAACCACGTGGCAAGATCATCAGGAGCCTTGTCCTCGATAAAGACCAGGCTTCCGCCCAATTGAACCGTCTCTAAAATTAAAGTTTCCCACTGCATCATATCAATCACCCAACACATTCAAACTTATTACAAGTTGCCTCCTGTGTCCTTGGCTTTCTACTTGCCGCCTTGCATTTATGCTTATTAGAATTTGGCCTGGAGGAATTCATTTATGACCCTTTTGCTGAAGCAGATTTTCAACTTCCTAAAACTCCTGAATTCAGACACGGGAACGAATCAATTGGCAGCCGGTTTGTCCTTGGGATTGATTCTGGGATTTGCCCCTGTTCTTTCAATTCAAACATTGGCCGTGTTTTTTATTATCTTCGTTTTCCGCGTGCAAATCGGTGCGGCTTTCTTAGCGGCGTTCTTCTTCAAATTTGTCGCTTATCTTTTTGACCAGCCGGCCCACTTTCTTGGCAAAGCCGTTTTAGAGATGGACAGCCTTCGTCCTCTTTTCACAACCATGTACAACATGCCTCTGGTGCCGATGACTCGTTTTAATAACAGCATCGTGATGGGCTCCATGATCGTTTCGATCTTACTTCTGCCTTTTGCTTACTTCGGATTCAAAGTCGCCATCGTCAAGTATCGCGCGACAGTAGTTGCTCGCTTTAAAGGAACCAAAGCTTGGAAAGCCTTTGCCGCGACGAAATTCTACAACTGGTACTTAAAGTACGACGAACTTTACGGATAGGACAAGACCAACCATGACTGAAACAACGACGACAAAACCAAAAAAAGCAAAAGGTCCTATTCGCTGGGAAGCCATCATTCCCTTTGCCATCATCTGCTTGGTGATTGGACTTTACTTCCACTTCTTCTTTGACGGGCATCTTCGTCGCGCCTTGGAGTGGGCGGGATACAAAGCCGTGGGAGCTGAAGTGAATATCGCAAAGCTTGAGACCAGCTTCTTTAAAGCAAGTTTGCGCGTTCAAGGCATTGAAGTCACTGATGCTGAAAAACCAACTCATGACTCCATCAAAATCGGAGACATTCGTTTCTCAATGCTTTGGGATGCTCTTCTCAGAGCTAAAGTGGTCGTGAATGAAGCCGCCGTTGAACAAATTGAATTCGGTGTAAAAAGAAAACATCCAGGAAAAGTAAAACCTCCTGAGCCTGAATCCACAGGTCCAGGAATGGCTGAGAAACTCAAAGAACAAGCCATGAAGGAAGCTCAAGAGCAATATGGTGACAACGTTCTTGGCGATGTTATTGCAATGCTGGGTGGAACGGATGCAAACGCTCAATTGCAAAAACTGCAAGAGTCTTTGCCTTCCAAAGCGATGATTGAAAAGTTCGATGCCGATTTGAAAGCCAAACAACAGACTTGGGATGCGCGCTTAAAGACTTTACCACAAGGTAAAGACATTCAGGCTTTGAACGAGCGTTTGAATAAAATTAAATACAAAGACTTTAAATCTCCTCAAGAACTGCAAGCCTCTTTGCAAGAGCTCGATAAAGTCTATAAAGACGGCGATGCTATGTACAAACAAGTGCAAAGCACGGGCGATGATCTTAGCAAAGATTTGAAAGCTCTCGAAGCTCAATACAAAGAGATCGAAAAGCAGGTCAAAACGGATGTCAAATCTTTGGAGCAACACTTCCGTATTCCTAAGTTGGATGCGAAAGCAATGACAATGGCTGTGTTCAACCGTTACCTTGCTCCTTACAAAGCCAAGTTTTATCGCTACAAGGCGATGGCGGATAAATATCTGCCACCGAACCTCACGAAGAAAGATAAAAACGATGAAGAGGTCGTGATCCAACCTCATCCTCGCGAAAAAGGTATCAGCTACGAATTTGGTCGTATGAACTCCTACCCTCTTTTCTGGATTAAACGTACGGCCGTAAGTTCGCAAGCAGGCGTGACTCCTGAAGCGGGAAATATCAAAGGCGAGATCTTGGATATCACTTCCAATCAACGTTTGATTGGCAAGCCCACAGTGGCCACTCTGGCGGGTGATTTCCCTGGCATGCAGATCTTTGGTTTCTTGGTTCGCCTTTCTTTAGACAATACGAAGCCTGAAAGTATCATTGATTATAAATTAAAGGTTGATTCATACGCGATCACAGGGAAAGAACTTGTGCAGTCTCCGGACGTACAAATTGCCTTTAACAAAGCCAGTGGTGCCATCGGTGTTCAGGGCCAAGTGATCGGTCTTAAAAAAATCAGCGTTGGCATGGATAACAAGTTTAGCAACATCGAGTACGCCGTTTCATCTAAAAATGAAGTTGCGGATCAAATCTTGAAAGCCGTTTTCGCCGGAATTCCTGTCGTAACGTTGACTGTGGATGGCCAAGGTGAATTCCCGAACATTCCGCTTTCCATCAACTCCAACTTAGGACCGGAGCTGCAAAAAGGATTTGAAAAACAAATCCAAGCCAAGATCGACGAGGCTCGCAAGAAAATCCAAGCGATGGTTGACGAAGAGATCGGCAAACAAAAAGCTCAGATTGAAGCTCAGTTGAATCAGCTGCGTGGTCAGTTCGACAAAGAAGTTAAAAAAGCGCAAGCACAACTCGACGATCAGAAAAAACAAGCTGAAGCGAAAGTCGAGCAAGCTAAGAAAGACGCCGAAAACCAAGGCAAGAAGGCTCTAGAAAAAGAAGGGCAAAAAGCTATTGATGAGTTAAAGAAAAAATTCGGCCTTTAAGATTTCAAAAATATCGTCAATGAAATATCCAAATGATATTTCATTGTATGAGTCCCAATAAATTTCTCAGAAACGTGTTCTCTCTAGAATGTCGAAGCTCTCTACAGGACCTGTAAAGAGCTTCGACGGAATCCCTAACTTCCTGTTATCACTTAATATTTTCCCTCATTTTTTAGGCCATGCCTCTTTTTTTAGCATGAGTTTCCGTGTTAGTCTGACGATGAGGTATTTATGAAAGCTTCGATTCTAACTACAAAATTAGTATTGAGCTGTGTGGTAGCCACCTTCGGCACGGCTTGCGCCAAGATGAACTTTGCACCTGTTCCGGTGGAAGACAAAGCATCTGTTGTCCCACCTGCTCCGAGTAAAACGATTTCATCAACTGAAGTTGTTGCTTACGGCAATAAGCAGGTCGACTTCCTTTTGGTGCTTGATGATTCCAACTCAATGTTGCCGGAACTGAAAAAGTTGTCGGCCAGAATGTCGACGTTTGTGAGTTCACTGGATGCCAGCAACATCGACTGGCAAATGTGTTTAACCACGACACGAGGAAGCACTTCGGGTGGAACTCTTATTCATGGTGTTCCTAAAAATTGGACGAATTATGTTCCCGTCGCGGGAACGCCTTCTCACCTTTTGAAAAAAGGAACTGCAAACCTCAACACGATTTTCACATCGACGATCGATAATCTTACTATTGGCGGAACAAATTCCGGTGACGAAAGGGCGATCAAAGCAACTCATGACAACTTCAAGGACTCTGCATCTTACGGCTGCTATCGTCCTGGAGCCGCTATTTCTGTCATTGCTATTTCGGATGAAGACGAGCGCTCTGTCGGTGGAGATCAAAGGCATGTAAAGCCGAATGATGCCGATGGTGCCTTTAAAGAGTTTGAACCCGAAGACTTGCCACAGACGATGATTGATCGTGCTAAAACTGTTTTCGGTGAGGACGTGCGCTTCACATTCAGTTCAATCATCGTAAAACCAGACGACAAAATCTGTGAGGCGGAGCAAGACGTGGATTTGTCTCCAAGTCACTTCGGTCACACTTATGCTGAAGCCTCTCGCCTGACTGACGGGGGAGTCGGAAGTATTTGCGACGCTGACTACAGTTCAAATTTGAATACTTTTAAAGACAAGATCGTGAACTCACTTTCATCTTTGACGTTAGAGTGTGAGCCTCGCCCTGAAAGTTTAAAAGTGAAAGTCGAAGGTCTGCAGGTCTCGGGATTGAAACTTGACGGCAAGACTTTAAAATTCACTTATCCGTTAATTGAGGGAACTCAAATTGATCTTATCTATGACTGTATTGAGTAATTTATTTGCCCAATAAAGAGTTGATGTAAGCGATTGAATCCTTATTGTACCAATCAATCGAACCCACAAGCTTCTTCACAAGCTTGTGGTCCTTCCCAAGAACCATGGATTCCGGCAAACGTGAAATTTGGAATTGCTTCATGAAGGCACGGTCTTCATCCCAAACGATTTTAATATTGGTTTCTTTAAGCTCTGGGAAGGACTTCATGAACACTTGGATGTCTTCCAACTTGCTGTCGCCAGAGATGGCTATAAGCTGAACATCGCCTTTAAATTCCTTCACCAGCTTGATAAGCGATGGAACTTCTTCGATACAAGGCCCACACCAAGAAGCCCAGAAATTAAGAATAACAACTTTCCCGTCCATTGATTTTAGCTCAAAAGAGTTTCCATCTAAATCTTTGGCTGTGAAATTAGGAACGCCCTCTTTTTCATAGGACTCTAACGTTGCATAAGACGAATTCTGAACAGGCTTTGTACCAAAAAGCTGATTAAATCCCCACACGCCCAGGGCACCAACAATAACGACAATGATAATAGCTTTGAGATGTTGATTCATAAAGAGATCCTCTATGACCTCAGACCTTAGATGATTACTTTTAAGGGAGCAACCTTTGACTCACTCTCAGCAACTTTTGAATGCGCCTCTATCAAAAGGTACGGACTTACTTTTGGTTGAGGACTGCGTTGAACGCATCTGCGCTACCAAAAGTAAGTCCGTACCTTTTGAAGAATTTTGGGCAAAAAAAAGACCTTGGTTTCCCAAGGTCTTCTTCAAATCTTATTTTGGAAGATTCAAATTATGCGCGAGCTGCTGCTCTTGCTTTCTTTTGAGTCTTTTTAACAGACTTTTTCTTAGCAGCTACTAGTTTAGTAGAAGCTTTTTTAGCTGTCGCTTTTGGTTCAGCTTTAGCAGATTTTGCTTCTTCTTTAGCTGCGCCTTTAGCTTCGAAATCGTAGTCTACGAACTCAAGGAAAGCCATCTCAGCTGTGTCACCAGGACGACGACCAATCTTGATGATACGAGTGTAACCACCAGGACGTGTCTTAAAGCGTGGAGAAAGATCTTTCATGATTGTTGCTACTGCTTCTTTATTTGGATAGCGAGACATCAACAAACGAGTTGTAGCCAAGTCACCTTTTTTACCAAGAGTGATGGCTTTTTCAACGTGACGACGTACTTCTTTAGCACGGTCAACAGTTGTAGTGATACGGCCATGCTCGATAAGAGAAGTCACAAGACCTCTCAACAAAGCTTTTCTTGGACCAGATTTACGATCGAAATGTTTTACTCTTCTTCTGTGTGAACTCATTTTATTCTCCGATTGAACGGGCTGACCGGATTAGGTATCAGCACGATAGTACCCCGAGGGGTCACTTTTAAGGGCTCCCTGCCCCGCAGCCCCCGCAAGAGCCGCTTGTTCAGAACACCATCATTGGTCATTCTTTTGGGAAGAGCACTCTACGTTCGTAGAATGCTCTTTAATTAATTACTGTTGAGTATCTCTTTTTTGAGGAGGTTGGCTTGGATCCCAACCAGCTGGTGGCCAGCCTTCGATTTTCATACCGAGGCTAAGTCCCATCTCACCCAAGATCTCTTTGATTTCGTTAAGAGACTTACGACCAAAGTTTTTAGTCTTAAGCATCTCTGCTTCAGAACGAACAACCAATTCACCAATGTAGCGAATGTTTGCATTCTTCAAGCAGTTTGCAGAACGAACAGACAACTCAAGGTCATCTACAGAGCGGAACAAATTCTCATTCAATGAAGGAGAACCCATTTCACGAGCTTCTTCAGCTGGCTCCATAGTCTCATCGAAAGTAAGGAAGATTTGCAGTTGTTCTTTCATGATTTTAGATGAAAGAGCTACAGCTTCTTCAGGTTTCAAAGAACCATCCGTCCATACTTCCAAAGTCAAAGCATCGTAGTCAGTTCTTTGACCAACACGCGCATTTGAAACATTGTAGTTAACCTTTCTGATAGGGCTGTAAAGAGCGTCAACGCCGATAAAGCCTACAGGAAGATCAGTTTCTCTGTTTTCTACAGGAACGTAACCACGACCGAAACTAACAACGATTTCGGCGTTGAAATTTGCATTAGCACCCAAAGTTGCAAGATGATGATCTGGGTTCAAAACCTCGATCTTATCTGAAGTTTGGATATCCGCTGCAGTCACTTTACCTGGACCTTTTTTAGAGATCTTCAAAGTAACAGAATCAGAAGTGTACTGTTTAAAGCGAACTTCTTTAAGGTTCAAGATGATGTCAGTTACATCCTCAAGAACGTCTGGGATCGTAGTGAACTCGTGCAATACGCCTTCAAACTTTACAGCTGTAATTGCAGAACCCATCATTGAGCTAAGAAGAATTCTTCTTAGGGAGTTACCAAGAGTAACCCCGAAACCTCTTTCGAGGGGACGGATAATGAATTTAGCGTAGTCATCACGAAGAGTATCACGATCAACCTCAAATCCCTTTGGTTTGATCATCTCTCTCCAGAACTTATAATAGTGCTCTTGCATGCTTCCCCCGAGAGGTAAAATTATCTTGAGTAGTATTCAACGATCATGTTCTCTTCAACTGCTACTGTTACATCTTCACGGTTTGGAAGATCTTTAACAGTTCCAGTGAATTTCGCATGATCAGCTTCAAGCCAAGCTGGCACAGATCTACGAGCAACTGATTGAACAGCAGCTTGGATCTTAGCAACTTCGCGGCTTGATTCCGCAACTGTAATAACGTCACCCTTATTTACAATGATGCTTGGAATGTTAGCTCTCTTACCATTCAACAAGAAATGGTTGTGTTTAACAAGCTGCCTTGCTTCACGACGAGAGTTAGCATACCCCAAAGAGTAGACAACGTTATCAAGTCTTGTCTCGAGGAACTTAAGAAGCGCAGTACCAGTCAATTCTTTTGAACGGTTGGCTTCAGATACATATTTTACAAATTGTTTTTCAGAAACACCGTAGTATCTCTTAGTTTTTTGTTTTTCACGCAATTGAAGTGCAAATTCAGAGAACTTCAAACGAGATTGACCATGTTGTCCTGGAGGATAAGGTCTTCTTTCGAAAGAACACTTATCTGTGTAACAACGGTCACCCTTCAAGAAAAGTTTCACGTTTTCGCGACGGCAAAGCTTACAAACGCTTTCGTTAATGCAGCTCACGATATACTCCTTAGATTCTTCTACGCTTAGGTGGACGGCAACCGTTATGTGGAACAGGTGTGATATCTTTAAGAGTCAAGATTCTCATTCCTGTAGCAGCCAATGCACGAATTGCAGGCTCACGACCAGCGCCAGGTCCTTTTAGATAAACGTCCACAGATTTCATTCCTGCTTCCATAGCCTTCTTTGCAGCGTCTTCTGCCGCGACTTGAGCTGCAAATGGAGTACCTTTACGGCTTCCTTTGAAACCGAGGTGTCCAGCAGAGGACCAAGACACCGTAGCTCCGTTTGGATCTGTCATCGTAACGATAACGTTTCCGAAACCAGCTTGGATATAGCAGTTCCCTTGTGGAACGTTTCTTTTAACTTTTTTCTTAGCAACTGTTTTTGCTTTATTTTCAGTATTCATTTGTCAGTTACCTTTATACGGCTTTTTTCTTGTTAGCTACCGTCTTCTTAGGTCCTTTGCGAGTACGTGCATTAGAACGAGTGTTCTGACCACGAACAGGCAAGCCTTTACGATGGCGGATACCACGATAGCAGTTGAGGTCCATAAGGCGCTTGATTGACAAGCCGATTTCACGACGGAGATCACCTTCAACTTTAAAGCTTTGTTCGATAATTCCACGAATCTTAGCGATGTGCTCGTCAGTAAGGCCTTCAGTTCTCAATTCATGAGGAATGCCTACTTGCTTGCAAATCATAGCCGCACGAGGACGACCAATGCCGTAAATATAAGTCAACGCGATTTCAACGCGTTTATTTCTAGGTAAGTCGACACCAAGGATACGTGCCATGATTAGCCCTGCCTTTGCTTATGTTTAGGGTTTTCACAGATAACGCGAATAACGCCTTTTCTTTTAATAACTTTACATTTGTTACAGATCTTCTTAACTGATGGTCTTACTTTCATAATGTCTTCCCATACGCTTAGTTTCACCCCAAAAAAGGGTGAAAATACCAGCAAAAACACGAACGCGGTTCGGCACGCTAACACCGATAAACATTAAAGTCTAGAGATAAAAATAATACAGCCGTCTTATTTTATTATTTTTTCGATCTCTGTATAGACTTCCTCGGTGCCTTTATTGCCGTCCAGTTCTATGTACTTTCCTGCTTTTTTATAAAACTCTTTTAAAGGGCTTGTGAATTCTTCGTAGGTTTTAAGACGAGTCTCGATTACATCGGCCTTGTCGTCATTACGTTGAATGACTTCTCCCCCACAAACATCACATTTGCCTTCCGTCTTGGTAGGCTTGCTAACGATATGATACACGGTGCCGCAATTTTTACAGACCCGTCTACCCGTCAGTCGATCCATCAAAATCTTCATCGGAACTTCGAGAAAAATAGCTTTTCCGATAGAAAGATTCATTTTTACTAACAATTCATCTAGAGCCTGGGCTTGCGCCACTGTTCTAGGGAAACCGTCCAAAATAAAGTTTTTTACGCCCTTTTGAAGGACTTCCTCAACCATGCCGATAACAATGCTATCTGGCACAAGTTGACCTTTATCCATAAACTCTTGGGCTTTTTTTCCGAGATCCGTTTGGCCTTTAATTGCAGCTCGAAATAAGTCACCAGTGCTGATCTGAGTCATCCCTAGGCGCTTAATGAGCAATTCAGATTGAGTACCTTTACCGGCCCCGGGGGCTCCAAAGAGGATCAAGTTCATTAAAACTGAACCCTTCTGCTACGGATCTTAGCTCCTTTTAAGAAGCCCTCATATTTCTGAGTGATCATATGAGATTGGATCTGTTGAGCTGTATCCAAAGCAACACCTACTAGGATCAACAAGCTCGTACCACCAAACTGGAACGGAACGTTGAACTGAGTAGTCATGATTCCTGGCAAAATACAGATCGTGCAAAGATAGATACAACCAAGAACATTCACGCGCTCAAGAACCTTTTGGATGTAATCAGCAGTGCTCTTACCAGCGCGAACGCCCGGTACGAAACCACCGTACTTTTTGAGGTTGTCAGCTACGTCATTCGGATTGAACACGATTTCTGTATAGAAGAACGAGAAGAATACGATCAAAGCAACAAACATGATATTGAAGATAGTTCCAGAAGGATTCAAAGAATCCTGCAACGCCTTCAACCAAGGTGTTTGTACGAATTGAGCCATTGTTGCAGGGAACATCAACAAAGAACTCGCGAAGATTGGCGGAATAACGCCAGAGAAATTGATTTTAATAGGCAAGTGGCTTGTCGGAGTTTGCATAGACTGCATTCCGCCGCCGCCTTGTCTTTGAGAATACTGGACAGTGATACGACGTTGCGCCACTTCCATATAGATAACAGCCGCAATGATAGCCACCATGAAGATAACCAAAAGTGCTGCCAATGCAAAACGCATTTCACCTGTGCGAACTAGCTCCCACAATTGTTGAGCGCCGCCAGGAATTGCTGCTGCGATACCAGTGAAGATGATAAGAGAAGAACCGTTACCGATTCCTCTTTCAGTGATTTGCTCGCCCAACCACATGATGAAGCAAGTACCTGCCGTCAATGTGATGATAGTCATGATTTGGAATGGCAAGAAAGCCACTGTCGGAGCCGTCACTAGAGCGTGCCCCTCTGGACTTGTAGAATTCATCAACCAGCTGCTGATACCGTAACCTTGGACAACCGCCAAGGCTACAGTCGCATAGCGAGTGTACTGATTGATCTTACGACGTCCTTGCTCCCCTTCTTTCTTCAATGCTTCCAAATATGGAATCGCTGAAGTCAAAAGTTGGAAGATGATGGACGCCGAAATGTAAGGCATGATTCCCAATGCAAAAATACTGAATTGGGAGAGAGCACCACCCGTGAAGGTGTTAAATAACCCAAAGATCCCGCGGCTCTGTGCTTGGAAGAACGACAATACAGCTGTTCCATCAACTCCAGGAGTCGGAACGTGCACGCCAATTCTGTAAATAGCCAACATAGCCAATGTGAACAAGATGCGTTTACGAAGATCAGAATTCTTTGCGATGCTCTCAATTGCAGACACTACTTAATTACCTCGACTTTGCCGCCAGCAGCTTCAATAGCTTTCTTAGCGCTTTCTGAGAATTTATGAGCTTTTACAGTCAACGCTGTTTTAAGCTCGCCATTTCCCAAAATCTTAACAGCGCCTTTTGACACAAGTCCAGCAGCGTGTAGAGATTCAGGAGTTACTTCTCCAGAAAATTTAGCAAGTTGTCCGATATTGACAATCTCAAAGTTGTTAGCAAACGCGACGTTGCTAAAACCGAACTTAGGAAGACGACGGTGCAAAGGTGTTTGACCACCCTCAAAACCACGACGTACAGTTCCACCAGTGCGAGC
Organism: Bdellovibrio sp. HCB-110; assembly: GCF_047323225.1. GTDB lineage: Bacteria > Bdellovibrionota > Bdellovibrionia > Bdellovibrionales > Bdellovibrionaceae > Bdellovibrio. The sequence continues at coordinate 3,133,004 of NZ_CP178750.1, forward strand.
CAACTGACCTTTGTGACCTTTTGTCGCTGTGCCGCCCATACCAGAACCGATACCACGACCGATTCTTTTTGGAGCGTGCTTAGATCCAGCTTTAGGTGCCAATGTTTTAAGCAAGCTCATGATTACCCCTTAACTTCAACATCAACAAGATGCTGAACTTTCATGATATTTCCACGTGCTGCAGGAGAGTCTTTCACTTCAACAGTGTGATGACGTCTTTTCAAGCCAAGGATGCGAACTGCATCTTTTTGAGCTTGAGTGCAAGCAATCGTTGATCTTTTCAATGTTACTACGAATGTTTTAGCCATAATTGCCACCGTTCCGACTATTTAAGCTGTTTCAACTGCTTTAAGCCGTCGATTGTTGCTCTTACTGCATTGTGAGGGTTACGAGTACCAACACATTTAGTAAGAATGTCTTTTACGCCCACAGATTCAAGAACCGCACGCACCGCGCCACCCGCGATTACGCCAGTACCAGGAGCTGCTGGTCTCATGATGACTTTCGCCGCACCGAATTTACCGATAACTTCGTGAGGGATTGTACGTCCTTCTTTCAAAGTTACAGAACGAGCAGATTTTTTTGCAGATCTGCTTGCTTTACCGATAGCCTCAGGAACCTCTCCAGCTTTACCAGAACCAAAGCCAACATCACCGGCTTTGTTTCCAACTACTACTAGAGCTGCGAAAGAGAAGCGACGACCACCCTTAACAACTTTCGTTACACGGTTGATCGCTACTACACGCTCTTCTAATTCAGCTGCTTGAGCTTGAACTTTCTCCACACATCACTCCTTAGAAATTAAGGCCGCCCTCACGAGCGCCTTCTGCTAGAGATTTAACACGGCCATGGTACAGGTAACCGTTACGGTCGAAAACCACGTTCTTGATATTTTTAGAAGTCGCTGCTTTAGCTGCTTCCATACCAACAAGTTTCGCCATTTCGATACCAGACTTGTCCTCTTTACCAAGAGAAGAAACCGCTACTAGTGTAGTGCCTTCAACGTCATTGATGATCTGAGCGTACATGTGCTTACCGCTACGGAATACGCAAAGACGAGGTCTTTCCGCAGTACCGTTTACAGTCTTGCGGATTCTGATCTTCTTCTTGAGGCGATTTACTTTTCTTTCGCTTGTATGTTTACTAAACTTTAATTTCATATCTTACCTCAATTATTTACCAGCCGACTTACCAGCTTTACGTCTGATATGCTCACCTGCATAACGAACACCTTTAGCAAGATAAGGCTCAGGTGGACGGAATGAACGGATTTTCGCCGCTACTTGTCCAACTAGCTCTTTGCTTGGGCCAGTGATTGAAAGGGCAGTTTGCTTGTCAACTTTGATTTCGATTCCTTCAGGGATATCGAAGATCACTGGGTGAGAGAAACCTAGAGAAAGTTCCAATTTTTTGCCAGTTACGTTTGCACGGTAACCGACCCCATGAAGTTCAAGGCCCTTAGTGAAACCTTTAGTTACGCCAGTTACGGCATTTTGAATAAGCGCTCTGTAAAGACCGTGCAATGCGCGGCTTTCTTTAGAGTCATCTTTGCGAGTCAAAACAACTTTGCCACCCTCTACTTTTGCAGAGATAGCTGGTTGCATTCCGATTTTCAAAGAAGACTTCGCACCTTTAACGACAACTTCGTTAGCAGGTGAAACGCTTACTTGTACTGTGTTATCAAAAACAACGGGTGCTTTTCCAATACGAGACATAATTCACCTACCAAAGTGTCGCAAGCAATTCACCACCGAGTTTAGCCTCAGTAGCTTGCTTACCGCTCATGATCCCTTTGCTTGTGCTGATAATGGACATACCCATTCCAGAACGAACTACAGGAATTTTGTCAGATTTAATATAAACTCTGCGACCTGGGCGTGATACGCGGTCGATAGAGTTGATTACATGGTTTCCAGCTTCGTCGTATTTCAAGTAAACACGCATGATGCCTTGTTTGCTGTCTTTAGCGACTTTGAAGCTTCTGATCAAACCTTCGTTAACGAGGATTTGAGCAATACCCGCTCTTACTTTTGAAGCAGGAAGATCCACTTTTTCGTGTTTCGCTGCTCCAGCATTTCTAATCATTGTAAGGAACTGAGAAATTGTATCCATAGTAATCCTCTTACCAGCTAGCTTTCGTTACGCCAGGCAATTTACCGTCAAGGGCCAATTGTCTGAAAGCGATACGAGACAAACCGAATTTTCTGTAGTTACCACGAGGGCGACCAGAGATCTCACAACGTGTGATAACGCGGTTTGGATTCGTATTCTTAGGAAGAGCTTGAAGCTTCTTGCGAGCTGTAGCTCTTTCTTCGTCAGAAAGTTTCATGTCGACAGCTTTCTCTCTAAGCTCTTTTCTGTATTGAGCGTAACGCTTAGAAAGCTCTTTTCTTTTATTATTTTTTACGATGCTTGATTTACGAGCCAAGTGACACCCCTCTTACTTTCTGAAGGGCATGCCAAGTGCTTCAAGAAGCGCTCTGCCCTCAGCGTCGTTTTTCGCAGTTGTACAAATAGTGATGTTCATACCACGAGTTTTATCAACTTTATCGTAGTTGATCTCTGGGAACACGATTTGCTCTTTCAAGCCCATATTGTAGTTACCACGGCCATCGAAACCTTTATTTGGCAAACCACGGAAGTCTCTTACGCGAGGAAGTGCCAAAGTGTTCAAACGATCCATGAAAGACCACATTTTATCTCTTCTCAAAGTCACGCGAACACCCAATGGGATGCCAGCACGCAATTTGAAGTTAGAGATAGCTTTTTTAGCTTTAGTGATAACAGCTTTTTGACCAGTGATCGCAGTGATCTCGTCAACAACAGTGTTCAAAATTTTTGGATTTTGAACTGCTTCGCTCAAGCACACGCTTAGAGTGATTTTCTCTAAACGAGGAACTTGCATCACGTTTTTAGCACCCAATTGTTTTTGAAGAGCGGGAGCGATCTCTTTTCTGTATTTTGTATGTAAGCGATTCATCTCATCACCCCTTATAGAACTTCCGGAGCCAAAGATACGATCTTAACGAACGCCTTTGCTCTCAATTCTCTGGCAACTGGGCCAAAGATACGTGTTCCAATTGGTTCCTTAGAAGCATTGATAAGAACTGCAGAGTTGTCATCGAAACGGATGTAAGATCCATCTGGACGACGAAGTTTTGCAACAGTTCTAACAACAACTGCTTTAGCAACATCACCTTTTTTAACTTTAGCGTTTGGCAAAGCTTCTTTGATAGATACAACGATAACATCACCGATAGATGCTACACGTCTTTTAGATCCACCAAGAACCTTAACGCACATAACTTCTTTAGCGCCAGAGTTGTCAGCTACATTTAGTCTAGTTTGCATTTGAATCATGACAACTCTCCCTACGCCTTAGCTGTTTCAACAACAGCTTCCAAAGTCCAGCGTTTAGTTTTGCTAAGTGGGCGAGTTTCACGAATTTTTACGATGTCACCAACTTTAGCTTGGTTCTTTTCGTCGTGTGCTTTGAAAACAGAAGTTTTCTTAACATACTTACCGTACTTAGCATGTTTAACCATGCGGTAGATGAGGACAGAGATAGTTTTATCCATCTTGTCACTGATAACTTCACCTACGACTTCAATTTTACGTCCTCTAGTATTAGTTTCAGTACTCATTTCCTACCCCTATCTCGCCACTTTTTTTACAATCGCTGTGTTGATTTTAGCGATGTTGCGACGAAGATCACGAATTACAAGTGGGTTTGAAAGTTGACCAATTGAATTCTTGATACGTGCTTGGAACAACTCTTCAGAAAGAGCTGCTCTTTTTTTCTTTAATTCAGTTACAGAAAGATCTTTAACTTCAGTAAATTTCATATAACTACTCCCTTACCAAGAAACGAGTTTTGAAAGGAAGTTTGTGAGCTGCACGTTCGAAAGCTTCTTTAGCTTGCTCACGAGTCACACCGTTCATTTCGAAAAGAACTTTTCCAGGAAGAACACGAGCAACCCATAGTTCAGGGTTACCTTTACCGCTACCCATACGTGTCTCAGCTGGCTTTTTAGTTACAGGTACATTTGGAAACACACGGCACCAAATTTTACCACCACGCTTCACTGAACGAGAGATAGCAATACGACCAGCTTCCAATTGACGAGCAGTCAAGCGGCCTTCCTCGATAGCTTGAAGACCGTAGTCTCCGAAATCGAGGTTAGAACCTCTTACTGCAAAGCCAGTTGCGCGGCCTACAAATTGTTTACGCCATTTTACTCTTTTAGGACTTAACACGACCTGCCTCCTCAACTTCGCGAGCAGATAAGATATCGCCTTTATAGATCCATACTTTTAGACCGATGATACCGTATGCAGTTAGAGCTTCAGCAGTACCGTAGTCGATATCTGCGCGCAATGTATGAAGAGGAACACTCTTCTCATTGTACCACTCTGAACGAGCAATCTCTGCACCATCAAGACGTCCTGAAACACGGATCTTGATACCTCTCACGCCGCCTTTGATCGCAGCTGCAATAGATTTTTTAAGAGCTCTTCTCCAAGAGATACGTTTCTCAAGTTGTTGAGCAATGCTCTCAGCAACGAGCTGAGCATCGAGGTCTGGCTTGCGCACTTCTTGGATGCTCAAGAAAACTTCGTTGGGTGTAAGTTTTTGAACTTCCGCTTTAAGTGAATCAATACCAGTACCTTTTTTACCAATAACAACACCTGGGCGCGCAGTAGAGATGATGATTTTAATCTTCTTCGCTGCACGTTCCATTTCAATTTTCGCCACACCCGCGTGTTTGAGTTTATCTTTAAGATATTTTCTCAAACGGATGTCTTCGTGGAGATTGTCAAAATATTGTTGACCCTTCGCATACCAGCGAGAATCCCAAGTTCTGATAACACCGACTCTTAGACCAATTGGATTAACCTTTTGTCCCACGACTATTTCTCCTCGAGTACTACGTTAATGTGGCTGGTCTTCTTACGAACACCGAACGCGCGACCTTGAGCGCGAGGACGGAATCTCTTAAGAACAGGGCCTTGATCAACCCAGATAGCTTTAACATAAAGATTATCTACATCCATAACCTTTTTGTATTCTGCGTTAGCAACCGCAGATTCGATTAGCTTTTTTACCATTCCAGCAGTTTTCTTGTTCAAGAAAGTGAGAGTTTTTACTGCTTCGTTCACGTCTTTACCGCGAACTAGGTCAACAACCAATCTAGCTTTCTGAGCGCCTACTCTTGCATATTTCAAGCTTGCTTTAACTTCCATAATCAACCTCTATTACTTCTTCGCAGCAGCAGGGGCAGCTGCTTTCTTCTCGGCGTGACCTTGGAAAGTTCTTGTTGGAGCAAACTCACCGAGTTTGTGACCAATCATGTTCTCAGTGATGTACACTGGAACGAACTTTCTTCCGTTGTGAACTGCGAATGTCAGTCCAATAGCCTCTGGAAGAATTGTTGAGCGGCGAGACCAAGTTTTAATAACTTTCTTATCATTTTTTTCGATCGCATGGTCGATTTTCTTTTGTAGAGAAATATCAACAAATGGACCTTTCTTAATTGAGCGTGCCACCTTTTACTCCTACTTACGTCTCTTGATGATTGAAGAGTTGGTTCTCTTATTGTTTCTAGTTTTGAAACCTTTACATGGTTGACCCCAAGGAGTCACAGGGTGATGACCCTTACCAACGCCTTCACCACCACCCAATGGATGGTCAACTGGGTTCATGTGCATACCACGTACAGAAGGACGGATACCTCTCCAACGAGAGCGACCTGCTTTACCAAGGTTGATGTTTTCATTGTCAGTGTTACCAACTTGACCGATTGAAGCCTTGCACACAGACAAGATTTGCTTCAATTCGCCTGAAGGCATACGAACTTGGCAGTATTGATCACCTTTACCAGCCAAAGTTGCTGTAGCACCAGCGCCTCTGCAAACCTGACCACCTTTACCTGGACGCATTTCGATGTTGTGGATCACAGTACCAACTGGGATCGCAGCCAAAGAAAGGCAGTTACCTGGTTTGATGTCGGCTTTATCAGAAGAGATGACAGTGTCACCTACGTTCAAACCAACTGGAGCGATGATGTAAGCTTTAGCTCCATCAACATAAGAAATAAGAGCGATACGGCAAGTTCTGTTTGGATCGTACTCGATCGCAATAACTTTTGCTGCAACGTCAACTTTAGTTCTTTTGAAATCAATCAAACGGTATTTTCTTTTATGACCGCCACCTTGGTGACGGATAGTGATTTGACCGTGATTGTTACGAGCCGCTTGTTTCTTAAGAGGAGCAAGCAAAGACTTCTCTGGAGTTGTCTTTGTGATTTCTTTGAAATCGAAACCAGTCATTCCTCTACGACCATGAGAGCGTGGGGCGAATGTCTTAATACCCATCTTTATACTCCCTCAAAAAGAGCGATCTTCTCACCTTCAACAAGCTTAACGTAAGCTTTTTTCCAGTAAGGGATCTTTGTTAATCCGAATTTAGTGTACTTAGAGTGACCGCGGCAGATGCTAGTTCTAACACTGTCAACTTTCACTTTAAAGTTCTTCTCTACTGCAGTTTTGATATCTGTTTTAGTCGACTTCAAGTCCACTTCGAACACATACACACCAGCAGCGTTATGATAAGTATTTTTCTCTGTAATAAGAGGAGCTTTAATTACTTGTTTCATTACGCTTTCTCCAATGAGCAACGATCTACGATTTTTGCTACTGAATCTTTAGTGATTACTGCAGCGTCGTATTTCAATAGATCGAATACGTTCAAACCTTCCACTGGGAAGTATTTGAATGTTTCCAAGTTTTTAGATGCGCGGTTGAATTTGTCATCAACTTGAGCGTCTACCAATACAGCTTTTTTCAAGCCGAAAGCTTTCAAGCGTTTGTTAAGCTCAGCAGTTTTACCTTCAGATTGCATGCTGTCCACGATGAACAACTTGCCTTCTTTTTGAAGGTGAGAAAGCGCCATGCTCAAACCTAAACGACGAACTTTTTTAGGCAAAACGAAAGCGTAGCTGCGAGGTTGAGGACCGAAAGCGGTACCACCACCAGGCATCAAGATAGAACGGCTAGAACCTTGACGAGCTCCACCAGTACCTTTTTGTTTGAATGGCTTCTTACCACCACCAGACACAAGACCTTTAGTCTTTGTCATGTGTGTACCTTGACGGCGAGCCGCCAATTGCCATTGAACTACAGTGTGAAGAACTTCCTTTTTAACAGGAGTTTCGAACACGTCAGCAGCCAATTCAACTGATCCAACTTTTTCTTTTTTCCAGTTTAATACGTTTACTGTTGCCATACTATTCTCTCACCAACTTAACCAAAGTGTTTCTTGCACCTGGAACTGGTCCTTTAACCATGAGAACGTTTTCAGCAGCAATAACTTGAACGATCTCAACGTTGCGAACTGTAACTGTCTCAGCACCCAAGTGACCTGGGAATTTCTTACCCGGCATTACGCGACCTGGCCATGTTCTGTTACCAGAAGAACCCGGACGACGGTGGAATTTAGAACCGTGAGAAGCAGGGCCTCCCGCGAAGTTCCAACGTTTTACAGAACCGGCGAAACCTTTACCTTTAGACTTAGAAGTGATTTTTACGAAATCACCTTGAGCCAAAGAGTCGATAGAGATTTGTGCGCCAACAGTTGCACCTTCTGGAAGAGCTTGACGAAGTTCTTTTACGAACTGAGCGCCATTCTCAAAGCCAGCTTTAGTAAGGTGACCTTTTTCTGCTTTGTTTGAATTTTTAGCTTTTTTAGGAGTGCAAGCTAATTGAATAGCTTCATAACCATCAGCTTCGTTTGTTTTGATTTGTGATACAAACCAAGGCTCATAACGAAGAACTGTTACAGGTACGGCTTCACCTTGCTCATTATAGATAGTAGCCATGCCTTCTTTAAATGCGAACAGGCCATTCAGCTTAAGGCCTTGCTCTGTAGTATTTGTAGTTTGTGTAGTTTCGCTCACTGTTTACTCCTAGATTGCTGAAAGTTTGATTTCAACATCAACACCAGCAGAGAGGTCGAGTTTCATGAGCTGATCGACAGTCTGTTGAGTGGGTTCTAAAATATCGAGCATACGCTTGTGAGTTCTCACTTCGAATTGTTCACGAGATTTTTTATCTACGTGAGGAGAACGCAAGACCGTGTAACGGTTGATGCGAGTCGGCAAAGGGATTGGACCCGCAACTTTTGCGCCTGTACGACGAGCAGTCTCAACGATTTCTTTCGTCGACTGATCAAGCAATTTATGATCGAATGCCTTCAATCTGATTCTAATCTTCTGACTTTGCATAAGGACACTTCTCTTCTTTTTTGTAAAGTAGCGTAGTTACTAGCAAATTTGTTAACAATTAACGTCAATATCCCATCGAAAACTTGCCCCGAATTAGCCCTTGCGGCCGTGAAATCACCCAATGCGGGGGGTTTTTTGTAAATTTAGACGTCACGAGTGCGCGAGTATGCGCAACAAAAAAAACATTGTCAAAGGGAAATATTAATTTTTTTAGGGGTTGTTTAAAAAGTGCCAGGTCCGAGGCGCGATTCCGGGGAAAATATCGCGGAGGCGTACTCCATGTACGTTGGAGCGATATTTTTACCGGTCCAACGAAGGAGATGGGGCTTTTTAAACAAGCCCTTAGAATCTTCCCATTTTGTGGAGGATCTCGGTTTTTACCTTAGGAGGCACGACCGCATACTCCAAAAATTCCATGCTAAAACTTGCTCTGCCTTGGCTTAAACTGCGCACGTTTGTCGCATAACCAAAGAGGTTCGCAAGAGGAGCTTCCGCCGAAATAACCTGGCCGCCGCCCACTTTAGCATTCATCGTAAGGATCTTTCCGCGGCGGGAGTTCAAATCCCCCACCACGTTCCCTACGAACTCATCAGGACATGTCACTTCAAGCTTAAAGATAGGCTCCAAGAGCTCAACAGACGCACCTCGAACCGCTTCTCTAAACGCCAAAGAAGCAGCCGCCTTAAAGGCCATTTCATTGGAAGCTTCAGGACGCGTTTCTACAGAGTTCAAAGTTCCACGAATACCCAACATCGAGTAGCTCGCCAGAGGTCCAACCTCGGCCGCTTCTTTGAAGCCGTTTTCCACTGCTTTCAAGAAAGGGGCTGTAAATTCTTTAGACACGGACACTTTCGATTGGAATTGGATACCGTCGTGTTGAGAAATTGGATCAATAGTAAGAGAAACTTTCGCAAAATGGGCTTCACCCGCAATCTCACGTTCGTATACAAAGTTTGATGTCGCGGAAGCCGAAATAGTCTCGCGATAAGAAACTTGCGGCTTACCCACATTCGCTTGAACTTTGTGTTCACGCAAAAGACGGTCAACCAAGATTTCAAGGTGAAGCTCACCCATTCCCGAAAGAAGGATCTGCCCTGTTTCAGGGTCTGTTTTCAAACGGCAAGAAGGATCTTCTTTACCGAGTTTCTCAAGACCTTGAAGCATTTTCTCTTGGTCCGCGGAAGACTTCGCTTCAATCGCAACCGAGATCACAGGCTCTGGGAAAGTAATAGATTCTAAAACAACAGGATGAGAGGTCTCACAAAGAGTATCCCCTGTCGCTGTGAACTTAAGACCGACAACCGCTCCGATATCACCTGCTTTAAGAGAAGTGATTTCCTCACGAGAGTTGGCGTGCATTTTCACAAGCTTTTGGATGCGCTCTTTTTTCTCTGTACGAGGATTGAGAAGTTGGTCGCCCACTTTCACTTCGCCAGAGTACACTCGAATATAAGTCAAAGTTCCCGCAAACGGATCGTTGGCAATCTTAAACGCCAAAGCCGCCACGTGACCATCGAAGTCCGTTTTACATACGATTTCTTTTTCAGGCTTAGCTGGGTCGTGACCCACAATCGCAGGAACTTCAATAGGAGATGGAAGATAGTCGATCACACCATCTAGCAAAGGCTGAACGCCTTTATTTTTGAAAGCAGCTCCACAGAAAACAGGGAAGGCTTTTAGATCTAAAGTGCCTTTGCGAAGAGCGGCTTTAAGCTCTGCCACAGTCACTTCTTCTCCATTGAGATATTTCTCAAGAAGAGAGTCTTCAAACTCAACGATCTTCTCAATAATCTCTGTACGGAAGCGATTGACCTCTTCCTTCATCTCATTGGGAACATCGGTAACTTCGAAATGGTCACCCATTCCGGACTGATCCCACATATAAGCTCTGTTCTCGAGAAGATCGACAACACCACGGAAAGTATCTTCCATGCCGATAGGAACTTGCACTGGGATTGGGTTCGCATTGAGTTTGTCTTTGATCGTCCCGTAAGACATCACAAAGTCAGCACCCACACGGTCCATTTTATTAACGAAACAAATTCTTGGAACTTTGTATTTGTCAGCTTGCTTCCAAACAGTTTCAGACTGCGGCTCAACACCGTTCACACCGTCGAAAACAGCAATGGCACCATCAAGAACGCGCAAAGAACGCTCAACTTCAATTGTGAAGTCAACGTGCCCCGGAGTATCGATGATGTTGATTCTGTGATCTTTCCAGAACGCCATGGTCGCGGCAGAGGTGATAGTGATACCACGCTCTTGCTCTTGAACCATCCAGTCCATGGTGGCATCGCCATCATGAACTTCGCCGATTTTATGACTTTTACCTGTGTAGTAAAGAATGCGCTCGGTGGTGGTCGTCTTACCGGCATCGATGTGAGCCATGATGCCGATATTACGAGTGTACTTGAGATCAGCTACAACTTTAGGATCTTTAGCTGACATGTATACAGATTACCAATTGTAGTGAGAGAAAGCCTTGTTCGACTCAGCCATTCTGTGAACATCGTCTTTCTTCTTGATCGCGTTTCCACGATTATTGTAAGCATCAACGAATTCACCAGCCAAACGCTTAGCCATGTCTTTTTCACCACGCTCGCGAGAATATTCAACCAACCAACGCATAGCCAAAGCCAAACGACGAGAAGGACGAACATCTACTGGAACTTGGTAAGTAGCTCCACCAACACGGCGAGAACGAACTTCGATAGAAGGTTTTACGTTCTCAAGAGCTTTTTTGAAAACATTCAATGGCTCTTCACCTTGAATTTTGCCTTCAAGCTCTTTCAATGCTCCGTAAAAAAGCTTCTGTGCAGTAGCTTTTCTACCTTGAATCATCATTTTGTTAACGAATTTAGCAATTACTAGATCCTTGAAAACTGGATCTGGAATAATTTCTCTTTTAAAGGTCTTTTTACGACGTGACATCTCTCAATCCTTATTTCTTAGGTCTTTTTGTGCCGTATTTAGAACGAGCACGAAGACGACCGTTTACACCTTGAAGATCCAATACACCGCGTACGATATGGTAACGAACGCCCGGCAAGTCCTTCACACGACCACCACGGATCAAGACAACGCTATGCTCTTGAAGGTTGTGACCGATACCTGGGATGTAAGAGATAACTTCGAAACCGTTTGAAAGACGAACTTTAGCTACTTTACGAAGAGCTGAGTTCGGTTTCTTTGGAGTCGTTGTATAAACACGAGTACAAACGCCACGGCGCTGAGGGCAAGATGCCAAAGCTGGTGACTTTGTTTGGTTCTTTTGAACTTTACGCTCACTTTTGATGAGCTGGTTAATTGTAGGCACTTTTAAAACCCCTTAAACAATTTTTTACCTACTCCGACCACGTCGAAGTGCAGATTTTTCCCAAGACGCTGGAACTTACATTGCCAAAAGCGCCCTGGTCAAGACTTTGTTGTTAATTTTATATCTCAAAAAGGGGTGTGAGATCCCCTTTTTGAGCTTTTTACATCTTTTTCGGTTCGATTCCGTCCTACTCCGGCGAAGCCGGAGTGTAGACCTACCCTTGGTGAGGCTGAGCTGAAGCCGTCATTCCTGGCAATGCCACGAATGATGTATCGTCGTCTTCTGCTACAGACACTTTCCAACGTTTGTAAGAAGTCAAACCAGTACCCGCAGGGATCAAACGACCCATGATGATATTCTCTTTCAGGCCACGCAAATGGTCTGTGCGAGAATTAATCGCCGCTTCTGTGAGGACTTTTGTTGTTTCTTGGAATGACGCCGCTGAAATCCAGCTGTCAGTGCTCAAAGAAACTTTCGTAATACCTAGAAGAAGCGGGCTGTTTGTAGCAGGTTGTCCGCCTTCACGGTTGATACGATCATTTTCTTCTTCGTAAGCATATCTTTCAACTTGCTCACCCGCCAAGAAACGGCTGTCACCAGCGTCTCTGATTTCTACTTTACGTAGCATTTGGCGAACGATCACTTCGATGTGCTTATCGTTGATACCAACCCCTTGAAGTCTGTAAACTTCTTGGATTTCATTCACAAGGTATGCAGATAGAGCTTTCGCACCTAGAACCGCCAGAATGTCATGAGGATTTGTTGGACCGTCCATCAACGCCTCACCGGCTCTTACGTACTCACCTTCTCTAACCGCAACGTGCTTACCTTTAGGGATGAGATATTCTTTTTGCTCACCCACTTCAGGAGTTACGATCACACGTTGTTTACCTTTAACGTCTTTACCGAATGTCACATAACCATCGATCTCAGAGATGATAGCTGCTTCTTTCGGTTTACGAGCTTCAAACAATTCAGCAACGCGCGGTAGACCCCCCGTGATATCCTTCGTTTTCGAAGCTTCACGATGCATCTTCGCAATAACGTCACCGGCATGAACTTCCTGTTGGTCAGAAACCAGAAGCTGTGCACCCACTGGGATCAAGTATCGCGCAGGGATTTCACGGCCTGGAAGATTCAATGTCTTACCATTGCCATCTACTAGGAATACTGTTGGCTTAATGTCAGAAGACTTAGACTCCATGATAACTTTAGTCGCGAAACCAGTTACCGCGTCGACTTGCTCCTGCATTGTCGAACCTTCTTCGATATCGCTGTATTGGATCTTCGCAGAAACTTCGGCGATGATCGGATTCGAATATGGATCCCACTCAGCAACAGTTTGACCTTTAGTGACTTTGTCACCTTCTTTAAAGTTCAAAACAGCACCGTAAACGAGCTTGAAGTTTTCACGCTCACGACCTGCTTCGTCGATAACAAGGGCAGAACCGTTACGATTCATCACAGTCAACTTACCATTACGGTTTGTCACTGCATGAACGTTTACAAGTTTAATAGTACCATCATGGCGAGTTGTATGAACAGATTGCTCAACCGCACGAGAAGCCGCACCACCCAAGTGGAACGTTCTCATCGTCAACTGAGTACCTGGTTCACCGATTGATTGTGCTGCAATGATACCCACTGTTTCACCAAGGTTCACAGTGTTACCGCGAGACAAGTCACGGCCGTAACATTTCACGCACACGCCACGTTTAGATTTACAAGTCAAAGCTGAACGGATGTCGACTTTGTCGATACCCAAACCTTCGATTGTTTTAACATCAGTTTCAGTGATCTCGTGATTTGCTTTTACAATCACGTTGTTGCTCATTGGATCAACAACATCTTTCAACGTTGTTCTACCAAGGATACGATCGCCGATGTTTTGGATGATCTCGCCAGCTTCGTAAACTGGAGTGATTTCCAAACCGTCTTCAACTCCGCAATCGATTTCAGACACAACCACGTCTTGAGCAACGTCAACCAAACGACGAGTCAAGTAACCAGAGTTCGCTGTCTTCAATGCAGTATCGGCCAAACCTTTACGTGCACCATGCGTAGAGATGAAGTACTGGATAACTGTCAAACCTTCACGGAAGTTTGCAGTGATCGGTGTTTCGATGATCTCACCTGAAGGTTTCGCCATCAAACCACGCATACCACCCAACTGACGGATCTGAGCCGCGGAACCACGGGCTCCGGAGTCAGCCATGATGTAGATCGGGTTGAAAGAAGGTCCTGTAACCTCTTTACCATCAACTACGAAAGTTTGTTTTTCGATCGCGTTCATACCTTCTTTTGCGATCTTGTCACCCGTTTGAGCCCAGATATCCACCACTTTATTGTAGCGCTCACCATCTGTGATCAAACCTTCATCGTACTGCTGTTGGATTTCAGTCACTTGTTTCTCAGCGTCTGCGATCATTGTCGCTTTGGCTGCTGGGATCACCATGTCGTCGATACCGATCGACATACCTGCCGCAGTTGAATATTTGAAACCAAGTTCCATGATTTTATCAGCCAAGATACAAGTCGCTTTTGCACCGGCAAGACGGAACGTCTTATCGATCAACGCGGCGATTTGTTTCTTATTCATCGTTACGTTCACTTCGTTGAACGGAACTTCTTTAGGAACGATGTCAGACAAGATTGAACGACCTACAGAAGTCTCTTGAACTTTACCGTTCAAACGAACTTTACAAGCCGCTTGCAAGTCAACCAAACCAGTCTCGTAAGCATATTGCGCTTCTTGAACGCTCGAGAATGCTTTACCAGTTCCTTTTGCGCCAGGGCGGATACGAGTCAACCAGTATAGACCCAACACGATATCTTGTGATGGATTGATGATTGGCTTACCGTTCGCTGGAGAAAGGATGTTGTTCGTAGACATCATCAATACGCGAGCTTCAACTTGAGATTCCACAGAAAGTGGAACGTGAACCGCCATTTGGTCACCGTCGAAGTCGGCATTGAACGCCGTACACACTAGAGGATGCAATTGGATTGCTTTACCTTCGTGAAGTACTGGTTCGAAAGCTTGGATACCAAGTCTGTGAAGAGTTGGCGCACGGTTGAGAAGAACTGGATGTTCTTTAACTACGTCTGCCAAAATATCCCAAACTTCTACTGTCTCTTGATCAACCAAACGTTTCGCTTGCTTAATCGTTGTCGCCAAACCTTTTTCTTCAAGTTTGTTGTAAACGAATGGTTTGAAAAGTTCCAAAGCCATCTTCTTAGGAAGACCGCATTGGTGAAGTTTCAATGTAGGACCAACTACGATAACCGAACGGCCAGAGTAGTCGACACGTTTACCCAAAAGGTTTTGACGGAAACGACCTTGCTTACCTTTCAACATATCAGAAAGAGAGCGAAGAGGACGTTTGTTTGGACCAGTGAAAGTCTTACCGCGACGACCGTTATCCAACAAGGCATCAACCGCTTCTTGCAACATACGTTTTTCGTTGCGGATGATGATGTCTGGAGCGTTCAGCTCCTGAAGACGTTTCAAACGGTTATTACGGTTGATAACACGACGGTAAAGATCGTTCAGATCTGAAGTCGCGAAACGACCACCATCAAGTGGCACCAACGGACGAAGATCAGGAGGAAGAACTGGAAGTGCTTCCAACATCATCCATTCAGGTTTGTTGATAGAACCTTTGAAGGCTTCAACAACGCGAAGGCGTTTCGTCAATTTTTTGATTTGCGCTTCTGATTTCGTGTCTTTCACTTCCATACGAAGTTTACGAGACAAGTATTCAGGGTCAATTTTGCGTAGCAATTCACGAACAGCTTCACCGCCCATGCCTGCTTTGAAGCTTGGACCGAACTCATTAAGAGCGGCTTGGTAAGCTTCCTCAGTCAAAATTTGACCTTCTTCCAATGTTGTTTCCATTGGATCGATTACTACGTGTGCTTCACAGTAAAGAACCTTTTCAACGTCTTTCAAAGAAAGATTCAAAAGGTTACCAATACGAGAAGGCAATGAGCGCAAGAACCAGATGTGCGCAACTGGAGTTGCAAGCTCAATATGGCCAAGACGTTCACGACGTACTTTAGTTTGTGTGACTTCAACGCCGCACTTTTCACAGACGACGCCACGGTACTTCATACGTTTATACTTACCGCACAAGCACTCGTAATCCTTAATAGGACCGAAGATTTTCGCACAGAACAAACCATCACGCTCTGGTTTGAATGTACGATAGTTGATAGTTTCAGGCTTCTTAACTTCACCAAATGACCAATCACGAATCATTTCAGGTGACGCCAACGATACTCGTACGGCGTCAAACGAAAGTGGATCTTTTGGTTTATCGAAAAAATTCAACAAGTCTCTCAAAGAACACCCCTGTTGTTAAAGTATTAATTAGTGTTGTCCTGGCTCGTCTTGTGACGGCGCCTGAACAATTGCTTCTTCACCCCCGATACCGTCGTCACCAAGATCTTCATCTTGATCACGAAGGATGTCGGACTCCATCAACTCAACATTCAATGCAAGAGACTGAAGCTCTTTCACGAGAACGTTGAACGACTCTGGAAGTCCTGGCTCAAGGATGTTTTCACCTTTCACGATGCTTTCATACATACGAGTTCTTCCTGCCACGTCATCTGACTTAACAGTAAGGAATTCTTGTAGTGAGTAAGCGGCACCGTAAGCTTCGATCGCCCAAACCTCCATCTCCCCGAGACGTTGGCCCCCGAACTGTGCTTTACCGCCCAGTGGTTGCTGAGAAACGAGTGAGTAAGGTCCGATAGAACGAGCGTGGATCTTCTCTTCCACGAGATGGTGAAGTTTAAGCATGTACATGATACCCACAGTAACTGGGTTCGTGAACGGCTCACCTGTACGACCATCGAATAGGACGGACTTACCAGATGTCGGAACTTGCGCTTTTGTGAGCAAGCCTTTTACGTCTGATTCACGAGCACCGTCGAAAACCGGTGTTCCTACGTGGATACCGTTTTTCATACGAGTTACCATTTGTTTCAATGAACCGTCGTCCGCTTTATCAAGTTTCGCGGAGATATCAGAGTCATTGAAGATATCTTTCATTTCAGTACGTGCATTTTCAGCGTTCCACTTAGCCAAGTGTTCGCCTAATTGCTTACCCAAGTTGTGCGCAGCCCAACCCAAGTGAACCTCAAGGATTTGCCCGATGTTCATACGAGAAGGAACGCCCAGTGGGTTTAGAACCATGTCAACAGGTGAACCGTCAGCTAGGTATGGCATGTCTTCCGCAGGCAATACTTTAGAAACGACACCTTTATTTCCGTGGCGACCGGCGAACTTGTCACCGACTTGCATTTTACGTTTGATAGCAACGTAAACTTTAACCATTTTGATAACACCTGGAGGAAGCTCGTCACCTTTACGAAGGCGATCGATCTTCTCGTTGAATACCAATTTAACAGCGTCAAGTTGGTTACGAGCGTTGTCGATGATTTTGTTCACTTGGAACTCAAGGTCTTGCTCAAGTGGGATGTAGTTCAACAATTCAAATGGAACTGTCTCTAGATCCGCCTCAGTGATGTCTTGACCTTTGTTCAAAAGTTTTTGGCTACCATCTTCGTTCAAAAGAACGCCCGTTGTTGTTTTACCAACAAGGATGTCACGAAGTTTAGAGATCGCGTTATTCTTGATAACGTTTTGCTCTACAGCCAAGTCTTTCTCAAGTTTGCGTTTTTTCTCTTCGATGATTGAAGACAAACGCTCATCGCGGTCCGCACCTTCACGAGAGTAAACTTGTGCATCGATCACTGTACCGTAAACGCCAGATGGCGCACGAAGTGACGTATCACGAACGTCGCCGGCTTTTTCACCGAAGATCGCTCTCAAAAGTTTTTCTTCTGGAGAAAGTTGCGTTTCACCTTTTGGAGTTACTTTACCAACTAGGATGAAGCCTGGACGAACTTCCGCACCGATGCGGATGATACCAGAGCTGTCGAGGTCTTTAAGGGCCTCTTCACCGACGTTAGCGATATCGCGAGTGATCTCTTCCTTACCAAGTTTTGTATCACGCGCTACGCACTCGAACTCTTCGATGTGGATAGACGTGTAAACGTCGTCTTTCAACAAACGTTCAGAAATAAGGATAGAGTCCTCGAAGTTGTAACCTTGCCAAGGAGTGAACGCCACCAGGATGTTTTGTCCAAGAGCCAATTCACCGAGTTCTGTAGAAGGACCGTCAGCGATGATGTCGCCTTTAGAAACCTTGTCACCTACAGTTACGATTGGTTTTTGGTTGAAGCATGTATTTTGATTTGTACGTTGGTACTTAGTGAGGTTGTAGATGTCTACGTTCGCACCAAGTTCTCCGCCTTTTGCAAAACGACGAACAACGATACGAGAAGCATCAACTTCTTCAACGATACCGTCGTTTTGAGCAACAACGGATGTACCAGAGTCACGAGCAACAAGTCTCTCAACGCCTGTTCCAACAAGTGGAGCGCGAGAACGGAGCAATGGCACCGCTTGACGTTGCATGTTCGATCCCATCAAGGCACGGTTGGCGTCATCGTGCTCAAGGAAAGGAATCAAAGAAGCCGCGATAGAAACGAGTTGAGATGGAGAAACGTCCATCAAAGCAACTTTGTCTTTATCTACGATTTCGTACTCACCGTCACGACGAGTGATTGTCGTAGCCGTTTGAATAGCTTTGTTTCCAGCTTCATCACGAGCTGCTGGAGCAATGTGATGACCCGCCTCTTCAAGAGCCGATAGATAGTTAATATCTTTAGAAACGTTACCTTGATCAACTTTGCGGTACGGAGTCTCAATGAAACCGTAGTTGTTGATACGAGCATAAGTCGCCAAAGACGCGATCAAACCGATGTTTGGTCCCTCTGGAGTTTCGATTGGGCAGATACGACCGTAGTGCGTAGGATGTACGTCACGTACTTCGAAACCTGCACGGTCACGAGTCAAACCACCAGGGCCGAGAGCTGACAAACGACGTTTGTGAGTGATCTCAGACAATGGATTTGTTTGGTCCATGAACTGAGACAATTGAGATGAACCGAAGAATTCTTTAACAACCGCATTCACTGGTTTCGCATTCACTAGATCGTGAGGCATCATTGTCTCAACATCTTGAAGAGACATACGTTCACGAATCGCGCGCTCCATACGAACAAGACCGATACGGTATTGGTTCTCAAGCAACTCACCTACGGAACGAACACGACGGTTACCCAAGTGATCGATATCATCGATAACGCCGCGACCGTTTTTAAGGTCGATCAAAGTTTTAATAGTGCTCAAGATATCTTTGTGAGTGAGTGTTCTGTGTGAAGGAGGGCACTCATCCATAGAAATACCGAATCTGTGGTTGATCTTAATACGACCAACTTCAGACAAATCGTAAGTTTCTGGATCGAAGAACAAACGACCGAAGAACGTCGTAGCTGCTTCCAAAGTTGGAGGCTCACCAGGACGAAGGCGTTTGTAGATCTCAACAAGAGATTCTTCTTTGTTAGTTACTTTATCTACTAGCAACGTATTGCGAAGGTAAGGACCTACAGTCAAACCGTCGAAGAAGATCATGAAGAAACGGTCGATACCAGCATCAAGAGCTCTTTTGATGATAGCAGAGTTCAATTCTGCATTCGCATCAGCGATGATCTCACCAGTAGATTCATCGATAAGAGGTTTCGCCAAAACTTTTCCATCAAGATCGTTCGGCTCAACTTCAAGCTCAGTGATGTTAAGATCTTTGATTTTCTTAACGATCGCACGAGTGATACGACGACCTGCTTTTACAAGCGCCTCACCCGATTTTGGATCAACGATATCAGCCAATGCTCTTTGACCTGACATTCTTTCGATATCAAGCTTACGGTAAAGTTTGCCACCGCGAGCGTAAACTTCATCAAGATCGTAGAAGTACTCAAGCAATTGTTCCGCGTTGTAACCAAGAGCCTTCAAAAGGATTGTTACAGGGAATTTACGACGGCGATCGATACGAACGTGGATAATATCTTTTTGGTCAAATTCAGCATCCAACCAAGAACCACGGTAAGGAATCACACGTGCAGAGTAGATCAATTTACCAGAAGCTGCGTTCTTACCACCATCGTGATCGAAGAACACACCTGGAGAACGGTGCAACTGAGAAACAACAACGCGCTCTGTACCGTTGATGATGAAAGAACCGTTAGCAGTCATAAGAGGAATTTCACCGAGGTAAACTTCCTGTTCTTTCACGTCACGGATGCTGCGTGCTTCAGTTTCTTCGTCAACATCGAATACGATCAGACGAAGAGTCACCTTGATAGGAGCAGCGAAAGTCATACCACGTTGACGGCACTCGTCCACGTCGTACTTAGCTGGCTCTAGAGTGTAAGAGACAAACTCAAGGCTTGCTGTGTTGTTGAAATCTGTGATTGGGAAAACAGATTTGAAAACGCCATTGAGACCAGCTTCGCCACGGCGATCTGGATCCATATCTTTTTGAATGAAAGCTTCGTAAGAAGACTTCTGCAATTCAATCAGATTTGGAATATCAATGACTTGCTTATTTTTCGCGAATGACTTTCTAACTCGAATGTTAGAAGCCGTAACTGGAGTTTTTTCCAATGTACTCTCCGTGATAAGAAAATCGGATATTCGCTTCGGGGGGAATATTCCAAGACCCACATTAAATAAAAGACAAGCAATTTAAACTACCGGAAGTTTTAGATAAATCAAGTGATTATAATGGTTTTTGGCACTATTCCAGGCAGTCCGAAAACAGCAAATTATACATAGCGTCAGCGTTAGCACAAGGCCGAAACGATATTTGATCTCGACGTTCGGTCACAACTTGTCAAAGAACACGTCCACACCTACCCTAAATCTCCAAGTTAGGAGACCTATGAAAGCATTATTCGGATTTGCACTGCTTGTTTTGTTATCAGGATGCTCACATACGATCAATTTCAGAGCTTCTCACTTTGCGGTTCCCGTCACCGGAGAAAACCAGTGGAGCGGTCATGTGGCTGCCGTGGGTACAGCGGTCACCAAAATCACGGTTGTTAATAACATCGAAACCAACCCTCCAACGCGAGACAACCTCAAAGTGAATGATGATGTCGACATCGGAGACCTGATGATGATCCATTCCGTGGGGATCGACGCCAGCCTCACCATCCTAAAATCTTTAGACATTACGCTGGATAACTCCTTATTTGGACTCCGCTACCAATTCCTCAATCACGGCGCAGGCCCTCAAAATTGGGTCGCCAGCATCCAAGGAGCTTACGGCCAAAGAGACTCCTCAACATCGGAAGGCACTTCCGGCGGAACAACGGCGGAGGCCAAATCCAAAGTCACCACAAGCCAAGCCGGAATCAGCCTAGGATACAAGCTAGAAAAAATCGTTCCGTACATTTCATATATCTACGAATCCCACGAAGTAAAAACGGATGTGACAAACACTCACGGAGCCTTCGGCCCTTACAACGACAAAGGGATTCATCAATACTACGGAATCGGCTTAGCTTCTCATGGAAAAGGCCTGGTTTACGGAATCGAATACAACCGAATCAACATCGACTGGGACAGAGCCATAAATCACGAACCCCAAGACGCCTTGGGTATTAAATTCGGCTTTGCTTGGTAACACGGGTTCAAGCCCCGTCAGTCACCCCAAAATTTATAAAGACAATAGTTTTACACAGACTTGTTTTTACGACTTCGAATTGAAAGCAAGGAGCCTTAAATAGCTAAGGGCTAGCTTAGTAAATTCAGACCTCCGGCCCCGCAGGATGCGGTACCCAAGGCCGGCGAGCGCCGGAAGCGCGCGTCTGAATTTACTAAGCTAGCCCTTAGCTATTTAAGGCGGCCCCGCTACCAAAACGAAAGCCCATAAAAAGCAAAAAGCCCCTGGGATAAACCAGAGGCTTTCGGCATGTTCTCGAATGAGAGCAAAAACTACTTGATAGTAACTTTCGCGCCTGCAGCTTCAAGAGCTTTTTTGATTTTCTCAGCGTCTTCTTTAGTAGCGCCTTCTTTAACTGCTTTTCCGCCAGCTTCAACAAGAGCTTTAGCTTCAGCAAGACCCAAACCAGTCAAACCACGTACTTCTTTGATTACGTTGATTTTGTTCGCGCCTGCATCAACCAAGATAACGTCGAAAGCAGTTTTTTCTTCAACAGCAGCAGCAGGGCCCGCGCCAGCAGCAGCTACAGGAGCAGCAGCAGAAACGCCCCATTTTTCTTCAAGCATTTTTACAAGTTCAGCGATCTCAAGAACTGTTTTTTGAGACAACGCATCAACCAATTGATCGTTAGTTAGAGACATTTTAAAATCCTCCAGAGGATAAAAATTATTTATTAATTCAATTCATTAGCGCCGCAAGCTTATGCTTGAGGAGCTTCTTCAGTAGTAGCACCGCCACCAAGTTTCTCAGCGTAAGCATTCAAGCATCTAGCAAGTGCAGAACCTGCACCCAATAGTGTACCGAGGAACATAGCGCGAAGTTGGTCTTTGCCCGGAAGAGTTGCCAAAAACTTAATTTTAGCGTCATCCAAAGCTTCGCCATCCATAACACCAGACTTGATTTGAAGAACTTCTACGTCCTTAGCAAACTCAGCAAGTGTTTTAGCAGTAGCGTTCACTTCACCGTATGAGAATACGATGGCGTTAGTACCTTTCATTGAATTAGCAAAAGCTTTTTCAATAGCTGGGTGATCTTTGAACGCTCTTTTTGCAAGAGTGTTACGTACGACCTTCATCTCAGATTCAGCGGCATTCAATTTTTTGCGCAAGCTTGTAACTTGCTCAACTTTGATACCTTTGAAGTCTACGATGAAAGCCCCTTTAGCTTTTCCGAATTTCTCCGTGATAAGCTGAATCTCTTGCTCTTTATCTGCGCGAGTGATCATAAGTGAGCCTCCTTTCGTTAGATTTTCTGCACTTCGATTTCCACCGAAGTGGCTATGTACGTTGCAATATTAGTTTCTACGAGGCGCTAGGAGGAAGCTGTACATCGTACTGCGACGACGAAGCAACGACATAGAAACTAATATTGCAACGTACTTGTGCGAATCAGCGCTTGGAGGTCGTAGATAAGCTCCGGAGAATCCGAAGCTTTCAAGAAAACCTTTTTGCCTTATCTCGGTAGGCCCCACACAATCGCGGGATTACATCTGCTAGAAGAAACCTACTGTCTCTGATCGCAATAAAACTTTTTATCAGGCCCCGATTTTCACCAGAGCCCGTTAATTAACAGTTACTCAGCTGAACCAGTTGCAGCTGCTGCCGCATTTGGTTCAATTTTCACACCAGGACCCATAGTTGAAGCTACGGAAATAGTGCGAAGGTAGATACCTTTAGAAGAAGCTGGTTTCGCTTTAACGATCGCGCCCAAAAGGGTCATGAAGTTATCACGAAGTTTTGCATCTCCCATAGATTTCTTACCGATACCAGCATGTACGATACCTGCTTTATCAACGCGGAAATCCAACTTACCTTTTTTCTCGGCAGTTACGGCTTCACCAACGTTCATAGTTACAGTACCGATTTTTGGATTCGGCATCAAACCACGAGGCCCAAGGATTTTAGCAACTTTAGAAACAGTCGCCATCATGTCTGGAGTCGCGATACATTTATCGAAATCTAACCAGCCACCTTGGATTTTAGCTACTAGGTCGTCAGCGCCAACGAAGTCAGCACCAGCAGCTTTCGCTTCAGCTTCTTTCGGGCCTTTTGCGAAAACAACGACTTTAACGTCTTTACCAAGACCGTGAGGCAATGCAATCGCGCCACGTACTTGTTGATCAGATTGCTTAGGGTCAATACCCAAGCGCAAAGCTACGTCGATAGATTCATCAAATTTAGCTGGAGCTGTCGCTACCACAAGTTTGAATGCTTCTTCAACAGAGTATTTTTTTTGAGAATCAACCTTCTTAGAGGCTGCTTCGAATTTTTTACCTGCCATACATCACCCCTATGCGATATCGATGCCCATGCTCTTAGCTGTACCAGCAACTTGTGACATTGCGGATTCAACTTTCAAGCAGTTCAAATCAGGCAATTTCGTTGTAGCGATTTGCTTAATTTGATCGTTATTGATTTTGCCTACTTTGTCTTTTTGAGGCTGTTTTGAGCCTGATTCAAGCTTCAACGCCTTTTTGATCAAAGAAGACACCGGTGGTGTTTTTGTGATGAAAGTAAACGATCTGTCTTGGTAAACAGTGATGATGATAGGGATGATGCTATCACCCAACGCTTGTGTACGAGCGTTGAACTGCTTACAGAATTCCATGATGTTTACCCCGTGCTGTCCAAGTGCCGGTCCAACGGGAGGAGCTGGATTAGCTTTCCCTGCCGGTATTTGCAGCTTGATCATTCCTGTAACTTTTTTTGCCATGACCCACTCCTGCAAGAGGTTGTGTTAATAAGAAACGGAACCCCAAAGGTCCCGTTTTTGTTCTAAGTGCCACCCTATGTAGCGCTTAAATTAATTTTTTTCAACTTGAATGTAGTCCAATTCCACTGGAGTTGGTCTACCGAAGATGCTGACAAGAACTTTCAGTTTCCCTTTGTCCTCGTTCACTTCTTCTACAGAACCCTGGAAGTTGCTGAATGGACCGTCGATAACAGTCACATTCTCACCTACAGAGAACTTCACTTTTGGTTTCGGTTTTTCTGCAACGCCAGCCATTTGCTGAGTTACACGAAGAACCTCGGCTTCCGGAACTTCCGGAGGACGAGTTTTAGTACCGCCCACGAAGCCGGTCACTTTAGACGAATTACGCACCAAATGCCAAGTCTCATCGTTCAAAAACATCTGAACAAAGATGTAGCCTGGGAAAAATTTACGCGATTTGGTTTGTTTTTGGCCTTTTACAAGCTCAACAACGCTTTCAGCGGGAATAAGAATCTCACCGAAGAATTCTTCCATCTTGTTAGATTTGATTTTTTCTTCGATAGCTTTTTTTGCCGTATTTTCGCAGCTTGTTTGAACGTTAACGATGTACCACTTTTTTTCCATGTTTCCGTCCTACTTCATGAGATAGTTAATAAAAAAGCCCGAAATTAAGTCAAAAGAGCTGATAATCACGCTAGAGATAAGAACCATCACTACGCACGCGATTGTCATTGCTGTTGTGTCTTTACGAGAAGGCCATACCACCTTACGGATTTCAGTCACTACTTCTTCACCCCAAGCAAGAACGCGTGGGTTGAATTGAAGAACTGCAAATACCACAAGACCCAGAGCAACTGGCAATCCATGTCTTACCATATCAGAGTCGGCGGCTCTAGCGACCACACCGAAGGCTCCGGCAAATGCCTTGATAAGAAGAGATGCTGTTAAAGCGACCAAGATAGCTGCAATAGCAAAGCTGAATGTCAAAATCTTAGAGTTGGCTTTTTCCATAGTTCCCCATTCCTAGGATAATCAACTTGGCAGGGGCGGAGGGATTCGAACCCACGACCTAACGATTTGGAGTCGTTCGCTCTACCACTGGAGCTACACCCCTGCACTTAAAAATACAAAAAAATCGCACGTGCCAAGAAACACCGAAGGGGACCCTCTTGTCAAGGAGTCCCCCGGGTGATTTTACTTCAGCCTATGCTGCGTTAAATCCTACTCAAGGATTTCGATAACAACGCCGGCGCCAACTGTACGGCCACCTTCGCGGATCGCGAAACGCAATTCTTTTTCCATCGCGATTGGAGCGATCAACTCAACTGCCAATTCAACGCGGTCACCAGGCATAACCATTTCAGTTCCAGCTTTCAAAGTACAAACGCCAGTTACGTCAGTTGTACGGAAGTAGAACTGAGGACGGTAACCATTGAAGAATGGAGTGTGACGTCCGCCTTCTTCTTTAGTTAGGATGTACGCTTCAGCTTTGAATTTTTTGTGAGGTTTTACAGAACCTGGTTTCGCCAAAACTTGACCACGTTCAACTTCTTCTTTTTTAGTACCACGAAGAAGAACACCGCAGTTGTCTCCAGCTTGACCTTCATCAAGAAGTTTACGGAACATCTCGATACCAGTTACTGTTGTTTTTTGAGTTGGACGGATACCGATGATTTCGATCTCGTCACCAACTTTAACGATACCACGCTCTACACGGCCAGTAACAACTGTACCACGACCAGAGATAGAGAATACGTCCTCTACTGGCATCAAGAAAGTTTTGTCAGTAGCACGAACTGGTTCTGGGATGTAAGCATCACAAGCGTCCATCAATTTCATGATAGCTGGACGACCGATTTCAGAAGTATCACCTTCCAAAGCTTTCAATGCAGATCCTTTAACAACTGGGATCTCATCGCCAGGGAATTCGTATTTAGAAAGAAGTTCGCGAACTTCAAGCTCAACAAGGTCCAACAATTCTTTATCGTCAACCATGTCAACTTTGTTCATGAATACAACTAGAGCAGGAACACCTACTTGACGTGCAAGAAGGATGTGCTCACGTGTTTGTGGCATTGGACCGTCAGCAGAAGAAACTACTAGGATAGCTCCGTCCATTTGTGCGGCACCAGTGATCATGTTTTTTACGTAGTCGGCGTGTCCTGGGCAGTCAACGTGAGCGTAGTGACGTTTGTCAGTTTCGTACTCAACGTGAGTTGTAGAGATAGTGATACCACGTTCTCTCTCTTCAGGAGACTTATCGATTTGATCGTAAGACATCGCCTGAGCTTTACCAGCTGCTGCAAGAGTAGTAGTGATAGCAGCAGTCAAAGTTGTTTTACCATGGTCAACGTGACCGATTGTGCCGATATTTACGTGCGGCTTCGAACGGTTAAATTTCTCTTTAGACATTATTCCTCCTGCAGAGATTTATTTTTAAGTCTTAAACCATTTATCAAAAATCAAATCAATAAGTAACAAGTGGAGCCCATGATCGGAGCCGAACCGACGACCTCACCCTTACCAAGGGTGTGCTCTACCACTGAGCTACATGGGCATCTGTTCTGAAATTTGGAGCGGGAGACGGGTCTCGAACCCGCAACCCTCTGCTTGGAAGGCAGATACTCTAGCCAATTGAGCTACTCCCGCCCATCAGAACGCCCAGAAGAGAAGTAAACTCCTCTTCCCATCTCTTTGCAAGTCGACATTCAAAAATGGTGGGCAGGGAAGGATTCGAACCTTCGTAGACGTAAGCCAACGGATTTACAGTCCGTCCCCTTTAGCCACTCGGGCACCTACCCAGTTTGTGAATGTTGACTCAGAAAAAAATGGAGCTGGTTATGGGACTCGAACCCGCAACCTGCTGATTACAAATCAGCTGCTCTACCAATTGAGCTAAACCAGCCTTACTGAGATAACCGAAATGTTTTACGGATAAAATCTATGTCCGTCAAAGATAATTATTTAACAGATTACGATTTTTTTCGGTTTCCGCGCGGCGCGTGCTGCCTGAGAGTTTCAGTCAACGCCATAGCTGTCGCTACAGACGCGTTGTAACTCGCCGAAGAGCTAGCCTGCGGAATGAAAACTAATTCATCACAAAGTCTTTCCGTTGTCACTCTCAAACCTTTGTCTTCCGAACCAACCGCCCAAACAACTTTATCTGGAAGGTCCAATTCGAAAATAGATTGTTTTCCGCGAGGACTTAATCCGAAAATCCAATAACCTTGTTTCTTTAAAACTTCCGCGTACTTAGCGAAATTTGTCGTCTCTTCTACGGGAACATGCTCAACTCCCCCACAAGCGACTTTATGAACTGTCGGAGTTAGACCCACCGCGCGATCTTCCGGAATCAGAACGCCATGAGCACCCACAAGCCAAGAAGTTCTCACAATTGCACCCAAGTTATGCGGGTCTTCAATGCCGTCAAGCATCAGCACGACGGATTTTTCGAAAGCTTCTAGACCTTCCATATCAAAAGTCGGAGCTCCATCGACAAAGATCGCAGCTCCTTGCTGAGAAGATCCAAACTTTTCGATCACACCTTCAGACTTGATATCCACTTTCACTCTATTTGCGAGAGCCAACTCGTGCATTTCGCGCAGGTCGTTTGAATTTTCCCATCCTTGACGAATCCACATGCCCTTCACTTCACGAGGACGCACTTTCAAAACTTCGTTGATCGCATGGGTGCCGATAACGATGCGCCATTCACGGGGAATTTGATTTTCAGAGCGAGCCGCAGGACTTGGACCGCGTCCCTGCTGAGGACGACCGCCCTGTTGCGGGCGTTGTGAATTGCGAGAAGGAGGACGAGAATTATTTTTCTTCATATACAGCCATTACAAAATCAGTTGCAGTTTCCTTGATGTTCTTTGACTCAAGGATGGGACGACCCACCACTAAAGCTGAAGCTCCTTTGCGAAGCGCTTCTTTAGGGCCCATGATGCGTTTTTGATCGCCAGAATCCTGCATACTAAAGCGAATTCCCGGCGTGACAAGGTAAAGATCACGGTTTTGTAAAAGGTCTAATTCATGAGGGGAACAAACGACACCGGAAAGACCCGAGTTTTTCACCAAAGTCGCAAGCTCCGTCACGTGCTGAGCAATCGGTTGTTCTTTCATATTTGACGGCACAGAGTTTTGATCCCAAGAAGTAAGAATCGTGACAGCGAGAATTTTAAAAGGACGCTTTTGATTCAGTTCCTTTTCCACCTCCGCCATTTTCTTAAGAGCTTCCGCCCCGCTCAGAGCGTGAACCGTGACAAGAGAAGCTCCCGCTTCAAAACTTGCTCTCACCGCCGCTTCCATTGTTGAGGGAATATCAAAGTGTTTATTATCCAAGAAGATCGGAGCTCTTTCGGCCATCTCTTTCACGAACTCCATGCCGTATCTAAGACAAAGACGCGGACCGAGTTTAATTCCCCCGACAATATCACCGATGTCATCGGCAATTTTCATCGCCTGGTCGCGGGTATCAACATCCAACGCCAAGATAATAGGATTTCTCATGGGATGAGCACGAAGATTTTTATTCATGGAGGCTCCTAAGAAGTGAGCCCAGCTTCTCATTCGAAGAAGCGCGAGGCAACCTTCGGCGCGTTCCGCTAGAAACCTAGTCAATTAGAAGTGACTTTAATTTTCTGCGTTGAAGGGGCGTCTCAGTTGGGGACGGATTTTTAGGGGGCGCTACATTTAATGGTGGATTTTTGAGGGTGCGATACAATTTAGGAAGGAGTGTGTGCTTCTATGTCTATTTTTAAGCCCCGCCGTAAAATGATTGTGAACCGCGAGGTTCAATACGATGTTCTTATGTACGTCGGACTTTTCGTGATTGCACTTTTTTTGGTGCAAGTTTTCACGGCCTATCTTTTTATCGATCAGGTGGAGCGTGTCGTGGGCTCGATGTCGGCCCTGGAGTTTATCTCGCGCTACAAAGTCAGTTTTTTAGTTTATCAAATTATTCCGGTGACGTTTTCTTTGGTCATTGGAGTTTATGTTTTTAATCGTTTGACCAGTCGTATCGCCGGCCCTCTTTATAATATGAAGAGAATTTTGCAGAAGGCCCGCAATGGAGAGTTGGAACCCGTGGAAATTAAATTGCGAGAAAATGATTATTTCCACGATGAGATCAAAGACATCAATGTCATTTTAAAAAGAAAATCCAAATAACGAGGCCTTTGGGCCTCTGCCGTGAATCCAGATTGTTCAGTTTGACATTTCTCCTAGACAGACTTTGCATGACAACTCGTGCATGCTTGGGAAAGATTTTGCCCTCTTATCTGACCTCAAGAAAGATAAGAACATCAGGAGGTGCATATGAAAATCCTATTAACTCTACTCTTTTTAGGTTTTTCCCTCTCGGTACCGACTTTTGCCGACGAATCCCTCGACAACACAGCGGCTCCTCAGACGGAAGACACTTACGAAATCATCGTGGGCGATGGTGACGATATAGAAGTTCAGGTGCAGTATCTGAATTACAACTTCGGCCCGACACTTGTGAATACCACAAAATCCGTCAGATTCTTTCTGCGCAATAACGGCCTCTTCCCTTTCCTCATTAATGACATTGATACTGACGGCAATCGTTTTGCCCATCGGGAGAACTGTCCTGGTCTTTTGTGGCCCGGACAAAGATGTTCTATTCGTGTCTTCTTTAGACCCAATCATGTGGGACTTTTCTTTGGACGTTTGGAAGTCGACCTTACTGGCCGCGAAGATACTATCGTGAATTTACGTGGAAGAGGAGTTTGGGGATTTTAACTCCTTCGGACACTAACTAAATACCAACGGGGGAGAATCGGAAGACAGTCTCCCCCGTTCATTTTTGAGAAACATTACAAAACCAAATACGAGGGAGCACCTGCCTTTGTGACGGGTCTTATTCCTAACGAAACTGCAATATCCTTGGAAATCCATAAGTTACAAAGCCGAAGAGAATGCAAACAAATATGAGTTTGCACAAGAGTTGACTCCTCGCGAACCAAATGCGGCATCACCTTAATAAAAGCGCGTTCCGATAAGAAGAGCGATGGAGACAGCTTTCAATGAAGAGAATTTTACTTGTCGAAGATGACAATTTTTTTCGGGCAGCAATTAAAAATATCTTAGGTAAAAAGTACGATGTTCTTGAAGCGAGTAATGGGAAAATGGCACGAGACCTTATAGCGATGAGCCCCCCTGACCTCGTTATTACCGACATTCAAATGCCGCACTTTAGCGGGGTTGAGCTTTTAGAGTGGATCAAAAAATACAAGCCGATGCCCGTAATTCTTATGACAGGATTCTCGCAAATTCTTGAGACTCAACGTGCTCATGAATTGGGCGCCGACGACTTCCTTGCCAAGCCATTTAAAGAAGAAGAACTCACAGAGAAAGTGAAAAAAATCTTCAAGGAAGACGTCGAACTGACAGACGCTCCGGCGGCCTCTCCCCTGGATTTAGACAAGGAATTCTGCAAACTTCCTATCGAAGATTTTATTAATGAACGTGAAGCGGACTATGCTGTCTTTATTCGCGTCTCGGCAACAAAGTATATTAAAATCGCGCATAAAGGCGGAAAGTTACCTCCGGATAAAATCGCCGTCTTTCGTGAAAAGGGCGTGAGTCATCTTTATATTCGCCAAGAAGACTTCTCGAAACTTGTGGGATTCACCGTTCTGATCTCAAAGGCCGTGTCCTCTAGCGGCCAAGTCGAAAAAGCCAAAAAAGTTCGTTTTATGCAGTACACGGGGGAAATGTTGTTACAGCAGGCCTTCGTTCAAGGCACTGATGAAACGCTTTTTAGAAACGCCAAAGACTTTATCACAACCAGTATTGATATCCTTACGGAAGACCAAGAAACTTTTTCTCTTTTAAGTCTTCTGAGCACACACACGGATCACCTCTATGCTCACAGTCTGGGCGTGAGTGTCTTTTCAGTGATGATTGCAAAGCAACTGGGTTGGCAATCACCTCAAACCCTTTTTAAAATTTCATTTGCAGGACTTTTCCATGACATCGGGAAAAAGGAGATTCCTAAGGAAATATTGGAAAAACCACGGTCTCTTCTTTCACAAAAAGAAAGAGCTTTGATTGAAACTCATCCGACTCGCGGTAAAGAGATTCTTGAATCTCTGCGAACAGCTCCTTCTGAAGTCATTCAGGTTGCCTATGAACATCACGAGGACGTTATCGGACAAGGATACCCTCGAGGGCTCGATCATAAAAGAATCCACCCCATGAGCCACATTATTGCCGTGGCGAATGCTTTCTGTAGTTACACGATCCGCGGGCCTAATAATCCGCACCCCCTTAACGCGCCTGAAGCCTTCTTAATGATGAAGAAATTCAAAGAGGCCTCTTTAGATCCACAGTCGTTCGTCGCTCTTTCAAAAGTTATCAGACAGCAGAAAGCCGCTTCATGAATCTAAAAAGTCTTTCCGTTCGCACTCTGGGGAAAATGTCCATTCGGATCACGATCATTATATTGATTATGACCTACGGAGGATATTTACATCTTAAAATGACCATCGAGTCGCGCACCAAACACACTCTCTCGAGCTATAATACGGAACGCGAGGCTCGCGAGAGAATTGTTTTTGAGGACGCTCGGCAAAATCATGAAATTTTACGAACAGAATTTCTTGCGCTCTTTAGAAAATACTTAAAAGACCCGCACCTCGAAGCCAAATATAACCAGCTTGTCAAAGTTCATGATGATGGTGTCTCACGCAATAGAGACGAAAAATTCGACGGCAAAAAAGATTCCGGAATTTTTATTTATTCAAAAAAAGGGATAGATCCATCATTGATGGCGCGAATCTTGGCCGCCTATGAGACTTGCAATCGAATGGGTGTCGCGTATCACTCTCGCTTTCAGGACACGTACTTCACGTTTCCTGAGAACGCGATCGTTCTTTATTGGCCCGAAGAGCCTCTCTGGGCTGCGAACGCAAAGTCAAATCTGAATATTCCCGACGAAGAATACGCCTCTGTTTCGATGCCGGCACAAAATCCCCAGAAAAAAACAACGTGGACAGGGCTTTTCTATGATAAAGTTTCCAAAATCTGGATGGTGACGGGCTCCACTCCCATTTACGATGGTGAGACTTTTTTAGGTTCTGTTCATCATGACGTGATGGTTACAGAACTGGTCAATCGAACGATCAATGATCATCTTAAAGGAGCTCGAAATTACATCGTTCGTACGGACGGTCGTTTGATCGCTCATCCCCAATATCTATCCGAAATCCAAAAACACGATGGAAAGTTTGACATCCACTCCAGCAAAGACCCGGTTCTGCTGACGCAGTTTGCGACTATCTCCAAGAATAGTTCTGACAAAATCACCGACGACCATGACAACTATTTAGCCGTCGCAAAAATCGAAGGTCCCGACTGGTATCTCGTTTCTGAATTTCCCAAGTCCATCGTTCGCAGTGCTGCGATGGAAAACGTGGGATTTCTTCTGGCGGCGGGATTTTTTTCTCTCATCGTGGAATTGATTGTTTTATTCTTTGTTCTACGTCGAGAGGTGTCCGAACCTTTACTTAATCTCATTACCAGCACTAAAATAGTCGCACAAGGGGTCTATGCCGTCTCCCTGGAGAGTTTTTCTAAACGTAATGATGAGCTAGGACTTCTCGCCAAATCATTTAACGATATGACTCATGCTTTGAATGAACGCGACAAAATGCTCGCACGACACAACGAGGATCTGGAATCGTTGGTGGAGCAAAGAACTCTGGAGCTGGATCAACAGAAAGCCATCAACATTCAGGCCTCCAAGCTCTCGGCCCTCGGGGAAATGGCCGGCGGCATGGCTCACGAAATTAATACGCCTTTAGCGACAATTAAACTTTTGACTTCTCAGGCGCAAAGCGAAGTTCGGGGCGATATTCCCGACATGGAAAATCTGGACAATACCTTAACACAAATCGATCGGACCGTGGACCGTGTCGCCAAGATTATTCGCGGTCTGAAATCATTTGCACGAAATGGAAGTGACGACCCCTTCGAACCGACAGATCTTCAAACTGTCATTGAAGACACGATTTCTTTATGTAGTGAAAGATGCAAACTTCATGGGATTGATTTAAGAGTTTTGGTTCCTGATCATCCAGTTCCGGTCCATGCCCGCTCTGTTCAACTCTGTCAGGTTTTGCTCAATCTACTGAACAACTCTCATGACGCTATTGAAAACAAAAAAGAGCGTTGGATTGAAGTTCAGCTTCTGGAGACACAACTCGGTGCTGAAATTCGCGTCACCGACAGTGGCGAAGGAATACCTAAAGAGCTTCGCGAGAAAATTTTTAATCCATTTTTTACGACCAAAGGAGTTGGCAAAGGCACAGGCATGGGCTTGAGTATTTCCCACGGAATTATTCAGGGACATCAAGGCAAAATCACTATTGATGAACTTGCCGATCATACGTGCTTCGTCATTCACCTGCCTAAAATATCGCAGGCAAAATCCGCATAAAAAAAGCTCCGTTCCACGGAACGGAGCCTTCAAGAAGACTACTTATTTCCAGCAAGAAGTTCTTTGATAGAACCCATGGCACCAAGAGCCGTGCTCGCTTCGTATGGAACGAAGACTTTATCGCCGTCCTGAGCAACAAACTCACCAAACTTTTGGATGTAGTCTGTGGCAATCAAGTATTTCGCCGTCAAGTCAGCTTCACCCATTGCGGATTTAACCAGAGTGATGGCTTCTTTTTTCGCATCGGCAACGTTTTTAATAGCTTGCGCTTCACCTTCTGCTCGACGGATCTGAGCTTCTTTTTCACCCTCTGCCAAGTTGATTTGCTCTTGGCGGATACCTTCAGAGCGGGCGATACGAGCTTGCTTGTCACCTTCTGCTTCCAAAACCTTCGCACGACGCTCGCGTTCTGCCTGCATTTGTTTTTCCATCGCGACTTGGATTTCACGCGGTGGAGTGATGTTTCTTAACTCCACACGGTTGACCTTCGTTCCCCACTTGTCAGTGGCTTCATCCAAGATCGTTTTCAGTTTCGCGTTGATCACATCACGAGACGTTAAAGTTTCATCCAGGTCCATCTCACCGATCACGTTACGCAAAGACGTTTGCGCCAACTGCGCGACCGCCAAAGGAAGATTCGCGATTTCGTATGCCGCTTTCACGGGGTCAATCACTTGCACATATAAAAGAGCATCAATTTCAATCGACACGTTATCGCGAGTGATCACCTTCTGGCTTGGAACATCGAAAACTGTTTCACGCAAATCCAAGCGAGAAGACGTCGTCAACACATCATGATCCAACCAGTAAATACGACGAGGCTGATCGAAAAACGGCACCACGAAGTTCAAACCGCTTCTCAACGTGCGAGAATAACTTCCCAGACGCTCGACCACCATACACTCACTTTGCTGAATGACGTAAACCGTCTTTGACAACACCAGTACCGCCAGAGCGACGATGATTAATAAACCTACAAAAGCCAATTCCATATCTACAATGTCCTTTCGACAAATTAATATTCTTAAAATCTATTCTTCATTCAAAGGCTGAACCCATACTTTGTTCCCATCAATTTTCGTGATGGTGACAAGGGTTCCTGGAGCCAATTCTTTTTCAGCATAGCTGCGCGCTTGCCATGTATCTCCGTACCGTTTCACATAACCAGCCTTGCCGGGAGCAATTGTTTCCGTGACCGTAGCCTCGGCACCAATCATTCCCTCTGCGGTGGTTCGCGCTCGCGGGTTGTGAAAAATATCTTTCATGTACTTGCGCACAAGATAGAACGATACGACTTGAAACAAGGCGAAAACCGGAATGATGATGTACAAATTATTTGTAAATACCGCGACTCCCGCAGCTAAAATAAATCCAACTCCGATAGGGAAAACCACGAAGCCCGGGATCACCGCTTCTGCGAGCATCAAGACAATACCAACAACTAACAATTGCAACCAAAGGCCGCTTTGCATAGCGACTTCCATTTTACTTCTCCGTTTTATTCAAATTCTGATTTAAGGGATTTAATTCTTTCAAGGCGAACATCTAAAAGATCTTTCAGCACCTGAACCAACAAAGGTTCCAGGTCTTTGTCCGTTGCGCCCGTATTTGAAACGATTTTTTCGTATAAATCGCGGGTTTTGCGAGTGACCGACAAAGTGATCTTCGTCTCACTGAAATAATCTTCTAAAAGATCCCGGATCAAACCGCTCACGTTGATTTGCGCTTTTGCGAGTCTGTCGTATTGGTCTTCTTCGATAAGAACGCTGATGCGTTTTACGTTTTCAGCCATAAAGCTCCCGTTAATGCATACAAGTATGCATTAATATTACTCAGTATGCAATAATAATATTTAAAGCATACTTAAGGAGCTAAATGGCCGGGAAATTCAAGAACTTAGCTCCATGCCGCCGTCATACGAATCTCACCATGCCCCTTGCGAATTTCACCCAAGCGCCATGCTTTGACTTTGCTCTCTTGCAAGTGGCTGAGAACCGAAGCCGCCTGGTCTTTCTTTACGAGCATGGTAAATCCCACTCCCATATTGAAAGTGCGGAAAAGTTCATCCTTCGGAATGTCGACTCTTTGAAGAATGGGCTTAAAGACCGGAGCCATTTCTTCTGTCTTTGGCCAATACGTGATGTCGTAATCAA
This sequence comes from Bdellovibrio sp. HCB-110, assembly GCF_047323225.1. Taxonomy (GTDB): domain Bacteria; phylum Bdellovibrionota; class Bdellovibrionia; order Bdellovibrionales; family Bdellovibrionaceae; genus Bdellovibrio. The sequence goes on from NZ_CP178750.1 coordinate 3,168,577, forward strand.
AGTTTTCACTCATGCGAGGAATATTGTCGATTCCTCCACCCGTCATGTGAGCCGTCGCTAAAAGAGCTGTTGGAAATTTCTGACGAAGTCGATTAAAGATCTCGACGTAGATTTTTGTGGGCTCAAGAAGCTGCCCCATCAGTTCCGTTTCATCGTCTTTCACGAGCTTTCTTAAAAGAGAGTATCCGTTAGAATGAAAACCACTGGAAGCAAGACCGATAAGAACGTCCCCTTCTTCCATGCGTTTTTCTGTGAACATGTCTTCCGGAGTTAAATCCCCCACGCTGAAACCTGCGAGGTCATATTCGCCATCTTGATAAACGCCTGGCATTTCCGCCGTTTCGCCACCGACAAGAGCCATCCCGGATTGTTTGCAGCCGTCGACCATTCCGGCAATCAACTCTTCACTGACACGAGTGTCGAGTTTTCCGAAAGCCATATAGTCGAGGAAAAACATCGGGCGAGCACCTACACACAAAAGATCGTTCACACACATTGCGACAAGATCAATGCCGATGCCATGATGCTTATCTAGCTTCTGAGCGAGTTTTAACTTTGTCCCTACGCCATCCGTGCAGGAAGCGAGATATTTTTGCTCATTGAGTTTGTAGACCGCTGCAAATCCCCCAATTCCTTGAAGGACCTGATCGTTGAAAGTCGTTGGCACGAGTGTTTTGATTCTATCCACAAATGCATCTGCTTTATGAACGTCCACTCCCGAAGTTTTGTAATCAATCGACTTAGACATTTTTGCTCCTAACTCAGTTTTCAAAAGATATTTTTCGACACTATGCAATTCAAAAAGGTACGGCGTACCTCCCTAGTGAAGGAAGTGGCGTCTTCCTGTAAACATCATCGCAACACCCAACTTGTCGGCTTCGGCAATGACTTCGCTGTCTTTCACGGAGCCACCGGGTTGCACAATGTATTTTACTCCCAGTTTCGCCGCCACTTGAACGGAGTCGGCAAAAGGAAAGAATGCGTCTGAAGCTAGAACGACTTCAGAAACATCTTTGACGCCTTTGTCTTGCAGGCGAGATGTGATGAGTTTTTCAATACAATCAATACGGTTGGTTTGCCCTGATCCCATTGTGAGAAGTTCAAACTCCGGCCCCTCTTGATGGCAAAGTGCAATGGCGTTGCTCTTAAGGTTTTTCACCGCCAACATCGCAAAACCAGCGAGTTTCTTTTTCTCTTCAGCGAAATTATTTTTTGTGACAACTTTGGAATTAGAAAGATCAAAAGAGTCCTGCTCTTGCACCAACATGCCGCCCTCAATAGAGCGGACTTGCCATGCATTTTTGGCTTGAAGACTCACTTCCATCACGCGGCAGTTTTTCTTCAATTTTTCTTTGGCCGTCTCTGTGAATGACGGAGCCAGGATCACTTCGACGAACTTTTCCGAGAAGAAAGACGCCACTTCGTCTGTCACTGGAAAGTTCAAAGCAATGATTCCACCGAAAGAACTTTTCTCATCACCCTTCCATGATTTTTCCAAAGCACGTAGCGGCGTTTCAGCAACAGCCAAACCGCAAGGCGTGTTATGTTTCACAACCACCGCTGTCGGAAGAGCTTTCTCCCCTTGCCAGCTATGTACGTCTTGCAAAGTTTTAAGAGCGAAATCTGCATCCAGATAGTTATTGTAAGACATCTCTTTGCCTTGCAAAGAGCGCGCGTGAGCTAAGCCCTCTTGGAATGGGTCTTTCATTACGAAAGCTTTCTGATGAGGGTTTTCGCCGTATCTCAAGGCTTCACCCGTCGATTGAGTCAAGAAACCAGCGATGGCTAAGTCATAGAAAGATGTCATTGTGTAAACGCGAGCGGCGCATTTTTGGCGAAACTCGAAGCTCGTGGTGCCTTGGTTGGCTTGGAATTCTTTTGTGAACTCGCCGTATTGCGAAGGCTCGCAAAGAACCGTGACGGAACGGAAGTTTTTAGCACCGGCGCGCAAGAGTGTCGGTCCGCCGATATCAATGTTCTCGATACACTCTTCAAATCCTTTTTGTTTTTTCAAAGTTTCATGGAAGGGATAGAGGTTCACGACAACAAGATCAATAGGATCAATACCTAGGTTCGCCGCTTGTACGACGTCTTGGCTGTCTTCACGGCGGTAAAGAAGAGACGACGCAATTTCAAAACTGATCGTCTTCATACGACCTTGAAACGCTTCCCCTTTTCCACTCAGTGTTTCAACGGGAGTGACTTTAAGGCCGGCGTCTTGCAACGCTTTTGCCGTGCCACCACTGGCAATCAGCTCCACATTTTGCGCAGCAAGCGTTTGCGCCAAAGCGATAAGTCCGGTTTTATCAGAGACGCTCAAAAGAGCTCTGCGAATTTGTGTCATCCTTCACTCCTTAAATAGTTCACGGCACTTTTAAAAAATTCCAAGCCCCACGCTTTTCCCTCAAAGGGCAAATGCCAATCATGAAGAGCAGCTTCCGGGTGAGGCATCAAAGCAAAAACCAATCCTGAGACATCACAAACTCCTGCGATTTGCGCTTGGGCTCCGTTGATATTCTCTTTGTATTTCAAAACTGTCTGGTGATTTGCTTGAAGACGTTGAAGAGTTTTTTCTTCCTGGCAAATGAAGCGGCCTTCTCCATGGCGAATAGGAAGAACAAAATCCTTCGGCAAAGTACGAGTCCATATACAAGAAGACTTTTCGTCTTTTTCCAACTCAACCCAGCGGTCAATAAAGTGGCCTTGTTCGTTTTTTACAAGAGCACAGGTTCTTTGAAAATCCGCATCCGGCAAAAGTCCCAAGCGCACCAAAGTTTGAAAGCCATTGCAGATTCCAAGGATGGGATGTTTTTTCACGAATTTTTGCAGTTCTGTCTTTAAAGTATTTTCTAACTTCAACGCAAGAATCTGACCGCTTCCTAAATGATCTCCAAAGGAAAATCCTCCTGGGAAAACCATCGCTTGATAGTCATGCAGACTTTGCGGATTTTTAAGCAGTTCATTGACGTGGACCTTGCAAGCTTCGCCGCCTGCTAAGTCAATGGCCCGAGCCGTTTCATTTTCACAATTGATGCCGTCACCCCAAAGAACAAGAAATTTAGGCTTCGTAGACATTTTGAACTCCTTGCGCCCAAATGTTTTGGATATCTTTTCGTGAAGCCTGCATCGCGCTTCCCGCAAAGTTCCATTCGATCAGATCTGAATCTGTGACTGTGCCAAGATGTTGCGCTTTACCTTGGAAGTGAGATTCAAAGGCCGCTTTCTTTTCTTTAGGAACACTGACGACAAACACCGAGCACGTCTCTGACCAGAGCTGATTCCAAGTGAGTGAATTTAAATTCACTTTCATACCCAGAGCATTGCCGAAACAAGATTCCACCAAAGCTCCCATAAATCCGCCTTCTGAAATATCGTGGCAAGAAGCGAGGAGTTCTTTTTGAATGCCTTGATAAATTGTTTCGTAAAGAACTGCGTTGTCCTGCAAATTTGGATATTCCGGCGCCGTGGGATTTGCATCTTCAAATTCTTGTGACAAAACAGAAGCGCACAAACTTTGCGTCAAATTTCCAACGACGTAAATTTCATCGTCTGATTTCTGAAAAAATCCTGGAACTGTTTTTTCAGCGTCAGGAATTTGACCGATAGCGGTTACTAACAATGTCGGAGGCACAGAAATTTTGACGGTCTCGCCAGATTTTGTTTTGCCGATAAAGTCATTCTTCATACTGTCTTTGCCACTCACAAAGGGAGCCTTGAAAGATTGGGCCGCGTTATAAAGACCTTCACACGCTCGCACCAACTGAGCCATTTTGTGATGAGCATCAGGATTGCTCTGTTTTGCGACCGGATCGGGCCAGCAGAAATTATCCACCAAAGCCATACGCGAAGGATTCACTCCCGTTGCGACCAAATTTCTAACGGCCTCATCAACAGCCTTTTGCGCCATCAAATAAGTGTCATAGTAAGAAAACTGCGGGCACAAACCATTTGAAACCGCGACGGCGTTGTTCGCTTCTCCCCCATGAACGGAGAGATCTAAAACTCCCGCATCATTGGCACCTTGCTGAGTTTTTCCTCCGTAAGGTTTTAAACGAGTCGCACCTTGAACTTCGTGATCGTAGTAACGAACAATGGGTTCACGGGAAGCGACATTCGGCGAGGAAACAACTTGTTTCAAAGCGGTGAGAACTCCTTCGGCTGTCGGTAGAGGCATTTTCATTTTTGGAGTTTCGCGGTGATACTCTTGATAATTTTTAGGGCCTTCATAGTGCGCCTTTAACTTCATTCGGCTTAAACCCTCATGAAGGAAGTGCAACTCTAATGAAGCCAAGGGTTTGTCAGCATAAAGAACTTCAAAGACGCCGCTATCAGTGAATTCACCTAAGACGCTGGCTTCAACGCCCATGTCGTGAGCCAAAGTCAGGAACTGATTTAAGTGCGCGGGTTTTACGGCGTAAGACATACGCTCTTGAGATTCACTAATGAGCATCTCCCAAAATTCCAAGTTATTGTACTTAAGAGGATGCTTGCTAAGATCCATGCGCGCCCCACCCGAGAACTGCGCCATCTCCCCGATGGAAGAACTCACGCCACCAGCCCCGTTGTCCGTGATGGCTTGAATCCATCCGCGATCGCGGGCTTGCAAAGTAAAATCAAGCAGACGTTTCTGCGTGATGCTATCCCCGATCTGCACAACATTGGAGGCGACTTGATCATGCAAAGCTAATGAGCTGAAAGTGGCTCCATGAACGCCGTCTTTTCCAAGACGACCACCAGCCACGACAATCAGATCACCGGGAGCAATTTCTTTTTTCTCGGACGGGCGGCCTTGCACGGTTTTAGGCATCACACCTAAAGAGCCCACAAAGATAAGCGGTTTTGCAGCAAACTCGCTGGCAAAATAGAAACTGCCATTCACTGTAGGAATACCGCTTTGATTTCCGCCCTCTTCAACACCTTGATGAACACCGCGGAAAATAACGCCGGGATCTTTTAAAAGTTCAGGACGCTTCGGAGAATCCGTTGCCGGGAAAAGATCTTTTTTAGAAAGACAGAAGACATCCGTATTAGCGATAGGTTTTGCACCCAAACCACAGCCTAAAATATCGCGATTCACACCAAGAATGCCCGTCAACGCACCACCGAAAGGATCTAAAGCTGAAGGACTGTTATGAGTTTCTACCTTCACGCAGATATTGATATTTTTATCAAAATCAACAATACCGCCATTGTCTTTAAAAACAGAGACAAGATAACCACAGGATTCAAGATCTTTCGTCGCCTTTTGAATATAGCTTTTATAAAGACTTGTGATTTTCTTTGAACCCAAAGCAGGGAAATCACCCGCTTCTTCAGAGTACTCCACTTCTGCCGCAAAGATCTTGTGCTTGCAGTGCTCACTCCACGTTTGCGCTAAACACTCTAGCTCGACCTCTGTGATTTTACCCTGCCAACCGAAACGAGTTCGTTCTTGTTTTATTTTCTCAGAGGCAAAATGAGTGATGATGGTTTGGATTTCTTCATCACTTAAAGCCAGGCCGCGCTCTTGATTGATCTTATTCAGAACTTCTTTGTTCAAATCAAAAAGAAGCAAGTTGCGGTTTTCTATTTTTGGAGACTGCCAGAACACTGAAAAATTCTGCCAGGGATTGTGTTTTTTAAGCTCAGTCCCACGCAGACACTCCACTTTGTTTAAAAGAGGATTTGCCAATGACTGAAACAAAATCTTTTCGATTTGCTTTTGGGAAAAATCACCCTGAATTTCAACTTCCCATCCACTGTGGGCTTCGATACCAAACTCTTGCCAAGAAGTATTAAGTTTAGGTGCGAAAAGCATCAAAGCTTCCGTTGCTGAACGGGCCAAATTGTCTGTCACTCCGGCGAGGAAACGAATTTCTACGTAAGTGGCACCCTCTTTAAATTCAGGAAAGCCGTGTTGAATTTCCTCGGCAACGGGATCAAAAAAGATTTTATCCATCAATGTTTCCAGACGCAGCTCTTTGGCAAGACCCGTCTGCTTTTCTAACAACCAGTACACACGACGCAAACGCAAGTCCGCAATCGGAGCTTCTTTTTCAAAAGCTTTTTTAAGTGCTTGTTCCGCACTGTGATCATAGAGACTTCGTACAGATATTCTTTGCATTACGGATTCTCCTGAAAATAAACGGTCTTTCTTTGCGCTGTTGCCAAAGATTCTAAAAATCCCGTGTAAAGACGATGTTCCAATTCATGAATGCGGGCTTCCCAAGATTCCAAAGACTCTTGCTGAGAAAGCACGATAGATTCCTGGGCTAAAATCAATCCTGTATCCATTCCGTCATCGACAAGATGAATGCTGACTCCGCTGAGAGGCACTTTGTCATGATAAGCGCGAGCAATAGAGTCAACTCCTGGATACGCAGGCAAAAGTGAAGGATGAATATTGACAATCTGAGAAGCTCCACTATGCCACTCAGAAAACTGGTTTAGAAAATCAGGCGATATCAGACGCATATAACCTGCCAAAAAGATCCAATCCACACGATGTTCACGAAGCAGGTTTAAAATCTCTGCTTCGTGAGTTTTGCGATCCTGCTTTTTTTCAACAAGGTAAGTGCGCACGCCCTCTTGCTTCGCTTTTTCTAGAACAGGGGCCGCCACCTTATCTGAAAGAACAAAACTGATCTCGATCTGCTCTAAAGAACAGCTTTTAGCCTTTTTTATTAAGGCCATGGCATTGGAGCCTTTTCCCGATGCAAAGATGGCGATGCGCGGAGGTCTCATTGCCCAATGTCCTCTCTCATATACATTCCTTGAAACGAAATCTTGTGGATATCATTGTAAGCCTGGTCACGAGCTTCATGCTTTGACGTCGCCAAAGCCGTGACACCTAAAACGCGTCCGCCTGAATTCACCAAGTGATTTTGCCGCTCGGTAACCCCGGCGAAATAAAGATCTGATTTTAATTCTTTCAATTCAGGATAAGAAATAGGATTTCCCAAAAGCATTTGCGCTTGAGGATAACCTTGGCTCACAGCCACGACGTGCACGGAAGTTTGCGAAGACAGTTCGCAAGTTTGATTTTTCAACTCGTGAGTGACAGCGGCCACGATCAGTTTTAAAAGATCGCTCTTTACGCGCGGAAGAAGAGCCTGAGTCTCTGGATCTCCCATACGCACATTGTATTCAAGAACAAAGATTCCTTTGTCTGTCTTCATTAAGCCTGCGAAAAGAAAACCCTGGTAAGGCATCTTTTTTGACTCTAAACACGTCAAAGTCTTGGCGAAGATATTGAGAATCGTCTGTTCATCTTCCTTCGTTATAAAGTCACAAGGACTGTAAGCTCCCATTCCACCCGTGTTGGCGCTGAAAGGATCAGGAGTGATACGCTTGTAATCACAGGCCGTTCCCAAAAGAACAAAGTCTTTGCCGTCACAAAGTGCAAAAGCAGAAAGCTCTTTTCCGATCAGACACTCTTCCAACAAAAGAGGATAACCGAACTGACTTCCCAAAGCGTGAACCGCCTCCAAAGCCTTCTCACGACTTTCGCAGACCCACACACCTTTTCCTTGCGCTAAACCATCGGCTTTCACGACCAGAGGTAATGAAAAGTCATGGGTCTCTACGGACTTGATCGCGACCTCAAGAGAATAGCTCACTGTGCATTTCGCCGTCGGAACTTGAGCGTCGTTTAAAACACCTTTACAAAAAAGTTTTGAGGACTCAAGTTCTGCAACTGCTTTAGAAGGAGCAAAACATGGAATGCCTTGTGCTTCCAAGTTGGCCTTGAGGTTCGATAAAATCAAAGCTTCCGGTCCCACAACGACTAAAGAGACGCTCTGCTCAAGACAAAATCTTTCTACAGCTTCGGGAGTCTCGTAAGGTGCACACTGAAAACCCGCTTGCGCCATACCGGGATTCCCTGGACAGACCCAAAGATCCGTCACCAAAGACGACTCTTTAAGTTTTTTCGCAAGAGCGTGTTCTCTTCCACCTTTTCCGACGACAACGACTTTCATAGATTGTTCTCCAAAACCTTCTGCGCTTTTTGATGCCAAAGTTTGAGAGTGAATTCTTCCGAGAATGGTTTTTTTCTTCCAACAAGACCGGCAATTTCGTTAGCCAAAGCTTGATAAAGGAGCGAACTCACTTCCACCTGTTCTTTTGAAAGAGGTTTCGGCGTTTCTTTCAATTCATTGGCACAAATTGCCTTCCAATCCTGGGTTTTTCTTTCTTGTGCTAAATCTTTCGCCTTTTTTACGGCCTCGCTCCAAGATGTGTTTCTATAGAGCTGACGAAGGAATTCTTTAGACAAAGGTAAACCTTCATAAGTCAGTCTCAATTCATCAGGACCGATCGAATCAACAAGAAGGAGCGTCCGTGCTCCTGAGGGGCCTTTATTTCCAAACGCAAATTCTAATTTTCCGTCCCACAACTTCACACCAAAAGACGCAAAGAGTTTATCAAGCTCCATTGCCACGGTTTGAGTTTGCGAGCGCAAGTTCTGCAGCTCCTCATCGGAAAGAATATTCATCTCGGCAATCTCTTGACGAGTGAGATAACGATCCGAGCTTTCAAGTTTTGTCGAAAACTCAATCAATGGCGGCGTGAAGCTGGTCGCGCCCGAAGGCATGACTTGCAAACCGAGGTCTGCCAAATAAGATGGATTTTTCTTAAGACGTCCTTCTAAAGAATTTCCTTGTCCCAAGTGCTTTCTAAAAATCACTTCCAGAGGAACAAGACAGTTCTGCGGAACGTCTTCATAGATAGAATAATCATACTTTCCTTCAATCCACTCTGGGCGAAGAACCGTCACCGATTGAACTTCGATAGAGTTCGCAGCCACCGCAGAAATATAGTGAGAAGGAATTCCCTTTTTTGCCAAGTATTCAAAGAAGGACGCCGCCATCGAAGCCAAAGCTTCGCCTTTATAGGGAATTTCATCTGGCATTTCCCCCCAATCAAAGATCGAGTAGCGGTTGCTGTATTCAAAAACCAAATGAGATTCTTTTTTATAAAGATCTTTAACTGAGCCTTTGTAAATTAGTTCCATGCGCTTTTTCCTGTCTCAACAAGCTTTTTCCACTGCAAAACAAAATTGCCAATATTGTTGGCTCCAACCCAAGCCCCCGCGTGGCGGGCTTTAGCGAAGAAATCCAACGCCAGATTAGAACTTGTCAGCTGTTCTTTTTCACAAAGGAAAAGATTAAGGCCATTCACGCGAGGAAGTTCCCAAGGACTTACGATTTCGCCCAGGCAATTTGCATCTTGAGCCGGACTCCAGACCACTTCAGCTCCACTTTGCATTTGAATTTCGTCCAAAGCTTTTTGAATGGGAGAATAAGATTCTAAATTGCGATTCCAATGCAGATAGATTTTATCTGAAGGAAGATCTTTCCAGCGCAGCAACATGTCTGCGATGGTTTTCGTATTTTCCTCTGTCACCGCCATGACTGGAACGCCTTTGGGCATTTGCACGATAGCTAGGAAAGAATCCAATCCTGCAAACGCACCGTTCACAGCCACACCGAAAACAGGCTTTGTCGTCAAAGAAGCGACCACACCAGGCAAGTGGGCTGCGAGCCCTGCACCAGCCACAAAAACATCCGCGCCACAGTTTTTCACAACATCACGCACGCGATCTGGATCGCGATGGGCAGAAGCCACTTCCATTTTTACATCGCCACATTTTTCTAGGGAACGACATAAAGGACCGTAGACACGCTCATCATTGGCACTGCCAAAAAGAACTTGAATCTTCATAGAGGCACCTCATTCTTACCATCTCCGCCGATATTCATCTTGCGGGTGTTCATAAATTTTTCTGTTGAGACTGGAACCGGGTAATCGCCGTCCAAACAAGCACTGCAAAGATCTGTCAAACCAATGCCTTCTTTAAGACGATTTAAAGGCAAGAAAACCAAAGCATCGACTTCAAGAATTTTTGCCACTTCTTCTTCACTCTTTTTATGTGCAACCAAGGCTTCTCCGTCTGGGAAGTCGATGCCATAAAAACAAGGATGGCGGATCGGAGGACAAGTGCTTGCCAAATAAACTTTTTCAGCGCCCGCATCGCGCAGCAGGCGAATGATTCGCGCCGACGTTGTTCCGCGCACAATGCTGTCGTCGACGAGAAGAATTTTTTTACCGCGAATCTCGCTTTCCACTGGAGAAAGTTTCAGATTCACCATCATTTTTCGCAGCTCTGGTTGATTCACGATAAAACTGCGTTGCACGTAACGGTTTTTAATCAAAACTTCGCGATAAGGTTTTTCCAAAACTTCCGCCAGACGACAAGCTGCCGCCCGAGATGTATCTGGAACTGGGGCGACGACATCAACATCCAGTCCCTTGGCAATACACTCTTCGGCCAAAATTTTTCCTAGATTCAAACGCACCTCATAGACGGGGCGGCCATGCCACTCGGTCTCTGATCCTGCGAAATAAATCCATTCAAACATGCATGGGCGAGCTTTCTTTTCACTTAAGACAAAGGAATGAAGGTTGAGATCACGATCGACTAAAACTAATTCTCCGGGACGTAAATCTCTCCAATATTCAAAGCCCAAACCGAAAAACACCTGTTTTTCAGAGGCAAAACAATAACTGTATTTATCGCCCTTCTTTTTTCGTCCTATTAATAGAGGGCGAATGCCATTGGCATCACAGAATGCAAACATGCCCTGCTCTGCCAACATGCCGATAGCGCTGTAAGCTCCTTGCACCTTTTCGAGAAGTTCCTTCACGGAGGCCGCCAGATTTTCTGGAAGGTTTTGGGATTCCTTGCGAGAAGCTAAGCCCACGGCTGTCATGTGCAAAAGAATTTCCAAATCATTGCGACTAAAAGTCCAGCGCAGCTTGCGATTGCGAAGGTAATCCACAACTTCGTCATAATTCGTGACGTTGCCGTTGTGGATCATACCGATACCATATGGATAGCTTAAGAAAAGTGGCTGTAGGTCTTCCTTATCAACAGTCCCAATCGTTGAATACCGTGTGTGCCCCAAAGCCATAGAGCCTTTAAGACGTTGCATGCGTTCGGTATTAAAAACGTCTTCAACCAGTCCCAAATCTTTTTCTAAATGAAACTGCGAGCGCTCAAAATCATAACTGAGAATTCCAGCAGCGTCCTGACCGCGATGTTGAAGAGCGAATAAAGCGGGATAGAGTTTTTCGCCTGCTTTATCTTCGCCAATCAGACCAACAACTCCACACATCGGCTACACTCCTTCGAAAAATAAAAAAGGCGCCACACGGACGCCTTTAATATTTTTAATATTGATATTCAAATTTTGCTGACACTTCGGGTATTCGGACACACGGAGGGCGTGGAGTCGGGATTTTTCCCCCGGACTGCCTCCCGATGGAGGCCAATAGAGCGATTTTTCCTTAAAGAACAGTCGCTGAGCCATACTCTCTCTTTACGATTTATGAAATAGATGGCCAAGGCTATCGACCGTGACAGAGTTTGGTCAAGAGCCCTAACAGAATCCTAACAATTCAACACAGCTTGGCAAATTAGGTGCGACGGACTAGAGGAACAGCCATCAACGAAGTGACTATACCGATTAAGACAAGGGCCGCAAATGCAGAACCCTCAATCAATCCCGCACGATAGGCAAAGTGCGCTGCGAGAACTTCCATCGCTCCCCGAGCATTTAACAGCACGGCTAAATCCTTAGAGGATTGATGACTTTCTCCCGCCCAGCGCGAAAAAAAGTAGGTTCCCAAACTCTTTGTTAAGATGGCGACAACAAGAAAGCTGATAAAAACCGGGAAGTCGAAGAGTTGAACAATATCAACTTTCCATCCCAAGCCCACGAAAAACAGCGGAGCTAAAATCCACATCTGAAAATTCAATACCGCAGGAGTCATTTGCAGAGTTTTGAAGCGACCGACAACCAGGCCGACAAAGAAAGCAAGAATGATCCAATGGCTCAGAATCCAGGAACCGACCTCTTGCTTTGGCAAAAGGAAAATCAGAAACAACCAGGGAAAGATATCACAAAGACTGGCGAGCGTGATCGTTCGTCTGGCTAAGAGTGTATCGTAAAGACCTTTTTCTTTAAGAAGCTGAATGGCCACCGGCAAAGCGGAAATTCCCATAGCCAAAGCCAAGAAAGTTTTCTGCCCTAAGAGCAAATAACCAAAAATACAGGGAACGATAAAACACCCAACGAAAACGATGGCGTAAAAACGTGCGTCTTTGCGCAGATTCAGAAAACGCATTTCCCAACCTGCAAAAAATAGGAAAAGACCACCGGCAATTTGCGACAAAAGAGAATACCATGATGGTGGAGTCGCATTCATCAACGAAGGACCCAAAGCAATTCCCAATACCAACCAGCCTACAAACTTCATGGTGCTTAATCCTTATTGTGCTTACTTTTCGACTTGCGATAAGCAAACCATGACAGCGAAATAAATGAAAATAAAATCGCCAAAAGAACGTAGATCTTTCCTTCGGTGGTGTCCTCGCGAGCTGACTTGATTCCGAAATAAAAGATCACAACCTTCATAACAAGTGCGGCCTGCACAAGAATCCAGATGTAAGAAAAAAGCTCCCAGAAAATGCGCTGACTTTCAGTTTGCGGCCGTTTTTCTTTTTTTAGTAAACGGACCTCACCCCAATGGCTCAGGTGAAAGTCGCGAACGACCTCCACCCAAGCTTGCTGATAAGCTTCTGTGGAATCTCCCGTCACAGTCGACGCCAGCTTTCGGGCTGCGATAGCACGGAATTGATCGATGGAGGCCTGACTCCACGATCCTCCCGCACTTTGCCACAGATCTTGGGCCATGGACTTTTCAAGCTGATTGAGGAAAGCCTCTCCATCTGGCGACGGCTGACGATGCTGTTTGAAGTCTTCCAATATTGAAGTGCCCATGTGGAAACTTGTAGCGCAAAAACTCGGCTCTGACAACTTAAGCAATGGGGAAGGCCTTGCCCTTCCCCGAAAAATAATTTTATCTATTTTCTACGATAATTAAAGTACGCCATTTCACGGCACGAATAGGTCTGCCGAAACGATCCCGTGATACCATGCCATTTTGATTCACAATCGGAACCAAGCCACGTCCTTCTTGAAGAATTCGTCCGTAAATATAAGAAGCATCGTTTCGATGCAGCCGAACACATCCCCCAGAGGCGCGCCATCCGAGTTCTTTATAATGACCCGGAGTTGTCGCATGCGCTGCCACTCCTCCATTAAAAAATACACTGAACTCCATGGGAGCTTGCCATGTTTCCGACCAAGCATTGCGAATCAAAGTGTAGGGATAGTAGTAGCCGACAGGAGTCCCGGTAAAATAAGTTCGACCGCTTTTCGCCGTTTCCCATTGTTCCCGTCCTGTGGAAACCTTCCACTCAGCGACAAAGTAACCATTCTCATAGACCTTCATTCTTTGCGCTCCGGGTCCCCACGCTTTTTTGTTAATCACTAGAACGATCGGAAATTCGTTGAAGATATTCAGGGCCTCAACCCTATTGATGTCGTCGATACTTAAAACATCGGCACTGTAGATGGTCGCAGGGAGCCCGAGTTCTTGCGAGATCTCGTCGGGCGCCATGATCTCTTCGGCTCTTGCACTGAGTGCTACAACGAACAACAAGAAGGATAAGGTTATTAATCTCATGAGTCCCTCCTCATTTGTTTATTTATTTTCCCTGTTTTTACTGTAAACCTCCGGGAATTGAGGTCAATGCGCGAAATAAATGACAGTGCTTTAGAAATTAATATCCACGCTCAAAGTCACGCCGGGATTGACAGCGAAATTTCGACTTTGCGAGAAATCCAAGTTGGGAATAAGGCGATATTCCAGCATTTTTTTATAGAGGATATGATGCCACGTCGTCGAAATATTGTAGTTGTCGACCTGGTAATTTGGCCTGTTCTTAAAAGTCACAAAGATGTTATAGGCCAAAGACATTTTTGTGTTGAACTTCTGCCCCAAGGACAGACCATTGGTCACAGTGTAGTAATGAGGACGGCTTTGGTAATCACCCTCGTTAATCAGAGTGAACGAGTACATATTGGTTAACTCCCAATTGAAGTTGATCGCCTGAAATACGCCGGCCCCTTTGCTCGGAGTCGCATAAAATTCCAACTCGGGATTGATCCGATAGCGTCTTCTTTCAGCCATACTTTCAAACTTCAAAGAATGGGAAATCGCAGGAGTTCCCTCGAAAGTGATGCGCGGTCGGAAAGAAGTTCTCACTTCACCTAATTTTTTAAAGAGACCGACCGAGGCACCGATATTTCTTTCTCTCGGAGATTGTCGCAAATACTTATCCCGGGCACTTCTTTCTTCGCTTTCATCGTAGCTCGTAAAAGTCAGTTGCCAATACTCTTCGACATTGGGAAGTCGTAAATCGACATTAAAGTTCAATGCGCCCGAAGTCCCATCGGCCTCGTTATAAAATCCCGAGCTCTCTAAAGTGACGGACGTTTCATTGGGCTTCTTGGTGTATCGCTCCCCCGCAAGAAAAACATCCAAGCCGTCCGCAACACCATCAAACCATTCCGAAACATCGATATTTCGACGGATCATTGTTTGCTCAAAGGTTTCAGGAGCGCCCGGAGGAAGTTCTTCAAAGGCGTATTCTTTGGCGAAAGAAGAAGGAGAATAGAGAGCCGCCAGTAAGGCCAAAATGACTTGGAGCCTAACCATCCCGCAAACTCGAAGATTTAATTGTATTTTTCTGCCCAAAAAACTTAATCTCCCTACATGGTCCACTGTAAACTGATTCTTTGTATCTTGTCCTTTATTTTGTTGTTTCCTTTTGCGGAGAAAGCGCAAGCTTACACACCGCAAAGAGGAAATGTTCATACCATCCTTGGGCCTTACATCTTTAAAACGAACTATGATAGTGAAGGTGCAGATACCGCTTACAATCCTGACGGTCTTTATTGGGTTATTTTGGGTGATGTCAGTGATCGCGGCAGCCTTGAAATCACCACCATCTTTATGAATAAAATGTTCTACCGCCGAGACAGTGGTTACGTCATTGGAGAACGGGCCCAGGTCGTACACGTCTCGGCTGGCTATCGTCGTTGGATTCATTCCCGTCTGAGCGCCTCTATGTCCCTGTACACTTCTTACCCTCTGGGTGATTCTGAAAAAGTGTACAATACTTTTCCGGTAGGTCAGGAAGTCCCCACTTACGCACAAGAAAATGCAGAAACCGGACTTGATTTCGGTCTTCAAGGGGAACTTTGGAGTCGAGGACGTTATGCTCTGGTTCTTGAAACTCGCTACTCTTGGGCTTTGACAAAAAAGCACGATGAATTTTCTGATCAGTATGCAGCAGCCCTTGCGGTTAGATATTTCTTCCAAGGCCAAGACACGCCTCGCGAATAGTTAGCTAACACTGGCCCCGTCCAAAATAACAGGAATGAAATTTCCTTTTTACCCCAAAAGGACGCAGCCTTATCTTAAGGGGGTTTTTATGAAAACACTTTCGTTAGTAACTTCCTGCACGTTTCTTTTTGCGCTTTTGTTTGCCATTCCTACAAATGCATCTATCGATAGCTTAGAACTTTCGGGACCAGAAATGGTGTCCACAGAAAGCACCGACACTATGAAATTGGTAGACGCCGCCAATTACTGTCGGACCCTAAATTCTATTTGCGAAGTCAAAGCCGATGGATCGGTTTGCTCAGGGGAATCATTTACAGGATGGCGTTTGCCCTCTGCCGACGAACTGGGTTGGTTTTTAGGTCTTTCGAAATCTGAAACCTATTTATGGACACGGACACAGTACACCGAACTGGATAAATATATTATTTTAGCTCTTTCTGATGGATCATGGGGATGGGCCGGATTTGCTGCTGACGTGAAAGCCCGATGTGTAAAATAAGGGGTCAACAATGAATGTAAAAGACAACGAGATCAAAGGTCTTCTGGAAAAATATAAAAAGTTTGCCGTCTATGGTTTGAGTCCTGACTCCACCAAAGCGAGCCACTATGTTCCCGTCTACATGCGTGATCACGGCTGGCAAATGGTTGGCACTTATCCCAAACCCCATGAAGCCAATGGATTTCAAATCTATAAAAGTCTGAAGGATGTGCCCGCAGAATACAGAAAATTTGTCGACGTATTCAGAAGCTCCGATCGCATTCCCGAAGTCGTCGATGAAGTTCTTGCCGTTGGCGGAGTTGAAGTTCTGTGGCTGCAATTGGGGATTGCAAATCCTGAGGCTGAAAAAAGAGCGGAGGCTGCTGGCATTAAGGTCGTCTCAGACCGCTGTTTGATCATTGAACACAAACGTTTCTTTTAGCTCAAATACAAAAGCCTCACTTCGCAGTGAGGCTTTTTCTTTATTCTTTTTAAAAATCTTTTAGTAAGACTTCGCGAAAAGAACCCATTTCGTCGCTGGTTTCCCAGAGAAAATACAGTTTCCTTGAACCGCTTCTTGTTTCAAAGGAATGCAACGTGGAGTGACTTTAAGTTTCGCCAACAACTCGTGCCCAATACCCTCTTCACACCATGGAACCATGGCAAAACCAGGGGCTGAAGCTTCGTCACCTTTAAAGTGGGCTTCAAACTCCGGCAAAGAAGTGATGCGTTTGATGTTCTCATCGCGGAATTTTTTAGCTTTCTCAAAAAGACCGTCTTGGATCTCTTGCAAAAGGCTCGCGATATTGCCAACAAAGGCCGCTCTAGTTTGTGACGTCTTTTCTTTAGGACCACGGTCACGACGACCGACGAAAACTTCGCCCTTCGCCATATCACGAGGGCCCACTTCCACTCTGAGTGGCACGCCTTGCTTGATATATTGCCAAGATTTTTCACCACCGCGCATATCACGATCGTCAACTTTCACTCTTACAGAAGAACCTGCATAGCTTTGTTGCTTAAGATCTTTTGCCAGTGATTGAACGTATTCCAAAACTTGCGCTTTTTCTTCGTCATTGCGATAGATCGGAATGATCACAACATGCAATGGAGCAATTCTTGGTGGAACCACAAAACCATTGTCATCACTGTGGGTCATGATCAAACCGCCGATAAGACGAGTTGAAACACCCCAAGATGTCGTCCAAGCAAACTCTTCTTTGCCTTCCGCGCTCAGATATTTGATCTCGGATGCTTTAGCAAAGTTTTGCCCCAAGAAATGCGATGTCCCTGCTTGCAAAGCTTTACGATCTTGCATCAATGCCTCAATCGTATAAGTGTCAACGGCCCCTGGGAATCTTTCATCCGGCGTTTTCATACCTTTAATAACTGGCATCGCCATGTACTGCTCTGCAAAGTCCGAATACACATCCAACATTTGCAAAGTCTCTTCTTGAGCTTCTTTCGCCGTCGCATGAACAGTGTGACCTTCCTGCCAAAGGAACTCGGCAGTACGAAGGAACATGCGCGTGCGCATTTCCCATCTCATTACGTTACACCACTGATTCACCAAGATTGGTAAATCACGGTAAGACTTCACCCATTTAGCGAATTGGTGACCGATGATTGTTTCACTCGTAGGACGAATGATCAGAGGTTCTTCCAACTCTCCGTCTGGAACAAGCTTGCCATTGCCATCGCCTTTAAGACGGTGATGAGTTACAACTGCACACTCTTTTGCGAAACCTTCAACGTGAGCGGCTTCTTTTTCCAAAAAGCTCAATGGAATAAGCAATGGAAAATAAGCATTCACATGGCCCGTGTCTTTAAACATGCGATCCAAAACAGCCTGCATGTTTTCCCAAACTGCATAACCCCAAGGCTTGATCACCATGCAACCACGAACGGGAGAATTTTCCGCCATATCGGCTGCAACGATCACTTGTTGGTACCACTCAGGGTAATTTTCGGAACGTGTTGGGGTAATTGCTGTATCTGCCATCTCTCGTCTCTTTCTTAGTTGTCTTTCGTATCAATACCGTAAGCTTTGATTTTTCTGTGAAGATAACTTCTTTCCAAACCAATCACTTCGGCTGTTTTGCTGATGTTTCCACTGTTTTCAGAAATCTTGCGGAGTAAGTATTCTTTTTCAAACTGCGCACGAGCTTCTCTGAACGTGGAAAGATCCTGCATCTCGACGGCTTTCTCATCCTCTTTATCGATAAGTCCCGCAAAGCGCAGATCGTGAACGTCAACAAAATCACCGGGTGTTAAAATATACACGCGCTCAATAAAGTTCTTTAGTTCCCTCACATTGCCCGGCCACTGGTAGGACACCATTTTCTCAATGGCTTTTTCAGAGAAGGCTTTTTTAGGATAACCGCTTTCTCTAGAAACATTGTCGGCAAAGTAAGAAACCAAAACAGGAACGTCTTCCACGTGCTCACGCAAAGCCGGAACACGGAACGGAATAACATTGAGGCGGTAGTAAAGGTCTTCGCGGAAACGACCTTCCTTCACTTCTTTTTCAAGATCTTTGGAAGAGGCAGCGATCACGCGCACGTCGTTTTCGATCAACTCGTGACCACCAACACGAGAATATTTCTTTTCATCCAGGTAGCTCAAAAGTTTTCCCTGAGCCGCTGAATTCATCTCGCAGATCTCGGCGATATAAAGCGTTCCGCCTTGGGCCAGATCCAATTTGCCTTTTTTAACACGATCCACACCGGGCATTGCGCCTTTTTCGATCCCGAAGATTTCAGACTCTAAAAGGTCTTCAGGAATTCCACCGCAGTTGATTTCAACAAACGGACGGCTGGCTCTGGCACTCATGTAGTGAATGTTTTGTGCGACCAATTCTTTGCCAGTGCCCGCCTCCCCTTGAATCAAAACCCAAGAGTTTGTCGGCGCCACACGGGCGATGATTTGTTTTGTTTGCACGATTGAAGGAGCTTCACCGATTAAAGCAATCGACTTACGAAGTTTGTTCAACAAAAGAACTTTTTCTTCTTTTTGTTGTTGGAAGCTCAAGATGTTTGAAATCGTGATCAAGATTTTATCCATCGACAAAGGCTTCTCGATAAAATCCCACGCGCCCAACTTCGTTGACTTCACCGCTGTTTCGATCGTTCCGTGCCCTGAGATCATGATGAACTCTAAGTGCGGAAACTCTTTACGGGCCATCGTCAAAACTTCGATACCGTCGTATTTACCTGGCATCCAAATATCTTGGAAAACGATGTCGGGTTGAAAATCACGAATAGCTTGCAATCCTGATTCTCCGTCATGAGCTAAAGAGACTTGATAGCCTTCGTCTTTCAAAGACGCAGACAACACATCACGAATCGGAGCTTCGTCATCAATAATTAAAATTTTAGTATTCAGAGCCGTCACCGGAACCTTCTTTCTATTCGCCAGCAGGTTTCCACGCACCTACTTCATTGACAGGCATTTCGATCACCATCTTGACCCCTTTGGGCTCATTGGCGGTCGCACGAATGAACCCATTATGATCTTCAATGATCCTTTTCACAATGGCTAAGCCTAGCCCAGTTCCGCCTTCTTTTGTAGAGTAGTATGGCTCAAAAATGCGACTTCGATCTGCCGCAGGAATACCTTCCCCGTTATCGGCCACCGTTAAACGCATGGTTTTGATGTCCTTGTCGTATCGAGTCACGATTTCTACTGTGGCCTGTGGCTCTTTTGCAACAGCCGAGCACGAGTTATCGACCAAATTCACAAGCACGCGCTTGATCTGATCGGGGTCAAATTTGAAATCCGGAAGCTCCTCATCCTGGTTAAATTCAAAGCGAATATTCGGATGAGCTTGGCGATAAAGCCCCAAGGACTCTTCCACCACGCTGTTTAAGTTAGCCACCACCGGACGCGCTTGAGGCAAGCGAGCAAAATTACTGAATTCGTTCACGAGATTTTTTAGACCATCCACTTGTTTTACGATCATCGTCGTACACTCACTGAATGCAGGGTCTGTGATCGAAGCACCAAATTTTCTTTGCAGTCTTTCGGCTGAAAGTTTGATCGGCGTCAGAGGATTTTTAATTTCATGGGCAATACGACGAGCCACTTCTGTCCAAGCCGCCGCTCTTTGCGCATTTGCAATCGGAGTCAAATCGTCAAACACCAGGATCTTACCCATCTCTTGACCTTTTTCATCCTTCAAGATCGAAAGAGTCATCAAGAGTGGCAAGGCCTCTCCTTGCACATTCAGACGAAGTTCCTTCTGAATACTCTCGACCTTGTGATCGATCATGGTTTTTTGCAATTCCGCAAAAGTACGGAAGTATTCCAGAGTTAAAAGATCGCGAACAGATTTGCCGATATATTTTTCAGCATCAATTTTTAGAAGCTGAGCCGCGTGACGATTGATTGTCGAAACAACGCCGTTTTCGTCCACAGAGATCACACCGGCACTGACGTTCTTAAGAACCGTGTCGGTGTATCGCGCATGTTGATCCAACTCTTCCAAAGTTTTTTCCAAAGTCACGGTCATCTGATTAAAGCTTGTGATCAGATCGTTGATCTCTTCAGAACCGGCTTGGATTTGCAAAGGTGTATAGTCCCCGCCTGCGACCCGACGAGTGGCTCTTCCCAATTGCACAATCGGAATCGAGAGTTGTTTTGCCAAATAGAATCCAAACCACGTCGCCGCAAGCAGGATCACGAAAGTCATCAAAACTAAGATGTAAAGATAAATGGACTTCAATGGATATTCGAGAGGATTGATATCCCGGAACTCGTCATAGGCCGTGGAAATATCATTCATCTTCGAGATCAATGACAGAGGCAAGAAGCTCGATACAACCACAGCACCTTTTTCAGCGCCCTCTTGCACCGGAACAATAACACGGACCAAGTTTCCATCCCCGAATTGATGGATGATACTTGCTTCGGCTTGAAGCTTGATTCCCTTTTGTAAAAATTCAAGAGAGACCGCTGGAACGGTAGGAACCGTGTCGTCTTCAGCAGAAACAACGGCGCGCTTTCCAAAAAGCGACGGATAGTACTCGACCGCATCCAAACTAAATTCTTTGCGCAGATGTTCGATTTTATTTTTAATGTCGTTCTGATTTTTTAACGGACGAACAGCATCTGCAATTTGATGGGCAAAGTGATAATTCTTTTTCTTCGCATTGAAGTAATAGGCATTCGTGACTTCAATGGAACTTTTAAGAACCCCCGCCATCTTGGCACTGAACCATTTATCGAAGCTTGAGTTGATATAAAACACCGAGATAATAAACATCAGCACCGTTGGAACGAAACTGAATGTCACAAAGGCGGCGATGAGTTTAGCCTTCAGACTGCTCCCGAAGACCTTTCCCTGTCTTTCCACGAAAACCTTCACGACATTTCGGAAGATCATGAAAAGCAAAAGCAAAAGAAGAATGATATTAAAGTTTACGAGACCAAAGAAAAAGATACTGTGAACAAAGGGAAGCTGCTGGCTTGTCGCAAACAGGCGAATCTCAAACCATGTGAGGAGACCAAAAAGAAACGACACCACAAGAACCAATAAAATCTCGCGGCGTCGTTTTTTAAATTCCTGGGGACCAGGAGGAAGAAATTCGTCGTTTTGCGGTGTATTTTCCATCACACCCATATGCTAGTCCCAGAGAGGGACTCTCGACCATTACTTTCTAGTTTTTTTCTTACTTTTTTTCGCTTTCGCCGCAGGTTTTGCGGCCTTCTTCGCGGACTTCGCAGGCTGGGCCTTGGCCATCATTTGTGCTGTTTTCAAAGCGGCTGGAATTTCCGTCGTCAAACCGATCATTTCCATCACAACTTGTGCGGCTTCCTCACCTTTATTACCGTGCTTTCCGCCAGCTCTATCAAGGGCCTGCTCTTCGTTTTCAGTCGTCAAAACACCGAAGCCGACAGGCTTTTTATAGTCCAACATCAAGCGAGAGATTCCGTCTGTCACAGAGTTGCAAACATAGTCATAGTGAGAAGTTTCACCACGGATAACAGCACCCAAAGCCACCACACCGTCGCAACCTGCATCCAAGAAGGCTTGGCAGGCCAAAGGCAATTCCACAGCGCCTGGAACTAGAGCTGCGAAGATTTCAACACCTTCACAAGACTCAAGATAGTTGATTGCACCCTCTTCTAGTTTTCCAGTGATCTCGTTGTTAAAGCGTGCTGTGACAACACCTACTTTGATAGTTCCCATTACTTGTGCCCCTTTACATTTTCAATAGCGACAATTTCAACAATCTCAATATCAAAAGCTTTTAAGCCGACTTTCTTTTCTGGTTTGTTCGTCAAAAGACGAACTTTACGGGCACCGATTTCACGCAAAATTTGCGCGCCGATACCGTAGTCTCTTTCATCCATCAGCGGCGTTGAAGGACGAACGTCATCCATGCCCACAAGAACTTGCAACTCTTGCGCAAGGCCTTGCGTGCGGTTGTTCCCGCGAAGCAAAACAAAGGCACCACTCGGTTGTTCATTGATAAGCTTAATGCTCTCAAGAACTGTGGAAGCTCCTCTTTGCAGAACCGCCATAAAATCACGAGTGAAGTTATCAACGTGAACACGCACCAATGTGTCTTTCTCTGGCGTGATCTCACCTTTTTGAATCACCAAGTGTTCAAGACCATCCACTGTGCTTCTGAAAACGCGAGCCTTCATGTCTTTGCCGAAAGTCTCTGGCAAATCCAAAGTGGCAATCTCTTCCACCAAAGTTTCATTCGCCAAACGGTATGCGATCAAATCAACGATCGTTCCTATTTTGATGCTATGTTTTTTTGCGAATTCTTTAAGATCCGTCACGCGAGCCATGCTTCCATCTGGATTCATCACTTCGCAAATAACGGCCGCAGGATTTAAGCCCGCAAGACGAGCCAAGTCCACACTGGCTTCCGTATGACCGGCACGTTTCAAGACACCGCCTTGTTGAGCGCGAATTGGAAAGATATGACCAGGCATGTGAATGTCAGAAGGTTTCGCATGAGGGTTTGCAGCGACTTTCAAAGTGTGCGCACGATCTGCCGCAGAGATCCCTGTAGAGATACCTTCCGCTGCTTCAATACTTACCGTGAACGCTGTTTTGTTCGGCGCAAAGTTCATGTCATCACGAACCATGAGAGGCAATTGCAAGCGCTCAATTTGTTGAGCTGTCACTGTTAAGCACACAAGCCCGCGAGCTTCTGTGATCATAAAGTTGATTGCTTGAGTTGTTACGTGATCTGTCGCTAGGATCAGATCACCTTCGTTCTCGCGATCTTCATCGTCCACAAGGATGACCATTTTTCCATTACGAATGTCTTCGATGATTTCAGGGATGGTATTAAAAGACATTTTAATCTTTCCTCACTTCAAGAGAGCGCTGAATTGCACGCGCCATATAGTCAGGTTCCACATTTACCGAAGAGCCCACTTTAAGCTCTCCCAAATTTGTGCGCTTCAATGTTTCAGGAATCAAACAAACAGACACGATGTCGTTGTTAAGTTCGTTTACTGTGAGACTCACGCCATTCAAAGTCACACTGCCCTTCTTCCACACAAACGGAAGAATCGTGTTTTTCACTTTCACATCCAAAAAGAACGACTCGCCATCAAGTTCCGCGCGAATCACCGTCCCCAAACTATCCACGTGACCTGTCACCAAGTGACCGTGAATACGATCTCCAAAACGCAAAGATCTCTCTAGATTCATTTTCTTACCAATCCAGCTCTGCGGATTCCACTGCAGAACCTTGATGGTCTCAGCCGCCAAAGCAAAGGTCATTTGCTCGTCGTCGAAAGCCTCTACGGTCAAACAAACGCCGTCACAAGCGATGCTGTCGCCAAGCTTTATATCATTGAATTCACTAGGTTTTTTAATTTTGATTCGATACACATTGGAAAGCTCCTGGGAGCTCTCAATCGGCATCACAGATTCTACGATTCCTGAAAACATATAAGGCCTCAAGCTTGAATGCCAGGAAACTACACTTTTGCCTCTCTGATGGCAAGGAAAGGGCGCGGGCATTGCACATTGTTCTAGCTATGACGCCAAATCTAATTAAATGGGCTTAGGGATTTTGCAGCAGGATGAAGAAACCATCCTGCTTCAAGTTTTGAGGGAGTGTCTATTTTAAGAGTGTCTTAACCGCGACCTGGTTTTGACGGAGTTTGTGTGTTGCCGCCATTGGAACCATTATTGGGATTCGATGGATTCACAGGTTGCACACCTGGATCTTGCGGTTTGTAGTTTGCATCGTGGAATTTAAAGAGTTTCACTTTTGCACCGATCACCGCATTTTCATCGTTTTGCTCAATCACACGACCGCGAGAGATCTCGTCACCAACCCAGTCGATTTCAATCTTCGCAACCGCCGATCCAGCTTGCGCACCACCACCCAAGTAGCGAGAGTCACAAGGCTCTCCTTCCCAGTAATAATCTTCGTTGTAAACCAAAAGTTGATCGCCCGGCTCAAGCTTCACATCCAAACCACCAACAACAATCAAGTGGGTGTCATGGTTGGCAAGAACGCGCGTGTACCATTCTTCTGATTTCAACTGTGAGTTCAAATCAGCCACTGATTTCACAAGAGCATTCTTAGTCACTTGTGCTAAAGGAGTTTGATAGTAAGCACTTGGTCCCACCGAGAAGGCGCCAAAGTTCAAACTGAAATTCACTTTTGTTTTAGTCTGTTTCGACGTTACGTTAGCAGCGGCCATCACCTTCGAAGTCAGGGGACGAGTCGCCACCATGGACAAATCCAGTTGCGCAAATTCAACATTGAAACCCGCCGATCCAAGGCCATTGGTTGGCAATGCTCCTGCCGGAGTAAAACCAATTGAAATACCTCCACCGCCGATCAATTCAAATGAATTCACCGAGCCCGAGAGTTTCGCCTGAGGAATATTGACCATACACCAAGCGGTCTTTGCGTATTGCACGTTGTAGTTGTCTTTACCTGCTGCTTCCGCGAAGGCCTTCATCATCTGACCATCCGTCTTAGTCAGATTGAAGAAGCCCACATCCCCCGTTCTTGCTTCCTGCGGAGGGACCGCAATGGGCGGATTATACTTCAATGTAAATTCCTTGCTATCCAATAGCACGCCATAGATTTGTTGATTCGCTACAAATTGAAAGTCAAAAGCGCTGCCACCAGGGAAGATGATCGGGCTTGAGCGGATCGCACCCAACTCTACGATTTTTTTAAGAGCACGTGCAGGAGCCTCAGCGGGCTTCTGTTCACACTTCTGATTTCCCATGGTCATTGCAGCACCAGCCACCATGATTGATGCTTTAAAGATTTTCTTAGACCAATTCGTGCTCTGTGATTTCATGTTCTTTTCCCTTCCCAAGGATTCACTGTGCAGCGGTTTCATGCACAGTATACGGATAAGAACGCCTAGACCTTAAACCAGAGCTAAGTTATTGACGACACTTGCAAAAACAAAACCGGTCTCACCCCGAGACACG
Organism: Bdellovibrio sp. HCB-110; assembly: GCF_047323225.1. Lineage (GTDB taxonomy): Bacteria > Bdellovibrionota > Bdellovibrionia > Bdellovibrionales > Bdellovibrionaceae > Bdellovibrio. The sequence goes on from NZ_CP178750.1 coordinate 3,193,788, forward strand.
CTAAGTGCATGAATTTATTCGGATGCTAAAAAATTTCGATTTATAAAAAAATTTTCTCTTGTCGAAAGTTTTGACTCTTTCGTTCAACCTTTTTTATGGGAACACTCGAGTGTCTACTCTGTTTGTAAATTTCTTTTTCACAATCAAATGAATTGAAATTCCTACTTGTTCGCGGCCTGAACACAATCCTGACTTGAGGAATTTCCGCTCGGTGTGGTTTAACCCTCAAAACCCAGGAGTATGCGATGAAAAATTTTGTGCTCGTCCTTCTTTCTCTCTTCACACTTTCCGCTAATGCAAACGAAACTTGCTTCTCTCAAGATGAAGCCCGGGAAGTATTGCTCAAGCAAGACAGAACAATTCTTAAAGAGTTGAAGCAGCAATACAACGTCGGCTTGTGCAAAGGCCGCCCCAACCAAGGCTGCATTACTAAGACTCATCTTTCACAGGTTCTTTTGCAAACACGCTGGGATGCTCGCAACAATCGCTATCAAAGTGGTTCTTTGTATTACTGGCTCTGCGGCCCCGGCGCGGATTGCTGGGTTCACGCTACATTGACTTGCGCTGGCGATTTGAAATTGATCGTTATCGGTGACTAGGCGCCCGTCACTTTTAAAAACTTCCGCCACCAGAAAGAGTGACGAAGTACTGCACTTCATCTTTGTTTAAAACGAAATTATTTTTATCCGTGCGATCTTCGAAATAGTGAAAGGCTTGAACGCCTCCCCCGATGCGAAGGCCTCCTAAGCCAAAGGTGATTCCCGCTTTACCGAAGACCGCATTGGAGTTTTCATTCGCAAAACGCAAACCGGGTCCCGCGAATAGTTCAATGCCTAAACCTCGGCCTTGTGTGTAAGCTTGCCAATTAAACAAGGCCGCTGAATCCAAGCCGTAGACTGTATTGATATCTGTGCCGAACTGAGTGAAAAGAGAGTTGCGCCAATTGAGCCACTCTTCAACAAACCAATTAAGGCCCAAGTGGATTTCACTAAAAGATTCACCATCGCGAGTCCCTGAAGAACCCGTTAAGTCGTAGGACACACGAGACTGCGCCAAGGCACTAACTGATAAACCACAAATAAGCATGAAAGCCACGATTGATTTTTTCATGCTTTTATTGTGGAAAGGGCTTTGCTGACGGTCAATCTGTTTTTAGTCTAGCGGCATCTGGCAGCGATGCTTACGCTACGGCATTCAGAAACCGTTGCGCCCTCATCAAGACACTTTGTGTCTGTGTAACCAAAAACGATCACGTCTTTTTTCGCGTCTACTTTGGCAAAGGCACCGTCTTTTTCAATGTCGTTATTCATAAGTTTTACTAGCTTGTTTTTCGCCGCATAAGCATTGCCCGCAAAACAAGTTTCGTAATAGCCGATATAGCTTGAAGACTTCACTTCTTGTCCCGCAAGTTCACCTTCCGTGTAATACAAGGCACCACTTGCGGCTGAAGCAGAAGATGCACCCAATAAAACCATAAATAAATAGGAAACCGCTTTCATAAAAACCTCATTTGTTAAAAGAGGCCCGGTTATAACATGAGGAGTTTCTGGTATTTTGTTAGGATTTTTCTTCTTGGATAAATTTCTTAGATGTCTAAGTTATAAACAACGGTTTTTACCGCCACGTTCTCTGACTCTTGAAAAGAGAACTTAGTAAAGAAACAAGGGAGCTTTCGCTCCCTTGTTTTAGAATGTCAGATGTAAATCCGACCCTTTGACTTTGACTGTATCCCCGGCTTTGACTTTGCCCGAGATGATTTCTTTGGAAAGCGGATTCAAAAGTTCTGTCTGAATCACACGCTTCAAAGGTCTCGCCCCATAAACCGGGTCGTAACCTTTTTTCGCTAAGAAATCCACGGCTGACTGATCGAAGTCGATATTGATCTTCTTCGCTTTAAGTCGTTGCGCCACAAGATCCAATTGCACCTTCACGATGCCGGAAATTTGTGACTCTCCTAAAGAGTTGAACATCACGACTTCATCAATACGGTTGAGGAACTCAGGGCGGAAACGCTCTCTAAGAGCTTCCATCACAGCCTCGCGCTTATCATTCTCACTCATATGGGTGTCCAAAATAGATTGGGAACCCACGTTGGAAGTCATAATCAAAACCGTATTCTTAAAGTCCACAGTGCGCCCTTGACCATCGGTCAAACGACCGTCATCGAGAACTTGCAACAAGATATTAAACACGTCTGAGTGCGCTTTCTCAACTTCATCGAGCAAGACGACACTGTAAGGTCTGCGACGAACGGCTTCTGTTAACTGACCGCCTTCTTCGTAACCCACGTATCCCGGAGGAGCCCCGATCAAACGAGCGACCGCATGCTTTTCCATGTACTCACTCATATCAATGCGCACAACGGCTTGCTCATCGTCGAACAAGAATTCGGCAAGTGCTTTCACCGTTTCAGTCTTACCCACACCCGTGGGTCCTAAGAACATAAAGGTTCCAATAGGACGATTCGGATCTGAGATCTCTGCCCGCGCTCTGCGAATGGCATCCGCAACAATCGTCAATGCATGATCTTGGCCGACAACGCGTTTTTTAAGCTCGTCTTCCATGTGCAGAAGTTTTTGCGTTTCGCTTTCCAGCATTTTGCTGACAGGAATTCCCGTCCACTTCGCAACAACTTCAGCCACGTCTTCAGGGCCGACTTCTTCTTTGAGCATGCGATTTTCAGCAGGCTTTTGCTCTTTGCTACGCTCTTCCAAAGCCTTCATTTTTTTTTCAGTCTCGGGAAGTTTTCCGTATTTAAGCTCCGCCGCTTTTCCTAAATCGCCTTCACGTTCAGCCTTGGCAATCGCGACTTTAAGGTCTTCAATATCGGCCTTCAATTTCTTGATCTGCGCAATACCGCCTTTTTCAAATTCCCATTGCTCACGCAAAAGCTGATTTTTCGCATTAAGTTCCGTGATTTCTTTTTCAATCACCGCCAAACGCTCTTTCGCGCTTTCGTCTTTTTCTTTTTTCAAAGCTTCTTTTTCAATACGAAGCTGCATCAATTCACGCTCAATTTTATCCACTTCTTCAGGGACAGAGCGCGTTTCGATTCCGAGCTTGCTTGCCGCCTCGTCAATCAAGTCGATAGCTTTATCCGGCAAGAAACGATTGGTGATATAACGATGAGACAATTTCACCGCTGACACCAACGCCGCATCTGTAATACGAATTCCATGATGGACTTCGTATTTTTCTTTGAGTCCACGCAAGATCGTGATCGCGTCTTCCACACTGGGTTCTTCCACCATCACGGTTTGGAAACGACGCTCAAGGGCCGCATCTTTTTCGATGTACTTGCGATACTCATCCAAAGTTGTAGCACCGATACAGCGCAACTCGCCACGGGCGAGGGCAGGTTTTAACAACTGGCCTGCATCCATGGCACCTTCCGTTTTTCCAGCACCTACCAAGGTATGCAATTCGTCGATGAACAAAATGATTTGTCCATCACTGGACGTTACTTCCTTGATCACGGCTTTCAAACGGTCTTCGAACTCACCACGATATTTGGCGCCGGCAATCAAAGCCCCCATGTCTAAAGACATGAGTTTTTTGCCGACCAAGTTATCGGGCACATCATGTTTAATAATTCTTAACGCCAAACCTTCGGCGATGGCTGTTTTACCTACGCCAGGCTCCCCGATAAGAACCGGATTGTTTTTTGTTCTGCGCGAAAGAACCTGCACGACACGACGAATTTCTTCATCACGCCCGACCACAGGGTCTAACTTTCCTTCGGCCGCTAGAGCCGTTAAATCCCGAGCATACTTTTTAAGTATCTCGTATTTATTTTCAGGCTCATCATCTGTGACTTTCTGGTTTCCGCGCATTTCTTCCAATGCAGCCTTCACCTGATCCACATTGATTTTTGATTTTTTAAACAGAGTATTTAACTCTGCGTCGCCCGCTTTCAGCATTCCTAAAAAGAAATGCTCTGTAGAAATATACGCATCACCCCAAGCTTGAGCTTCGTCTTCCGCAGCCTTAAAGACCTTTTCAAGACGAGGACCCGCGAAAAGCTTTTGGCCTCCGCCGGTGACTTGAGGAAATTTATCAATACGTGTGCGCAAATCCGTTAAGAACTGCGCTTGAGGTACGTTTAATTTATCCAATAAACGCGGAACAATGCCTTCGGACTGCTGTACTAGCTCCGTCAACAAATGTTCGGGTTCTACAGAGGGGCTGTTTTTACGCTCTGCCAGTCGGGCCGCCGCTTGCATGGCTTCCTGACTTTTTCGCGTCATTTTTTCAATATCGTTGCCCATATTCCCTCCATCTGAAATAAAGGATGAGTCCTATTTTAGCTTTGTCAACATCGGAAAGAGTTTATTAAGGTCCACGAATGGCAGGAATCGTAAATCCCAAGGGAAGAACAAAATCACAGCCCCGTCTTACGCCGTCTATCAAGAAAGACACTGTGAACCCGCGCGATTTTATGAAGTATGACACTCGCTTTTCGTGCGAGGACTGTTCTCACTTTGATGGAGACAAGACCATGTGCACGATTGGCTACAATCCCTCACACCACTTAAAAGCGGAACAGAATCATCAATATCTGCTCGCAGGTAACATGGCCTTTTGTCGCTTCTTAGAAATTGACTGAGCTTCCGTCTAGGAAAACAGCTTTTTTCCCTCTGAAAGTATTGTGTCTAAGTGATTCAGGACAATCTTACGTCTTGAATTCAAGATCTATCCTTAGACTAGTATTGTAGAAATCAAACAAAACTCGCCTCACGTCCTGTCAAGAGATCGTCTCAAATCCCGATCAATTCACTATCAATGATTCACTCAGAAGGAGTCAGAGAGAGAAGGTCACTCTCTCTGTATAACCGAAAGGAGGGCCTTCAAGGATGATGATGTAAGTAGAACAATAGATTGTTCGTGCGCTGGGACTTCACCAGCAACTCTCTAAAAATGGAGAGTCAAAATAAAAAGGCCATTAAACAAGCACAGACTCGGATGTCAGTGCCGGCAAAGCAGAGTAGGTTCTGCCCAGCCAAAAAACAAATCAAGGAAGGTATTGAAAATGAAAAATAAATATTAACGGAGGAATTTAAAATGGGAATGAGAGTAACAACAAACATGGCAGCGATCAACGCACAAAGAAACCTCGTTGGTTCGCAAAGACAAATCAACGATTCAATGGCGAAACTTGCTTCTGGTAGCCGCATTAATAAAGCTGCTGACGATGCTGCAGGTCTAGCGATCTCTGAAGGCTTGAAAGCTCAGATTCGTTCTGCTGCTCAAGCACAAAGAAATGCGAACGATGGTATCTCAATGGTTCAAACTGCTGAGGGTGGCTTGAACGAGATCGGTAACATCGTGGTTCGTCTTCGTGAGTTGGGTATCCAAGCTGCTTCTGACACTGTTGGTGAGACAGAGCGTGGCATGTTGGATAAAGAGGTTCAACAATTGAAATCTGAGATTCAACGTATCGCTTCTGTAACTACTTGGGGTACTACTAAACTTCTAGATGGTTCATCTCCGAAGTTTGATTTCCAAGTTGGTTTGTTCAACAACGCTGAAGAAGATCGCATCTCTTTCAACGCTGGAGAAAACGTAGCTACTTTGGATTCTCTTGGTTTATCTGGCATTGACTTCTCTACTAAAGAAGGTGCTCAGGAAGCTTTGGGAATGTTGGATGCTGCTCAAACATCGGTTTCTGGAACACGCGCTAATCTTGGTGCCCTTCAGAACAGATTGACTTCAACAGTTGACAACTTAGGTGTAGCTCAAGAGAACTTGTCTGCAGCTAACAGCCGTATCCGTGACACAGACGTTGCTCAAGCATCTTCAGAGATGACTCGTAACAACATCTTGTTGCAAGCTGGTACTTCAACATTGGCTCAAGCTAACCAATCTAACCAATTGGCTCTTAAGTTGATCGGTTAATTAGTTAACTAAAGATACAATTCAAAACCCGGTGATAACCTCACCGGGTTTTTTATTTCATACACATTTCAAAAATTTCTGTTCAGATTTTTTACAGGACCTTGTCTTCGGTTTTTGATCCGCGAAAAAGTGTAGAACTTTTTTACCAATAATTTCAAATATTTAGCTAAAGTCCAGAGCGAATTACTCCGAAAAATATGCAAGAAGCATGGAGGAATTTGTATGAAGACTTTTAAAACAACTAGCCTGATGGTTGCACTACTCGCTACCACCACCCTTCTTGCGGCTTGTAATAAAGATGGATTCCAAACACTTGCACCGACGACCGGAAACTCAAATCAAGGTTCAAGTGATAACTCGGGTCAAGGAGGCGACACAACACCGACTCCGAAACCTCCTAGTGCGTATGACAAATTAGAAATGTCAGGGATTGTTGGCGGAACTTCCTATGAGAATGAGCAAGTGATCGCTCTCGACAAACCTAATAACGCACTACTTCTTTATCTTCCCCTTCCTCCGGGACCTTTCAGCAATCTCTATATAGATGTACCGAATGTAAAAGGGGTCAAAATCCAAACCGTCCTGGACTCCCAACAAAAAGCCCGTGTTGCAGTGAGCATCCCGCTGAAGCTGATCGTCAAAGACAAGGTCAGCCTTCCACCAGCGAACTCCCTTCCTGGCGGACGCGCTCTTCCAATGATGCCAAGCGGAGAGTTCCCGTCACTAGCCCTGGGGCTTAATCAGAACTCCAGCAACAAGATCTACCTTTATTTCGGCGTCAATGCGGTCGGAATGTTCATGGAAAGCTCATTCTTTCCAGAGTATTTGGGCATCACCGCCCCTATCAAAAATAAAGCTGGGACAAGAACTTTGGGATATTTCACCATCGTTCCTAAGGCAGGGGCTAACAATGGCGGACTTTTCCTTTCCTTCATCCTGCCTAACGACTTGGCCAAAATCATTGATGACCACTTGAGTGGGATTATCAACTAAACAAGACCGACAAAAACTCGTTGTTTCGGACTTCTGTCCTCAACCCCTTCGGGGCTATCGCGTAGAAATCCCCTCCTGGGATTTCTATCTATTTTGATTTGCCTGCCCCCTTAATTCTCGCTAGTCTAAGGGGGCAATCATTTTTTGACCGAAGTCATTGCTGACTTCGCAGCATTTTAGGGAGCGAATCAATGGCAAAGAAAAAAGCAAAACCAGCGAAGAAAGTAGCTAAAAAAGCAGCTAAACCTGCTAAAAAAGCTGCAGCAAAGAAAGCAACTAAGAAGACAGCAAAACCTGCTAAGAAAGCGGCTACTAAAAAAGCTGCGAAACCAGCGAAGAAAGCTGCTCCGAAAAAAGCCGCAGCTAAAAAAGCAGCTCCCAAAAAAGCTGCAAAAAAACCAGCGGCGAAGAAGCCTGCTGCTAAAAAAGCGGCTCCTAAAAAAGAAAAAGTAGCTAAAGCGGCTGCGGTTGGCGCCGGCGCTGTAGAAGTGTTGAAGCCTACAACTCCTGCTATCGACGAAATGTCTTCAGAGTTCGACGATGAAGCAGAGATGGACAGCATGATCGACATCGAAGAAGAGTCTTCTTCTGACGACTGGGAAGACGAAGGCGAAGAAGAATCTGAAGATGAAGGTTCTTTCGAAGAAGACGAAGAGGATGAAGGCGACGACGACATCCTTAAGAAAAAAGAAACTAGCGATGATGACGACGACGAAGATGAAGATGACGACTTCGGCGACGACGAAGGCTACTTCTAATCTAAAGAAATCTTCGCAAACAACATTTGCGGAAAGTATTTAGCAAAAGCGCTCTTTCAATAAAAGAAGAGCGCTTTTTTTATTCCAGAAATTTGATTATGATTTTTGTATGTATAAACATCTTTATCGTCGTTTTTTAGATGCTCATTCACAGGAATTGCACTTCGCTTGCCACAGTCACCATTACTGGCCGGATGTTTCAAGAGAGGCTCACCTTCAATATTGGGATGACTCTTGTCAGTACGTGGACGATAAGTGGAATCATATTTTTTCTAAGAAAATTCCTCAGGCGCAAAAACTCATCAGCGAAGTTTTGCATCTTTCAAAACCGGAACAGATTGTTTTTGCTCCGAACACGCACGAGTTTGTTTTTCGTCTTTTAAGCTCTTTGGATTGGAGCAAAAAAGTTCGCGTATTAACGACGGACTCGGAGTTTTACAGTTTCGACCGTCAGATCAATCGCCTTTCAGAGCTGCCGAATTTTGAAGTCGTGAAAGTTCCAACTTTACCGATAGCTACTTTCAACGAGCGCTTTGAAAAAGAGATGGCTTCATCTGATTGGGATTTGATTTTTGTCAGTCACGTTTTCTTTAACTCAGGCCTTGCGTGTGACATTGAAAGACTCGTTAAGAAAACTCCGGCCAAAGCTATTTTTGCCATTGATGGGTATCACAGCTTTATGGCGGTTCCTCTCAATCTATCTGCCATCGAAGAGCGTGCGTTTTATATTGCAGGCTCTTACAAATACGCCCAAGGTGGCGAAGGAGCGTGTTTCCTTCACGTTCCCCCTGGCACTCGCCACCGTCCCTTTCATACGGGCTGGTTTGCAGAACTTTCTCACCTCTCTGCTGTCGGCAATCAAGTGGGCTACCCGACAGACGCTCTTCAATACGCAGGTAGCACCATGGACTTTTCCGCTCTTTATCGGCTGATCGCAGTGCTAGAAAAGTTTAAATCCGAAGGCCTCACTGTAGAAAAAATTCATGCATTTGTAGAGAGGAACCAAGAGCTGTTTTTGGCAGAGCTCGATAAGCGATCCCATCCGTTGGTGAATCGTCAGAATCTTATTCAGGAGAAGGGCATTTTTCATGGCCATTTCCTGACATTTGAGCTGCCCTCGACGGACAAGACCCAGGAAATGGTAAAAACTTTGGCGCAAAACCACTTGAAAACAGATTCTCGTGGAACACGTTTGCGTTTTGGGTTTGGTCTTTATCATGATGAAAGCGACATTCGCAGGGCTGTCGAAGTACTATTCAAATAGTGAATATTTACTTTAAAATCATTTATTGGATAAATTTTAAAGAGACATGGTAGTTCTAGCTCCGAAAACAAACACACGGAGTAATTACCATGAATAAAATCATCCTTTTCATTTCTGTTCTTATGCTTTCTAAATTTGCTTTGGCTGCAACTCCTGCAAATATCGAGTTGTGCGCTCTTGAGATTCCCAATGAATCCGCAGCCGATGCTCCACTGACGGAAGAAATTATTTTCGATGTTAAAAAAGCCGCATCGATTTCAGCTTTTCACCTTTCTTTAATCAATAAATACTATCAAGCCTACAATGAAGATCCAAAACTCACTTTGACGTTCGCCGAACTTAAAAAACTTTTCGGCAAAGGTGGCGAAGAAAGTTACAATGATCTTTACATCTTAAAATACGTTTCTAAAGCGACAGGCAGAACATACCTTGAAGTGCGTGCTTATCCGGGTGACAACGCTGTCGGAACTGTTTTTGATGGAATTACAGGTGAAGTTCTCGCCGAAAACGGTGACGGCAGCTTTAGTCTTGTAACTTCAGATGGTTACTTCTCTTGCTATGAAGTTAACAAAGACAAATACTAATTTTTTAACAACTCTTTGATTTTTTCTAAGTCCGAATGAAAATTCGGACTCTTTTATTTTCCAACCTTAGTCCAAATAAAACAGCGCAGTGTTTACTATCATACTCAGATAGTGCTTCATAGAAATTCATGGAGGAATTGTGAAGACTCTGATCGCACTTATTACTGTTATTTTGGGAAGTTCAACTTCGGCTCTCGCTGCATGGCAATTCGGTTTCAGTGGCGGGTTTAGTCCAAACTATCAAGTTAAAATGGATGGTAAAGGAACCAACTCAGGGACGCCTTATACAACTGACTACAAACTTGAGTATGAAAGTTCCTTTGAGTTCGGCATCGACATTTGGAATACTCCAGAGAACTCCTTAGGCTTTATTAGCGGCCTCCAATTCGGTACTGAACGAAAACTAAAATCCGGAACTATTAATGGCTTTCCGATTTCGACCTCATCAAATATTTCCAAGTATCAAACTGACTTCCTTTATATCGGCGTTGCATATAGATGGGAGTCTTTTTATATTCCATTAGCTTTAACATATGGCATGTCAAAATTTACGGCAGCAACACCTATGGACTCTATAGAACTAAAAAATGGTTTCGGTGCTCACTTCGGTATAGGTTGGTTCATTGGCGACCACTTTGTAATTGAATACATTGGAAGAGCCGTGACTACGGAACTCAACGTAACTTCAGGCTCTGCTTCAGAAAAGAATACTGGCACCATTGCCACTGCACTTTTAAACTTCAAGTACCTTTTTGGGGGCAAGCCTTCAAAGTACAGAGACGACAACCTCTCCTTGTGATTAAACATTTTTCATATTCCCTCTGCTCAGTTACAATTGATGGATATGGAAAAGAAATCCAAAAAAATTAAAGAGAGTCTGTTCTTCCCCAAAAAGAAAAAACTCAAACAGTGTCCTACCCACGCAGACAAAGTCTGTTCGATCGACAAAGGAACTTTTGAGGAAGAGCTTCTCGCTTTAAACGAAAAACTTTCGGACCTTCAAGAGCTGATCTTTGCGGAGTCTAAGCACAAGATACTTATTATTCTGCAAGGTCTGGACACCTCTGGTAAAGACGGCACTGTTAAACATGTCTTTAAAAATACGAACCCGCAGGGTTTGCGAGTCGTTTCTTTTAAACAGCCCACAGAACTGGAACTCGCCCACGACTATCTTTGGCGAATTCACAAAGAAAGTCCAGGCAAGGGTGAGTTTACAATTTTCAATCGCAGTCACTATGAAGATTTTGTCGTGCCTTATGTGCATCACCGCTTGCCTGAAAAGCAGCTAAAACAACGCCTTGACGATATCGTGAGCTTTGAAAAAATGTTGTCCACGGAAGGCGTGATCATTTTTAAATTCTTCCTTCACATCAGCCCGAAAGAGCAAGCTCAAAGAATCACCGAACGCTTGAACAATCCCAAGAAACATTGGAAGTTTTCAATGAGCGATCTTGAGGAGCGCGCTCATTGGGATCGCTATCTTGAAGCCTATGATATTGCCCTTCGAGAAACTCATGACGATCATGCGCCATGGAATATTATCCCCGCAGATGACAAGCGACTTCGTGACTTTCTAATTTCTTCCATTCTTGTGGAAAGGCTTGCGAAGCTCAAACCTCACCCCCAAAGAATGGACCCGAAAGTTCTTAAGAAAGTGCAACGCGAAGCCACTCGCATGCTTCAAAAGTAATAGCGCATTCCAAGTCCACTCGCCCAATAGGATTCAGTCCGATGGGCGTAGCGGTCATTGTTGTATACGGCAATAGCGATTTGATCTAACAATGTCCAGTCCCAGTAGGCTTCCCAGTTTTTCCACTGTACTGTTGTCGCAAGGACCAAACCGAAACGATAGGCCGTTTCGTCATAGTAGTTGTCTTCAGGATAGACTCCCGAATTTTTAATAAACGTTTCATCACAAAGACAACGGCTGACCAAAACTCCGATTCCCACCCAATTCGTCTTCACTTCTTTGTATGAAGAATGAAAAGGCGAATAGATGTATTTCAGGTTCAACTGCTGCACTTCGCTGCCTATGATTCCGGGAGTGGTGCCATAGGCGAATACTGTATTGTGATTTCCAGACTCTGATGTGTAGGCTACTCCGTAATGCCGATCGCCCATGTACGATCCCGTACCTAAAGCGACACCCCATTGAGCAACAGCCAACTCACTCCAAAGGCTGAATATCAGGATGATAATCTTGCTGAATCCCATAACGACAATCTTTCCGGAGACATTGCTCCACGAGAATGTTGTCTTCCCTGAGAGTAATACGCGACCAGCGGCCTCGCTCCAAACGCTCGACTTGGTGGCGTAGAATGCCTTCCTTAGTTTCCGTATGATAAATATGTTTGTGCCCGTTCATGATCAAACGCACAGACGAATCCCGAACGGTATCCCAAAAAAGATCTTTGTCTTTTTCCGTGAAGTACTCGTTATTGTCGGGGTCCACATGCATCAGAAGAACAACAGGCAAAGGACTTAAACGAACTTCCTTCGCAAGCCAGTCCCAATCAATCCCCTCATCGATAAAGTCCAAACGATTGTTATTAAAAATAACAAAGCGATAGCCCTTATGATCAAAGTGGAAATTGTAGGGGCCAAAAAGTCTTTTATATAAAAGCTTCCCCTTCGCCACCGAATCGTGATTTCCAATCACGGTGATCAAAGGTGTTTTCAGTGGCGCTGTTAGATTCAGATAGACATCATATTCAAAATTTAGACCTTGATTGGTGAAATCGCCAAGGCTCACCGCAAAGTCGAAACTCATGGTGTTGGCATCTCTCACCCAATCTTCAAGCGCGGCATAATTTTGATGGCTATCTGCAAAGACACCGAGAACAATTTCTTGGGGGGGCTCAGTAAAAAACGGACTGCTTTTTAAGAGTCCTAAATTTTGCTGATTCAAGTTGGAGGCTGAACTCTCCGTCTCTTCTGAAAACGGAGAGTTCTTAAGAGGAGCACAACTTAACAAAAATCCTGCTACAACA